>DUDC01000314.1 GCA_012959465.1 Planctomycetaceae bacterium
GCCCTTACCAGCAGAGGTCGCGAACATGAGCCCAACGCCGTATCTGGTATTCGAGGCGCGGCGACGACTATCGGACACCTTGATCTCACGCAACCTAAACGAGTAATCAATTCGCGTGATGACTCCATCGGCCACGGCATAGATCGCCGGGAAACGATTCACTTCTGCCGCAGTCACTGGCTTTTCCGGACGCTTGAAATAGATGTGGCCACCCGTATGTGGACGACGCGCGTCTTTTCCCTTGTAGGGATGTCCGGACCGTACAACGTCCAAATCCACCAGGAATCGATCCGACGGTGCGTTGAGAAACGAACGGATGGGCGGCAACGTCGCCAGGACCTCATCCCGTGCCCGCGACGAAACACTCGCACTGCGATTTGGCCTCCGCTCCGTCTCTTGAGCCCGTAATACGGCAGAGAAACAGATCGATAGAGTGATCAGCAGTAATGTGGTCTTGGCGTGTGTCATGACATGCCCAATGTAGTCGATGCGGTAGGTCACTTTCGACGAAAGTGACCTACTTATTACCTATTCCAGCTAGATTACCGTGGCACGCAAATAATCGCGACAATAATAACATCTCGGATCTTTTGCTCATCCGGCAAACTTTAACAGTCGACATCTGTTGACGTAGAGGGAATTGCGCGATCGCAGGCTTCCCATTGGTCGACACAACCGGTCTGAGCATTAGTGACATGATTGCAGGTGCGCTTCGCAATCCATACCTCATTGTCGTGATGGCGATCGCAGTCGTCGTTGTGGGTATCACGTCATACCAGCAGATTCCAGCCGACCTGTTACCCATCTTCAAGACGCCGGCGGTACAGATCGTTACGTTCTATCCGGGAATGCCCCCGGAAGTTATGGAACGTGACATCATGAGCCGACTCGAGCGCTGGACCGGTCAATCGGTCGGCATCGAGCACCAAGAGGCCAAGGCGATGCCGGGAGTTTGCATCGTCAAGGACTTCTTCCGCGAAGACATCACACTGGACACGGCGATGTCGCAAGTGACCAGCTATGCGGTTAGCGACATGTTCTATTTGCCGCCGGGAACTGTGCCGCCGATGGTCATGCCGTTCGATCCAACCGCATCGGTGCCGCTATGCCTCGTCACAGTATCGAATCCCGAGATGAACGGGAAAGAGCTGTACGACATCGCCTATTTCGAATTGCGAAATCGTCTACAGGCCATTTCTGGCGTAATCGCACCGGCCGTTTACGGTGGACGACTGCGGCGAATTCTCTGCTACCTAGACCGCGAAAAACTAGAGGCCCGCGGTCTCTCGTTGATGGATGTTCACAAAGCGTTGCTCGAACACAACGTCTTGATTCCGGCCGGTAACGCAAAGATCGGCCAACTCGATTACCAGATCCTCACCAATGCACTCACCGAAACGGTCGAGGAAATCAACGAGACGCCCATTCGCAAGGTGGACGGAGCGCTGGTCCTATTGAAGGATGTCGGGGAGGCGAAAGACGCCGGTCAAATACAGAGCAACGTCGTCCGCATTAATCGCAAGCGACAAGTCTACATTCCGATCTATCGGCAACCGGGCGCGAATACGATCGAGATCGTCAACGCGATCAAGGACCGCTTGGAACGAATTCAGTCTCGACTCAAGGACATGAATTCGGACGACCCCAAGATGCAATCGTTGGTCTTGAGCGTGGTGATGGATCAATCGTTGGGCGTTCGCAAGAGTATCACGGGACTTCAAATCGCAGCGGGCCTAGGAGCCGTGTTTGCCGGTCTAGTAGTCCTGTTATTTTTACGCAGCATTCAATTGTCGATCATCATTTTTCTGGCCATCCCAATCTCCATTCTGGCGGCGATTGTCGGGCTCTTTTACACCGGCGACACGATCAATGCCATGACTTTGGGAGGATTGGCGCTAGCTGTCGGCATCTTGGTCGACCAGTCGATCGTGGTGTTAGAAAATGTGGTGCGACACGTCCGCATGGGGAAGGTCCCTCTGCAAGCCGCATTGGATGGAACAAAGGAAGTAGCCACTCCAATCTTCGTGTCGACGCTGACCTTCTGTGTTGTATTTTATCCGATCGTCTTTCTATCGGGTCTAGCGAGGTTTCTTTTTACTCCATTGGCTATCGCCGCCACGTTCGCAATTGTCGTTTCGTTTCTCATATCGATGACGCTCGTTCCGGCTTATTGCGCTCGCTTTCTCCGCGCACGAAACGGACCGGCGCCTGAGACCGAACGTGAATCTCGTCTATCTCAGACCTTTGGTGCGGTTCTTTCCTGGGCCATTACCGCTCGCTTCGTGATCGTTCCGTCCGCGTTTGCCCTGCTCGCCGCGGCTGTCATGTTGTTTAGCACGATGGGAACGGAGCTATTTCCGCCAGTCGATTCAGGCCAGTTTACGATCTACGTTCGCTTACCATCCGGTACTCGTATCGAGCGGACCGAAGATAGAATCTCTGAGATCGAACAAGTCATCATGTCGCAGATCGGCGAAGCAGATCCAAGCTTCGCGGTCGGCAGCGAAAAGCAGCCCAAGTCCCACCTGCAGATGGTGATCTCGAACATCGGCGTGCTGATGGACTGGCCAGCAGCCTATACGCCAAACACGGGACCGATGGATGCCTTTGTACTGGTCCAACTGAAGGATAAGCCGGGTCGTCCCAGTGTGTTCGACGTCGTTGGCGACTTACGAATTGAACTGAACCGAAAGTTCCCGCAGATCGACTTCGCTTTCGACACGGGCGGCATGATGACGGCCGCGCTGAACATGGGCGAACCTTCACCGATCCATTTTCAAATCACCGGCTCGAAGTTAGACACGGCCCAAGAGATTGCCCAGATCATTCGCGAAGAAATTGCGCGTGTCGAGGGCGCCGTAGATGTACGTATCGCTCAACGACTCGACTACCCAGCATTGAGAGTCAATGTCGATCGTTCGCGTGCCGCCGACCAAGGTGTCAATGTCGAAGACGTGATGAAGAATCTGGTCAGCGCCACCAATAGTTCGATCAACTTCAAACCGGCGTTTTGGATCGATCCAAGAAACGGTAATCACTATTTCATGGGGGTGCAGTACCGCGAGGAAGACATCAACTCGATGGCGACTCTCGGCAACATTCCAATCACAGGCGATGGAAGTGAGCGACCGGTGCTGTTGCGAAACGTCGCGAGCATCGAGCCCGAAACGAGCCCGTCGGTGATCAATCACCGCAACATCACGCGAGTCACCGACATCTATGCCAATGTACTTCCCGGGTATGACGTGGGAAGCGTGGTTGCCCAAATGGAAGAGCTGTTGGCCGATCATCCCGATTTGGTTTTGGAACTGCAAATGGGAAGTCGCGGCGAGTCGTATAGCGTCAACGGCCCTGACTTCAAAGGGAGTGGGTATGAGGTGGCCATGCAGGGCGAAGTCCGTGAAATGCGAGATTCGTTCCGACAGTTCGCCAGTGGACTGGGTATCGCAATTGTGCTGATCTATCTTGTCATGGTGGCCCAATTCCGCAGTTTCCTCGATCCAATCATCATCCTGCTCTCGGTGCCGCTCGGCTTTATTGGCGTCGTGGCAATCCTCTGGGTAACCCAGGGAACTATCTCGATCATGACGATGATGGGCATTATCATGATGACTGGCATCGTTGTCGAATACTCGATTATCCTCATCGACTTTGCGAACCAGCGAGTCCGTGAGGGAGCACCGCCACGGACGGCAATCATCGACGCCGCCAAGGTGCGACTCAAACCTATCGTGATGACCTCATTGACCACGCTGTTAGCGATCACTCCGATGGCAGTTGGCTTCGGCGGTGGCGACGCAAATATTCCTTTGGCCCGTGCGATCATCGGCGGAGTTTTAGGTGCAACGTTACTCTCACTAATTGTCGTACCGTGCCTGTACGTGCTAATGAAATGGACAACCCGCTCAACGGTTGATCCGGACCCACAGGATCCAAGCGATGAAAACGTCATCCAAACAATCTGATCGCCCTCAACGAAACGCAACGCTATGGCTCTGCATGGCGGTGTTTCTGCCTCCGCTCTTTGCGGCAGACAGTTGTAAGATGGGCAACAAGCAAACGGGATCGGTCACAGCTGGCCCGACCGGCCCGGCAGAAGTTGAAGTGGTCACGGTCGAACGGAAGGACCTGGCATACACCATCGAAGTGCCCGGCACGGTGGAAGGCATCGAGTCCGCCTCGCTCTATTCCAAGATCGGTGGTTTCTTGGACGAGATCTATGTTGATATCGGAGACAGAGTCGAGGAAGGTAAGGTACTCGCCTCGCTGGATGTCCCCGAGTTGGCAAAACAGCGTCTCCAAAAACAGGCCGCCATCGCCAGCGCCTCTGCCAAGGTGCGACAAGCCGATGCGGCAATCAAACAGGCAGAAGCTGAAGTCAAAAGCAGTCAAGCAGCTGTCGACGAAAGTAAAACGCAGCGCGCCGAAAAAGAAGCCGAACTGACACTTCATATGGCCGAGTTTAAGCGACTCAAGAACCTGGTCGACAACGACGTTCTCGAAGAAAAGATACTCGATGAGGTCCAGAGCCGGATCGACATCGCCGCAGCGGGGATCAAATCGACCGAGGCTCGAGAACGAACGGCCGATGCCGAGCTACTCGCCAAGCAGAGTCTTGTCAAGCAAGCCGAAGTCGCCAAAGAAGCGTTGGAGGCCGATGTGCTGGTCGCTGAAGCGGACTTGGCACAAGTGGAAACAATGCAGCAGTACACCAAGATTGTGGCGCCGTTTAGTGGGCTGATCGTAAAACGAAACGTCGATCCCGGAGCGTTCATTCAGTCGGCCGAAGGGAACAGTGCTGCCGAACCGCTATTGGTTCTAACCCGAATCGACTCCGTTCGAATCAAATTAGATGTGCCGATGGCGGAAGTCCGCTGGTTGGACAAAAAGGACACGGCAGTTTTTGATCGCATCGAAGCGCTGCCAGACCGGGTCTTCCGCGGCAAAGTGACTCGATTTGCCTCCGCGTTAAACACAACGTCGCGAATGATGCGTGTCGAAATCGAGTTGACTAACGACGAGGACAACAGTCTTAAACCCGGTTTCTACGGTTACGTCACGTTGACACTCATGGAATTCCCCCAATCTCTGACGGTGCCGTCATCGGCCCTGTTGAAGAATGACGAGGGCAAGTCCTTTGTCTACGTCGTGGAAAACGGTAAGTGTCGTCGCGAGTTTGTGGAGATCGAGTACCAAGACGAAGAAGACGCCGGAATCAAAATGGGCTTGTCTGAAGACGACCAGGTCGTTGCAACTGGAGGAGGTCGACTGGCTGATGATGATGAAGTGACCATCGCGTCGACGGATCCGGAAACAGAATAGTCAATAAGCTCGCAAGGAAATCAGGGATGATCACCGGTAGCATCAAGCCGATACGCTCGAGCGATTCACATCGCCGCGTCCACAACTCACTGACAGGTCATCGCGTTTTCCGCCACGTCCTGCCATTGGTGTTGTTGTCGGTGGTTGTCGTGTTGAGCGGTTGCGCAAGTTCCCCGAAACCCGAAGCCGATTTAGGCGGGTTCTTCTCTGCGCCACCTGACGAAAACAAGGCGGGGGAAACACCGCTAGAATCGAACGAGGCCGAAGCGAGCAACGAGGAGAGCCTGCTGCGAAACGTCGTCTATAGCGAGGCAGATCAGGACGAGCAAACCGACCTGACACTCCCGATCGAGAGCCTACGAGCTCCACTGCGAGATCGCGGCTGGCGAGTTTGCATACAATGAGGACGTTGAACTGACCACAGACGCGGTGAACGGCACGGATCCAGAGGTCTTTCCAATCGACCTACCGACGGCATTGCAACTTGCCGGAGCCAATAGCCTGCAAGTCGCGTTGGCGTCCGAGCGAATTGACGCGGCATACACACGCGTCGATCAGGCCGAAGTGAGTTGGCTGCCCTCCGTACGGCTCGGGTTTGTTTACAACCGACACAACGGGCGTTTGCAGGCAACCGAAGGCGAAGTGATCGAGTCGACCAGAGGCTCCTTCTTCACCGGTGGTGGACTCGGTACCGGGAACGCTCCGTTGACAGGCGGCAGTGGCGGACCGCCGCGGATGATGGTCGATCTATCACTGGCCGAAGTTTTCTTCGAACCGCTGGCAGCACGCCGCATGGTGGACGTTGTTGTTGCTGATCACACGGCCGTCTTTAACCAGACGCTCCTCAATGCCGCCCACGGCTATCTACGATTCGTAGCGGCTCAGGCAACATTGAACACAATGTCGGAAATCCGTCGAGACTTTGAAAACCTCGTCAAACTGACCGAGATCTACGCCCAGGCCGGCGCGGCCAAAAAGGCCGACGTGCAACGAGCCAAGGCAGATCTCGCGTTCTGGAATCACACTGAGTTTCGACGCGAGGAAGAGTTTCACGTTGCCGGTGTCGAGTTGGCGCGAGTTCTCCGATTAGAGCCCGATACCGTACTGACCGCAGGCGAGGATCAACTGCTTAGCTGGCACTTCTTCGGCGATAAATCGCCTCAGGAGCTGATGGCACAAGCGATTGCGGCTCGCCCCGAATTGTCACGCGCATTTGCCAAGACTCGAGCGACCACGGCCGAAGTTGCGCGAGAGTATTGGCGACCGTACCTACCGCATCTCGTTGTGGGCTTTAGCGGCGGAGTTTTCGGCGGCGAAGCTGGATCTCAATGGAAGCAAGTCAGCGACCGGACCGACGTTGATTTGGGAGCGGTTTGGGAGTTTGAGAACTTGGGACTAGGCAACTATACGCGTCGGCAGCTTGCCGAAAATCGTCACCGACAAGCCCGTCTGGAAGCCGATATCGAGCGAGATCACATCGCCGCCCAAGTTGTCGCCGCCCACCATCGATGCCGCGTTCGTCAAAAAGCCATCGCCGCTGCCGAGACGCGTCTGGAAACCGCCACAAAGTCAATGGACGCCGCGCTGCTCGGTGTCCGTGAAGGCGTTCAACTTCCACTGGAAGCGCAGCAATCGGTCACGGATGTGGCCAACGCCCGGTTGGCCTACGTTCAGGCGATCGCCGATTACAACGCGGCCCAAATTGAATTGCTGTACGCCGTGGGCACACCGATCAACGATCAAACCGTGATCGCGTCCGAATAGAAGACATTGTGTGGCACTGGGCGTTGCCCCCATCGTTGCACGGCAATGCGGATTTGAGCCGAAGGCGCTAGCCTCGGATTCTGCCAAGATCACGCGAAGCTAACGACAAGACCCGACGATGCCGGCCAATGTCAGCACAACCGACCCGCAATAGTCCAACGACTCCAAAGTGCGGCCAGTAGAAATCAAAAAGGCAGAGAGAGCGCATCGCACATGAAGGCCATCAACGATTTGGAGGCCTTTAACCGACTCATCACCAGCTTGACGAATTGCGGTGATTCAATATCGCTCCGCTCCAATGGACATACTCCGATGAAGTCCTTTCTCTTCAGGTCCTCAATCATTGGATGTTCGCTATCGAATCCTCGGGGCGGTCGCTTTAGAAAATCACCAGCTAGCTTGAAGTTACTCTTGAAGGCCCGATTGTCACGAGCTTTCCGCCAAGCTTCCGGGTCGTCGGCAATTTTCTGCCGAACTGCCAACAGCGGTTCGGATGCTGGACGCCACATACCGGCGCCCAGAAAGATCTCAGCCGGATCGATGTGAATATAGAATCCTGGAGCGTGCACATCACGTCCAGCACAGTGTCGAAATTGAATGCCCACATTGGTTTTATAGGGTGTCTTGTCGTTTGAAAATCTCGTATCCCGATGGATCCTCATCAAAGACCCACCTGTCTTCTTCGCTACGACGTAGAAGCACTCGGAAAACGCCTCCATCGGCTTTTGCATTGCTTCGATGAATGCCAAGGCCGGTTCACGGACATCGGATTCATAGCGAGACTTGTTTGCATTGAACCAGCCTCGATCGTTGTGCTTTTTCAGGTCTCGGAGAAACTTGACCGTTCCAGCAGGAAATCCATCGAACGCGGGCATGACTCAACCTCTTGAGAATTACAAAGTACGTGATCGAGCGAACGGTATTCTAGTCCACTCTTTGGTCGACGTAGCCGTGAGTCGAACATCCGGGTAGGATATCCACACACGATTCGACAGTCGGATGTACTGTCAATAACTAGCTAGAGGTCCCAATGTGGACGTAATTTTACCCTTTGCTTCGCTCGTGTTTCTAAGTGCCGGATTGGGGATCGACAACGGACTGTTGATCGAGTTCTCGCTGAAATCGCTCAACCTCGAGCCGAAGAAACACCTGATGTGGCGATCGATAGCCTTGGTGATCGCGGCTCTATTGCGAATAGGCTTTCTTTTTAGCCTCTCGCGTCTCGATTTCCTAGAGAACAAACTGCCGGCAAGTCGCTGGTTTCCCAACCGCTTGTTTAGCGATCATCCGGACAGTTTAACGTGGATGAGTTTGGTGTTGTTCGCTGGCGGACTGATCATTTTGGCGTTAGCCATCTGGGAGTACTACCACAAGCTTCGGGAAGAACTAGGCGCCAAACACGAGACGGCAAAAAATGGGCAAGTCGGCCTCATGAAAGTCCTCGCCGTGGCTGGATACCTGATGAGTATGAACATCCTGTTTAGCCTCGACTCTGTGTTCGCCGCTGTGGCGATCATGGACTTGGACAAGCAATTCGTGTGGATGGTGATCGCCATTTTATTGGCATCGGTGATCATGATCTGGGGAATGATCCCGATCAGTGCAATCATCTCTCGAAACAAACACTTCGGCGTTCTCATGCTGTCGATTCTGGCAGTCATCTCGACGAAGCTGTTAGTCGATGGCACGGGTGCACATTTCTCCAACGGATTACTGATTTTCATTATCGCCATCTTGCTGATGAACGACGCGGCTCAGGCGGTGATCGACCGAGCTGCCAAGAGCCGATCCGCCTGAAGCACTGCGTAGCGACCGATGGCGAAGAGGACAAAGTCGTGTTGAGTAGGAGTGTCGGCAAGTGCGGATTTGTTGGCATGGTTGTCAAAGTGCGACCTCGGCAAGGAGCCATAACGGGCCTGTGACGCGAGATCAAAACACGCCACATGGAGTCACCCGCATTCGCAGGCAAAACGGGAGGAGAAACACGTGTTCATTCTAAAGTCGATCGCTGGCGCCGTACTTGTGTTGGGTGGAATTCTAGGCATCGGGTTGTGCTCCTTTATTGGGGCGGAAATCCAGAGCAATGCCCATCAGTTGAGAACGGAAATTCCTGCGACCATTGGACAGATCGAACACGTTGTCCAAACTGTGCATCGACAAGGTGAATCGGCCAAGGTTCTACTGGTGAGAACACGTGGTCATCTGGCCGACATTGAAGACACGGTAGAGCAACTGTCCGACGATCGTCGCAACTCTGAACTGGCCTCCATTCTTCGCGAATGGAATCAGGAGATTTCCCGCAGTCTCGAACATGCAGATGAATTCGTCAAAGCGATGGAATCGAGCCTTCACAGCGCGAGTAGTGCACTGTTGCTTGTCGAGTCGATTCCACTATTCCGTCCGCAGCGTGATTCGACTGGTCAGACCGACCAAGGAGACCTCAGGAACCTGGCCGATCACCTGGTATCGGTTTCCGACATGCTGGCGCAAGTTCACACGGCAATCACCGAGATCCGCACAAACCGCAGCGTCGACAACGAACAGCTTCAACAGTTGCGGGAAGTGTTCGCTCTACTGGATGGAGAACTCGGACTGGTCCAAACTGAGATCGGCCTTTTTACTGGCCAGACACGTCGGATCGTCACTCGACTCTCGCATACGCGACAGAACAGTCCGCGTTGGATCGCACACGTCGCGCTGTTGTCGAACGCCTTCCTGTCGTGCGTCGCCCTTTCACAAGCCGTTGTCGTCATTCAGGGTTGTCGTTGGCTGCGGGGCGACGACCATACCAGTAATCGCAAGTGAGCAGGGCAAGTCAAGCGAGCACGCGTTTACTCGCGGACGTGCAATAGTGCATCTTTGTCACTTTCGGCCAGAGTGATCTACGTCCTTGAACTCGTGCACGACCTCGCCGTGGACATCGTGATGCCGAAACGCAATGGTCGGCAATCCGTCGGTCTTCCGCACCGAGACGGAAAGAAAACCACCTTTGACGCGAAGGAACTTCTGCCAATCGGGCTGTTTGGGATTTCCCCCCGCGTGTTTGTCGCTTGCCGGACCGCAAGAGAACTCGCGAAGTCCACTGTTGGGATCAATCGACATGTACTGCCAGTGACGGTCGCCACAACACGTGTAGAAGTTCTTCAGATTCTGGTCTTTCGTCCACCCGCGGAAATGGTTTCCTTCGTGTGCGAATGAATCGTTGGCATGGTTGTCTTTCTTGCCT
This sequence comes from Planctomycetaceae bacterium, assembly GCA_012959465.1. Lineage (GTDB taxonomy): Bacteria > Planctomycetota > Planctomycetia > Pirellulales > Pirellulaceae > UWMA-0346. The sequence goes on from DUDC01000314.1 coordinate 10,313, forward strand.
TTGTCACGATCGGGGCCAACGATCGGAGTGGGGCTAATCAAGACTCGAAAATGGGCGTCGCTTTCTCGAATCGACTGTTTAAGCCAATCCATCTGCACCTTGCCCCAAATCGTCTTATTCGGTCCGTCGGGCATCGTATTTGGAGATCGATATAGCCGACCCTCAACCATCCAAATTTGCAGTCCGTTTCCCCAGCGAATAGTCCGATACGTTTTTTCTCCTATCGGCACCTGCTCCCGAAAGATGCCGAAGCCCTCCTCAAAGGTTAACGGGTTCATCCAAATCGCTTTGCCCGAAGGCCAACCGTCGTTGATCCAGGAATCATGATCGTCGACTTCCCAATAGCCTGGAACGTGGCGATGAAACTCGACATGGCGAGGTAACGAGTACATACGGTGCCAGTGGTAACGGGCCAAGGCGACCGTCCGCGCCCGCGGAGCCTCGCTGTCCAAATAAACGGTGTCGCCCGTGGGTACCAAAAAGTCGAGATTCAAGCGGCCCATCGCCGGGTAGATGTTGTACCCTTGGCGATCGTCAAGATCCCAATACGACTGTCCCGTTACAACTCCAAATGTCACATCCTGCCACTGATCCGCTTTCGCGGGAGTTGAAAATGAACCAGTCGCCGTGGCACTCGCAGCGCTCGCGCCCACATCGCGTGATTCGATTTTGACGAAGTACTTCGTCGCCGGTTGCAGCGATCTTAGAATAAACTGATGGGTGTAATCTTCTTCTGCCGCCACGGTGATCCATCGGCTGGTCTCCGCGTTATCGAGATCCGAATTTGTCGCGTAGTGCAGACGAACCTGCCCCACAGCGCCCGGCGATTCACCGTCGCGGTCGTCGATATCGATGTTCGAAGGTGTGTAGGTGTTCTCCTTCGGCACACGTTTTTTTGGCTCGCGGTATCCATCCCATTTTCGTTCCGAGTCACGTGTCACCCGAGTCCAGACAATGGCAGAATCCTGAGTCACCTCGCCCACGCGTAGTCCCATCGCCAGTTCGGAGGCAGCTAGATCGGTAACGAGCCACATGATGATGACCGTCAATACTAGGCCGATTCGTGTTACCAGTCTCATCGTTGTTATTTTCCTCAGTGACCAGGTCAATTCTTCAAAGAACTACGACATTCTACGTCCGCAAAATGGCTTGTCCAAACCAGTCGTTGAGGCGGGAATAGCGTAACGGCCTCGACAAGGCTGTATCATTCGCAGGAACAGAGCAGATTCCTAGCGGGAAATCGCGCCGACGTACTTGGCGAGTATCTCAAGATTTCGAACAAGTGTCTTCATCTCAATAACTCGGTTGACCGAACGGGCATCCGCGGCCTGGTATCGCATTTTCCCGTCTTCCACCCATGCTCCTCGATCATCAATTGCCTCGATCACCGCCTCAGTCTGTCCGGCCAATCGACGAGACATCACCGCGGGACGAGTGATGTGCTGCCTTGGTTTAAGTTGGTCATCCGGTAGTGATGCCAGTTCTTGTAACTCTCGCTGAATCGAATCCAAATTCGAGCCAACCTGAAATCCGTAATGCGTCGGCATGTCCGCATCGCTGTAGGTGAGTTGATAGTCCTTGGTGAAGTAGAGCGGCTTGTTCGTGCGTAACTCGTAGAAACGTGCCAGTCGCCCATCTGCAAGGCGAGACTTTCGATAGTACGCCAGCGCCTTAGGGAGGGTTCTGATATACCGCTTATCCGCGGTGAACCGATACAGGGTCAGCAGTGCTCTCATGACGCTCTGTGACTCGCCGCCGGTGATTGACGCGGGCTCAAACTTCCTCGCCCAGGCGGGATGCATGTTTTGGTCATACTGCTGCGCCCAACCAGGTTGTGGATCGGGCATCTGCGCCAATAAGAAGAAGTCACCCGTTCTCTTCGCTGCGTCGAAACAATCTGAACGTCCGTAGATTCGCCAGGCTTCAAACAACATGTCGATGATATGCGACATGTTGTTGTCATTCAGAGTGTAGTAACCACGATAATCTTTCTGGGGATACGTGCGCGACCACGAATCCGGGTACGATGCCCGTTTGACGGGGTACTGATCTGGATTTGCAGGTTCGGCATACTGTTGTGGCCAGGCGCCGTTGGGATACTGCACCAACAACATCTTGTCGAGTGCATACTCGACCGCCTCATGGATTGAACGGTCCCTAAACTCTAACGCCTCATCAACGTGCATCAAAAGCGCGAGTGCCGACTGGCTCTTGTTATCGTCGAAGGTCGTAAGATTGCGGCCGCTCGACCGAGGTTGGTCGGTTCGATAGGCGTACCTGCGGCGACCTTCCTTCCCCAGATCGAAATGGGAACTCCAGCCTCCCGAGATCAACTGCGATCGAACCAGTGCACGTGCCACTTCCACCGAAGCCTGCAAGCAGTGGTCGTCTCCACAAAGTCGCCAGGCTTCAAGGTAGGCCTCGCCGACCGACGGTGATCCCGGCGGCTGTGTCCAACCACTGGTGCGTGTCGCGACGCCTTCGCCTTCGCGCTGACTGAGGTCGGCGCTATAACGCCATAGGTATGCGCCTTGATAACCGACTTTCTGGCGATAAAACGACAACACTCGCCGCATCGCAATCCGCGCTTTGTCTTGATCGATGGGTTCGCTCGATCTGAGGGATGCTGGAGAGATCCCAACCACCGCAAGTGTCAAGATAAACACGCAGATCGCGCTCGGTCCGTATCGTTGGCAGTGATTCATTGGGCGGCTTTCGACTAGAGCGTCAAAGGGCAGGGCGGGTCGAATGGTTGAGCTGAATCCGATACAGGCGGCGGCGGAATCAAATTCTCCACCCCGCTTCCACCAGTCAGCGACGCAAACGGACTCTTGCCCACTCGAGAATCAGCTGCCGCCAAGTTGTCCAGCGGACTGCCGAAGCTACTCTCTTCGCCGCCGGCGCCACCGCCAAACAGTGGTGAAGTCGAGCCGGCCATCGACTGAATGGGACTTCCCGATTTCTTTTTTGCCGATGGCGGAGGTAGCGGATTGTCATCCTTGCGCGGGTTGACATTGGCCACCGTGATGCCCGGCTCACCAATCACCACTTTAGAGTTGTCGGCCGGTTTGTCGAAGGGTTCGTCAAATACGTCGCTCTGCCCATGCTCTGGAGCTGGTGCCTGTGCATTGAATTCGCGGTCGGTCGTATCGAACTTCTGGCGACCCTGTTGTACATCGACCAAGAACTCCGAGCCGCCGGCCAACATGATATCACCAGCTGTCAACGAAATCTCCCGGATCACTTGACCGTTTACTTTGGTCTTATTGCGACTGCCTAGATCGCGAAGAATGGCCATACCATCGGCGATTTCCACCGAGAAATGTTGACCGGACATGTACCCGTCATTCGGGAAGGCAATATCGGCGGGAACTTCACGCCCGACCACGATCTTCTGACCCTCTCCGAGACTCAGTTTTCGTCCTTCCTCTGGACCCGCCGATACAACAGTGAGGACTAACAACATGTGATGGGACTCGCGTGGCAGACGAGGTGAGAAAACACAATGGACCATTGAGTTCAGCAACGCTTGTTGTAAGCGGTTTGCCAGCGACTGTAAACTCGCAACCGCGTTGCGGTGGGCCAGATATTGTACAGCGTCGCTACTCGCCTCGGGTCCTCGTCTCTTCGTGAGACATGAGGCGCACAGAGAATGTGTGCGGTGAACGCCTACGAGGCCTTATCGTACTCAGCGTTTCAAATCCCGCTGCAACTGCGCGGAATAGAGTTTCGCCTTCTCTTTGTCGCCCTCGGCTTCAGACATGGCCTTCAAGTTCTGCACAGCTACCGTGCGATCGTCCGGATCGGCCCAACCAACATCGATCGCCGATTCGATATACCGCAGGCCGCGTACGGTCACCTCCATCGCGTCTTTTTTGGCACCGATTTTCCAGAAGCTGACCCCAACGCTGACCAGTTGATCTCCTCGCAGGATGGCATGCTGCGGAAATGGTCGGGCTCGAGGATCATCGAGTACGGAGAGCATGCGTCGGAACCACACACTCGCCGCCTTGTGGTCGCCCAGTCCGACTGATTCGACGACGCCTCGCGCGAACAAGACGTCGGCTAATCGTCGCATATTTGCTGCTTCCAATTGCGCTGGTTGTGACTGGTTTGTCAGTGCGGCCAGGGCGCCCTCAAACGTCTTGATCGCTTTCTCGTTCGCGCCGTCGCGAAGTTGTCGCATGGCGATTTGCTTCAAGGCCGTGGCGGCATTTCTTCTCGCCTGTTGAGCAAGAATTGGGTCGCCTTTCCGTACCAATGACATCGTTTCGTCTTCCAACCGTTTGACTAAGTCGGCCGACTCCATCGGTTCGACCAATAGCGTGCGGCTGGCAATGATCGCCGCGAGCAGATCTTGGCGGGCACCGATGTTGCCACCGGTTAGCATCACGAGCGGAACCAGTTTTTCGGCGTTTGTCTGCCAACGTTCCATCGTTGCTTTCTGGCGAGTCCACTTCCCACTTGAAACCACTTTCAACATTTCCAGGTGAGCGTTGAAGAGTGTCTTCGTGGCGTTCGAGTTTCCGGGGTCCTTGGCGAGCACTTTCATCGCTTCATCACATGCTTGCTGGAGCCATTGAGCCGCTTGGTCGGTATTACCCTGCTTCGACTCCGACTCGAGCCGTGCGAGTTCCACGAGGGCCACCATCCGAATAGTAGGAGTGACGTCGGCGTCGTTCATCGCCGATTTCACCGCCTCTTGAGCTTGCTGACGATCGCCGATCGCCACGGTCCACCGGGCGATCAAGAGTTTCCAATGTGCATTTCGTTTTGCAGGGTCGACGCGTTCGAGCAGCGATTTCGCCACATCATAGCGCTCTAGATCAAGTGCTAGTTCAGACAATTCAAGGCGGACCGGGTCCTTGTCATCGGCCAGTGCCACAGCGGCCATTAGATCAGACCACGATTGACTGAATCCGTTCTTCCGCTGATCGCGCGAACGTGCGATTAAGTCCTTCGCCGACGGGGCCCTGATGAGAATGCGGGTCACGTCCTCTGATTTCGCGGAAACCCGGACTAAGGAAATCCCTCGTTCGGGAATCAACCGAAATGATTGATCGCCCAGATTAACGTCGACATGAACCAGTCCTTTCACGTCAAGAATTTTTTTGGCCCATTCTGTCGAGCGAGGTCCTTGTAGTGTTACCGCCAACTCGTCAACGACTCCTGCCTTCATTGATGTGCGAATTTCCTCGACCGAATCGACTTTGAACACCAGACTCTTGCCACCGTCGAGACGTTGCTCAGGTTTGCCGAAGCTGGCGACCAATTCAACCGATGTGGTCTTGCCCGGTGTAATGCCGCTGTACGTGCCGGCGAAGACATTTACCAAGGTGAGAACGCTGGGAGCTTTGACTCCGTCGCTCTCGCGTTTGTTTTCGGCATTGGCTGTCCCACTTCCGACAGCCAGGCCTAGAATCAGAATTCCCAATGCCAATTTGCTGTGGATGTTGGCCATCATCGAAGATCTCGAGAGATGTGTAGTGGAAATAGACAGGGTCTCTAGCAACTTTGTCGCCAGTGCACCGCAACGGCACTCGATCCGCAAGTGGCGACTTGTGGTTTGGGGCAGAAAAGTACCGTACTGACCGAAACCTGTCTATGCCGGATTACGTCCTCACCGGATTCGGACGGCCCTTCCGCTGCCTTGGACATCGGCAAACTTGACTCGCCGTAATAAACTAGGAAGTTTGAGAGGACATAAGGGATTGGTCGATGGGCGAGTGCCCTTTGACGGAATTTCCCAAAGCGAGTGAGAGAGTCGTTTGCCGCGCACAGTAAGTTGTTCCAGCCGGAACAGTCGCGCCTCGAGAATCCCAAGTTCGACCGAGTCGGCGTAGGGGTGACGTCGAGCACAAAAAAAGCAGCCACTTAGCAAGTGGCTGCTTTTGAATCGTCAAACTCGCCAGGCGAGCACCTATTTCTTGGAACTTGAAATCGGGCGGTGCTTCACCACGAGGACGGATGTCTTCTTCTTTGCTTCCGGACGAACCGCTGGAAGTGGCTTCTCGGCTACCTGCGGCTTCTTCTTTGTGACGGTTGGTTTGATAGTTGGCTTGGCTGTCGGCTTGTTCAGCTTTCTCGCCTCTGGAAGCCAAGTGTAGTTACCGAATTGGAAGAGTGTCGCGTTATTCGCGGAGGGTTCGGCCGGCGTGAGGTCGCTTGTCGTACCCGGTTCAACGGCGCCCGGCTCGACTGTTCCGTCGCCACCAGTTTTGTCTAGAGGAGGGCACGCGGCCAGGGCACTTGTCGCCGCTTGGCGAACTCGAGCTGAAGGCTCATTGAAGCAGCCGTCCTTTTCGCCACTCGACATGCTCGTAAGCGTGGTCTGGATCTTCTCGGTGCAGCACGTCGGCGAACACCCGTTGCTGCATGCACAGCACACACCAGCAGCCGTTTTGATTCCTTCGGCCGCTGCTAGGCGGACTTCTTCGTTGCAATCGTTGAGCGATTCTAGCATCGCTGCTTCGATTGATCCGTCGTCGTTGTAGCACCCGCAACCAACTTCAGTGAGGTACTTGATGGCCTCGATCTTCTGATCCTTGAGATCCTCTTGAATCTTCACATCCGCTGCGCCACCAAGCAAGTCGCTCTTGGGAAGTCCAAGGTCTGCGATCAACTTTGGAGCATCCACAATCCTCACTTGAGGAGCCTTGCGTTCCAATCCCGGACGGTTTCCTTTTCGATTGGAAAATCCATCACGGACACCCAACATTGCTTGGGGAATACCCAGTTTTTGCCAATACGTCGTGACAGGCGTTTTGGGTCCTTGAACCCCTCGACAGCCAATCATTGCCACTACCACGACCGCACCGATCGTCAGGCGACTTGTGATTCGCATTCGTACGTCCATGAGGTGGACAACATCCTATTTTTTGGGGTGAGCCGGGCCAACGCGATCTTGTCGCTCTGCGCGAATCCAAAACCTTATCGTCCATGTAAAGAAGATCATCCCGGTTAAAGGGATTAGGAGCTATAATCGGTACAACCAGCGAATCATCTTACGACTTTCTAATTTTCGCGGCACATCTCACTCACATTACCCAGGCCATTTAACCGGAAAATCAGACGCAAATTCTGAGAATTTACACCCTCGTGAGTGGCACTTGTAACGCTTTGAGCTCAAAAGCACCAAGATGCGAATTCGCGATTGCGCTCGGATTGGCCGCGCATGCGCAAGCCCACGGTGTACGGCCTCAACCACCTCCCGAAGCCGCGAGGGCGGCGACAGCAGGTATCGCGCTATGTTCAGCTCGCTGTCGCGGCGTTCGCCGCGGCGATTCGCCCAATCTCAACGGGCCAACTTCACTTGCCGAACTGGCGAAGCCAGGTGCCACACATTGGACTACAGCTGGACCACTTCAGTGACACGTCGATTTCCATACCACTCTTGGTAACGGTCACCTCGTGGTCCTTCGGCCACGTATAGGTTTTCGATCGAAACTTCACCGTGATGTCCACTTTGAATTTGATTGGTCGGGCGGTTCTTGGGGCCACTCGCCAAGCACCTCGAGGGCGTGGACCTGTCGAACAAGATGCTCGAGCACGCTGAGCAAACAGGCAGATACGATGCTCTGGTCCAGGCCGATCTTGTCGAATACCTCGAGCGACTCAGCGAACCGTTCGATTTGATCGTCGCCGCCGACACGTTGAATTATTTTGGTGATTTGACGGACGTAATGCGATTGCTGATTCAGTCGCTCCGGCCCGGTGGTTACCTGCTGTTCACCGTCGAAGAAGGGCCTTTGATGGGCGATGATGGCTATTACCTGCAACCTCATGTACCTGCAACCTCATGGGCGGTACGTTCATACGCCGCCACACATCATTGAACGAATGGGGGGAAACGGCATTCCCGGAGGAACAATGCGGAGGATCGTTCTCCGTAAGGAAAATGACAAAGATGTCATGGGTCGGGTGACACTCTGCCAAAAACCGCTCCACGACCCAGACAGCGACGAAAATCAACTCGTTGATTGACCAGGAACGCCCTAGGTTTGGTTGAGACTCGGCCCGTTTCCCTGTTTTTCGTTCCCCCTTTGTGGCGGCGTCTCGTCGACCTTTATAAGATGACGCTTGCGACCGCTTGTCGCTCCAATTCACCCAGCGATCCTCTTTCCGGACGAGACCTTTGAAATGTTAAATTCCCGTCGGTTCCTTGTTACTTGTCTGCTTCTGTTTGTTTTTTTGGCGCCAATACGAGGAGAAGAAGAAACCGAGTTCTTCCGCAAAGCGGGCGGTGTCGTTCCGGACGGTCAACATCTTCCAGGGGACTTCACAAAAGACGCGATGCTACTCTGGCGAACGCCGCTCAAACCGGGTCATTCCTCGCCTTGCGTTGTCGGTGATCACATCTTCCTGACAACGTTCGACGCGGGGAAAAAAGAGCTGGCCACCATTGCACTGGAACGGACATCGGGCGAGGTGTTGTGGACTCGTATCGTTGAAACCGAAACGATTGAAGCCTTCCACCGAGCGGGCAGCCCGGCAGCCAGTACGCCAGCGAGCAACGGTAAACAGGTATTCGTGTTCTTCGGGAGCTACGGCTTGTTGTGCTACGATTTTTCCGGAAAGCTGTTGTGGGAAAAAAAGTTAGGACCCTTTCAAGACGAGTTCGGAGCATCCAGTTCACCGGTCCTCGTTAACGATCTGATCGTGTTGAACGAAGACCATGATGTGAACAGCTATTTGATCGCCATCGACCAGAAGACGGGTAAGACGGTTTGGCGTGAGCCGCGCGACGAGCAGGCACGTAGCTATTCGACACCCGTCATTTGGAGCCGCGGCGGCGGCAACAACACAGAGATCATCGTCGCCGGATCGCTACAGCTGGCCGCCTACGATGCCACGAGTGGAAAGAAAGTGTGGTGGGTAAACGGCCTGTCGAGAATCGTCGATTCAACGCCTGTTGTCACGAAGGACGCGATCTATCTCGCAACATGGACGCCGGGTGGAGACGTGAGCCAACGAATTAAGATGGAGCCGTTCGACGAAGCGATCGCCGACATGGATAAAAACAAGGACAATAAAATCTCGAAGAACGAGCTGCCAGCGGGCAGTCCTGTCATTCCCCGATTCTTCCGCATGGACTTGGATCAAGACCAATCGCTCAACCAGAAAGAGTGGGAAAGACATGCCGGCGTTTTCGCAAAAGCGCAGAACGTTGCTATGTCCGTACGACCGGGAGGTCGTGGGGATGTTACCAACACTCATGTGCGTTGGATCGTGCGGCGCGGCCTGCCGACCGTCCCGAGCTCAACCGTCTACGACGGCGTCCTGTACATGGTCAAAGATAGTGGCATCATCACCAGCTTGGACATCGATACGGGCGAGATTCTCCAACAGGGTCGCGCCGAGGGGAGTGGAAACTACTACGCGTCGCTGGTCGCTGGCGACGGCAAAGTTTACCTGACAAGCGAACGAGGCGTGATTACTGTCCTACGAGCCAGTCGGTCGTGGACTGTCCTGTCGTCACACGACTTCGAGGAACGAATCGTGGCCACGCCGGTGGCAAAACAACAGACATTTTTTGTCCGTACGGAAGAAGCGTTGTACGCCTTTCGCAAACGATAATGTCAATGTGAGTGCCACAGGCCCGTGGGGTTCGCCAATGCCAGCACACCCCACCGTTCACTAAACAACGGTCTCCATCGCTTCACCAGCCAGTCCGGCCAACAGATTGCGAACCGATAGCTCGGCCATCTGCTGGCGGGTCTCCTCGGTGGCACTGCCGAGGTGCGGAGCGATGGTGAGGTTGGATTGCTTCAGCAACGGGTGGTCGCGAGGTAGAGGTTCGGGGTCGGTTACGTCGAGTGCGGCACCGTAGATCGTGTTGCTCTGCAACGCCTCGGTCAGCGCTTCCGTGTCGACCAGTGGGCCTCGTCCAATATTCACCAGGATCGCAGTCGACTTCATTTTGTTCAATTGAGCGGCGGCGATCATGCCCGTCGTTTCCGACGTTAACGGAGGTGACAGAACCACATAGTCGGCCCGCTCTAGCAGCGCGTCCAAAGAGAGATACGTCGCGCCGAAATCCGCCTCATCGAGTCTTGGTCGACGGTTGTGATAGAGAATCGTCATCTCAAATCCGGCAGCGCGACGCGCGATTTGTTCACCAATTCGGCCCATCCCCACAATGCCGATTGTGGCATGATGTGTTTCTCTCCCCAACATGTAGCCGGGGTCGTAGGCTGTAAACTCACTACCACGCGCGTACTTGTCGCCTTCGACTAAACGCCGGGACGCCGCCAACAAAAGCGCCATGGCCATGTCGGCTGTGGCCCCATTGAGAATACCCGGCGTGTTACCGACGGGAATGCCTCGCGACTTCGCCGCTTCGACATCAATGTGGTCAACACCAACTCCGTAGTTACTGATCACGCGCAGGCCGGGGAGCTGATCCATCATCTCTCCCGTCAACCTCGGATGCCCGTATGTGTAAACACCGTCAACATGTTGTGGAGGGCTTTCGAATGCCTCGTTCCAGGCGAGGATCTCGACCTTGCCGCGTAACGGCTCGTTGATGTTATCGGCCAGCGGCACGTCCGCTGCGACGCAAGGTAGAGACGTCATCTTATTGTTTCCTCGTTGTTCTAAATTGTGGTCGGTTAATCACTTCCGCCCATAATCGGCCGGAATCTCACCCCAGACGTCGGTTCGCCATTTGAGGATCTGGTTTGGGTAGGAGTTCTCGCGGAGCCAGCTAAGCGCACGTTTGACATACCGATTGAGACCGGCGCTCGTTTCACCCTTGTCCATCGACTTGGACCGCACGGCGATTTTCGTGACCCAGGAAATGGCCGTGAGACTGTCGGTATAGACGGGGGCCTGATTGCCCTCCTTTGCCATCAAAGCCAGACCGTGAACGATTGCCAAAAACTCGCCGATATTGTTCGTCCCATTCGGGTAAGGCCCCGCTTCAAATAAGACCGAACGATCGCGATACCAAACACCTCGGTACTCGAGCACTTTCGTCTGAGCATTCCAGGCAGCATCGACGCACAAGCTCTCCTCGATTGGGATTCCTATTTCCGCCAGTTCTTCCTGCGTAAACGTGCGCCGAGGTTCTTTCTTGCCCCAATGAGCTGACGGCCCATCGGAATAGGCCTGCTCCGCCCCGGCCAGGGTAGAAAAAGACTTGAAACGGGCACCGGCAAAACCACGGGTCGCCGCTTCACACTCGGACCATGTGGTGTAAACGCCGGGAGCTTTCCCCTCCCACACAACGTAAAATTTTGGTTTCTTTTTCTTGCCCATTTCAGCTCGCGCTGTTTCTCGACTATCAACACCAACATTTGCACTTCCGATTGAACCAAGTTTCGCGGAATGGGGAAACCGGGGCCTGGGAGATGAAATTGTGGTGACGGAGCCTGAGGAGGGCCAGGTCCAACTGTTTGATTTTCGCTTCCACGCCAATCAGCTGCTCAAATTCTTTGGTCCCAAACCCGACGAAGGGAAAGTCGGCTTGTTTGCGGCGGGCGAATTGTCCCGCGTGAGCCTGCAAGCGACGCGGCGAGAATTCTCGTTCAAGGTCGACATCCCTCGCAAGGACTTTGTCGCGTCGGTGAGGAGAGGCATGTGGTGGTAGTGACTACCAGTCGACAGGCAATTGTAATGACCAGACTTCGCTGTTGAGTGGTCTGGCGTGCCCGCCAGCTACAAAGATCTTGTCCTGAAAGACGAAGGCCGAGTGTTCGTGACGTTCCTTCCACGTGACGGACGCCTGGAGCTTCTGCCAGTCCTTTCCATTCTTCGAGTGCCAAACGTCTCCCCAGTTTTTCGATGGGTTGTTTGACCAACCACCCAATACCCAAATTCGCTCGCGATACACAACACTGGAAAACCACAACCGCGGATGCCAGGCGGCTGCCGCTGTCTCTCGCCGCCAGTTCTTGCCGTCGGCTGAGCTCCAAACATCATTCGTCGCCTTGTATTCGGGAACGTAGTTGCCGCCGCCGAAGATGTAGATCCGGTCGTTCAGCACGGCGGCCTGGTGATACGCACGCGGAGACCAGGGTGCGGCATCTGTCGCCAGTTCCCAGGTTTTTCCGTCGGCGGTGAACCAGACGTCGTTCTTAAGGCTCTTTTCGTCACCAAAATAGTAGTTCTCGGTACCGCCCAACAGCCACATCTTCTTTTTGAACGTCACCACGGCCGCGGCAATGCGAGGCGACCAGCCGGCCGCGTCGGTATCCTGCACCCAACGCTCGCCATCCGTCGATGACCAAACTTGATTGCTCGCCGAGTGTCCTGGAAGACGGCCGTTGTACCAGCCGCCCATGAACCACATCTTGTTGTCGAACGTCAACGACATAGATAAGTCACTGTGTATCCAGGCCGCTTTCTTCGTCACCAATGACCATTGAACCCCGTCTTTTGAACTCCACACGTCGCGAGGCGGCGCTTCGAAAGAACTGGCCCATCCCCCGAAAATCCACAACTTATTATCAAAGACCAGTTCTCCCTGCGAGTCGCGCGCCGACCATCCCGCTTGTTTCGTAACAAGCTGCCAAGTGATCGCATCCTCTCCCCAACTGGGATGCACGTGACAGAACACGAGAACAGCGGCGATCGGCAACGACACGGGCAAGAGACCTGGCCGTTTTGGGTACTTTATCTTCCGCTTCATTTTCCTTCTCATCACTCAGTGGGCGAATAGCCGTGCGAAAGTGTCATCATCCAATCATCTTCGTGAAGACTTCTCGTTGCTCGATGAGGGCTTTGATCTTGTCTTTCGGGTTCGTGCGACACTCGAGCAGAATCCAACCCTTGTATTTCATCTCCACAAACATTTTCATCAATTTCGCATAGGGATAACTTCCGACGTTGAGTTCACGAATATGAACTGTATCACCGAACCGTTCTTTCACCAGATTGAAGTTGTGTTCGAGTCCCTCACCTTTGACGTCGACATCATTGGAGTTCCAACAGACGCCCACATTGGGATGATCCGCGACGTCGAAGATGGCTTTCATGATCGGCAATTCGCTAGTACCTCGACCGTGCGCCTCGACGCGGATCTCCTGACCGTAATCCGCCGCATAGGCGGCTAAATGGTTCAGTGATCTGCCGATCTGCGCAATTGTCTTCTCGTGCGGCACGCCTTTAACGAGATCATTTGGCTTGACTTTCACACCAGTCCCGCCGCAATCATGCATCAAGTTCACAAACTGTTTAGCCAATTCAATATTCTGCCGAACCGCAGCCGGATCATCTTCATGGAATTGGGCATTCGAACCATATCCGACCAATTCAACGGGGCTGTCCGCAAAACGCTTCTTGACGTCCTTTCTTTCGCTCTTGCTCAATGACGGTTCCACACCATGCTTGTGCTGAGTGCGAAGCTCTAACCCCAACACGCCCGACTTCTCGCACGCTTCGATTAGCGTGCGCAAGTCCATGTCTTTTCCCCACAGGTACGTGACCAGCCCCAATCGCATCTTCTTGTCTGAGTCACTGGCGAACAAAGTCAAAGGACGTGCCGATAGCGCACAAAAAGCCCCCGCCGCAGCGGATTGCTGAATGAATTGACGACGGTTGGAAAACTGCATGATTCACTCCAGGTGGTTCGAGCCGATTGAGGCAACATTCCGCTGGCACCCATGATATACGACGTCTCGCTCAGCTCAAATTTTCCGTCCGGATTGTGCTAATGTCCAGTTTTTTGGTCGCAGACACTAGCCTCGGGTTTTCAAGTCAGACGAAAACGCGATAAATGACAAGTCCCGGCGCCGGCGCGTTCGGCTCACCCACCCAGCTCCCCGAAAGCGAGTGAATAAATGTCCGATTTTGTGTCGATGAAATGTGAGGCGTGCCGAGTTGGCGCACCGCCAGCCAGCAGTGATGAACTTGACAAGTTCCAGGCGGATTGTCCAAATTGGGAGAAGATCGAAACCGATGGTGTTCCCCAAATTCAACGGGTCTATCGTTTCGACACTTTTGTCCAAGCGCTCGCATTTACCAACCAAGTCGGCAACCTAGCCGAGGAGGGAGGCCACCATCCTGCACTACTCACCGAATGGGGTCGGGTGACGGTACGGTGGTGGACTCACAAAATCCTCAACCTGCACATGAACGATTTGATCATGGCCGCCAAGACGGACCAACTATACGCTCAAGAATAGACACGGGTAAGACAAACCAGAGGAGTCCAGGAACTAATGACCACGACAAAAGCTCCGCCTCCCTGCGACGATAGCCAACAACTTCTTCCCACACGATCGGACCACGTCGGCAGCTGGATTAGTGCCTGCCTCATTTTGTTGGGGACCGTCAACGTTGGTTTGCTGGTGATCTGGTTTTCGGGGACATCTCAATCGTCGGAGCCGAATCCAAACTCAAATGGATCGAGCCATCCCTTCAACTTGATCTCGACCGATGATCAGTCGATGGCTCAACCGTCATTTGGTGAGTTGCTCGGCGTCTCACCTGAGGCTCATCTTACAAATTTCGAAATGCTCTCTGAGGTCCAGAAACTCGCATCGACGATTGCGGCGACGCGCGGCGGATCCAAGACAATCGACGACGGTACCACAATCGGCACGGGCGTCAAAGACGGACGGCCCCCAGGTGGCCCTGACGTCGTTCCCCATTGGCAACGCTGGGAGGTACAGTTCGACACAACCGATCTGGCTAACTACACTCGACAGCTCGACGCCTTTCACATCGAACTGGGCGCGTTTGGTGGGGGCATCGCCTGGGTCGATTATGCTAGCCAGCTCACCGCGACGACGCCGGTGCATCGTAAAGGGGCCAGTCGCGATGAAGAGCGAATCTACATGAGCTGGACGAACGGAAACCTCGCCCGTTTTGACCGCCAGCTTCTCACCGCAGCGGGAATACCCATTGCGGATCGCATCCTCGTTCATTTTCTTCCGGACGAGTTGACCCAGACGTTGAAGAGACTCGAAGCCGACACGGACCGTCCAGCAGAGGAATGGCAGAGCACCATGTTCGCACTTCGGCAAACGCGCGACGGCTATGAGTGGTACGTGGTCTCGCGCACATTCCGTTGAGCGGACGTCACCGTCACCAATCAGTTACTGACTCCAGGCGTTCTGGTCCTGGATCTGAATCGCGAAGGCCTGTTTTTCTTCGAGTTGAATACGGGCCGGCTGGCCGAGCACGGTGGCGGCAACCACACCCTGAACGTGAAACAACTCTTCGACCGATTCGACTCGCGCCCTGCCCACGTCGTACGTGATCGCCCCGCCACTCTTCATCGATTTGAAGTCGGCCGTATCGAGCGCAAATGGCAACGGGCTCACTTCACCCTTTGCGGATTTCTCCGGAGCCTGGAACTTCATCGTGTGCCGGTAGGAATAGAGTTGACGTTTACCTCGCTTGCGCCCGATGGTGTAACTTGTCTCACCCGCCCAACTGCCCATCGGACTCCAATCGTGAAACATCTGATCGACCCAACGTTGCTTTTGAGATGGTGGCTGAAAGAACGTCAACGTTGCCAGCTCCTTCCAGCCATCGTCATCGATCAGTGACGTCATCAAAAATCCATTGCCCTCCGGTGCCTTCACCGATTTGACTTCGCGGGACCTCTTGCCTCCACGAAACGAGATGACCTTGTTCTCGTCGTTCAGCTCGTAGTGAAAAGTGGTACCAGCCAAGTTCCTCAGGGCCTGCGTGTAGGTCGCTTGGGAAAGGGGATCGGCAGCGATCAGTTTTGCACTGACCACCGATTGTCTCACGGCTAAAGCACCCTGGCCCTGCGATGGAGCGACCTCTAGGCGTGACACCACTTCGTAACGCAGGTTTTGCGCGATGCTAATGCCATTGATGAGAAATCGGGGTTGTCGTGTCACAATCACGCGTTGAAAAAAAGACGCTTTTTGTTGTTGCTGTTGTTGTGCCTGACCAAGTGACGGCAGCAAGGCAATTGCGGCAAAGATCGTCAAAGCTGCGAAAATGAATTTCTTCAACATGTCGTTCGCCCATTGAGACAAGGATAAGTCGGGCCACTCCTTTTACTCTAGCAAACCGGGAGCTCGCAATACAAGCACCAAGCGGGAGCGAGCGAGGTGCCGAAGGTTATTGCCGGTCGATAGGTTGATCGGACATGCTGGTCACTTTCGGCGAAAGTGACCTACGTGAAATACGTTCAATTGTCGACAATACTCCGATGCTCGATACTCCCACGTTTTACATCCTGCTTGTCTTGATTGGCGCGGTTACGGGCGCGTTGACTGGGCTGACAGGTGCATCGGGAATGTCGGTGCTGATATCAGCTCTACTGCTTGTCGGCCTCAATATCCGTGACGTGATCGGTCTTACATTCGCCGTAACGCTGGCCAACGCCGCGACGTCCTTACCCGCCTATTGGAGGAAGGGTAATATTAACTTGAGGGTCGCGTTGTGGTTATCAATTCCCGCGATGGCGGCAGTCCCCTTGGGGCACGCCTTTGGCGGTCGCGTCGAATCAAATGGGTTGACGGCCGTCATCGTTGTTTGCCTGTTCGCAATCGGTCTGAAATTTGTCATTTCGACGACTGGATCGAAGGCGGCAACGGACGTGCAACCCGCTACCGCTACCGATGACAAGCCCAAGACACACCGCACACCGACGTATGCTCTTGTTCCGCTTGGCATTCTGCTTGGCACGATGATGGGTGTGATGGGTGGAGGTGGTGCGGTCTTCATCGGTGCCGGGTTGATCCTACTATTTCGTATGCCGGCTCGCATGGCGATTGGCACTTCAGTTTTCATCATGGGGCTTGTTGCGATACCAGGAGTCTTTCTTCACCTTCACGGCGGAACACTAGAATGGGCGCCGGCCGCGGCGGTTCTCGCATCCTCGATTCCCGTTGCCGCATTAACCAGCAACTTGGCTCATCGAATCTCCGAGGTACTTATCAAACGTCTGCTCGGTATCTATCTTCTTTTTATCTCGCTCTTTCTGTTATCAAAACTACTCAGTTGACGGCACAGGAACTTGATCACATTTGATTTCCACAAGGTCCGCATCCCATTCCGTTTTTCGTACGGGCACGCCAAGAAGCGGCATTCTGAGTTGGAGGCGATCATCGTCATCGCAACCGATTCAGACGGCGTGCAGGGCTACGGTGAAGCCGTTCCGAGAACGTACGTCACGGGTGAAACGTGCGAGTCCATTCTCCATATCGCTCCCACGCTGGCTCGACAAGCACTCGCCGGCGGAGAAGACCAGGCGGCAGTCCAACACTGTTTGGGAGAAATCGCCAATCAACCGTCCGATACAGTGCCCAGTTGCGCACTGTGTGCGATCGACACCGCTCTGCTCTGCCTGGAGGCCAACCGCCAGGGCACTTCGGTTGCGAAAATGCTGGGAGGCGAATTACCGTGCGAATTGGTCTACTCCGCTTCGATTGGCCTGGGTAACAAGGCGGCGATGCTGGCCACACTTTTGAGCTATCGGGCGGCCGGAATCCAACACTTTAAGGTCAAGGTAGGCGGTGAAAGTGACTTTCGACGCATAAAGTGGATCCGCCGCATTTTGGGTGCTGATATTACCCTGTTTGCCGATGCCAACGCAAAATGGGGGCGAGAGGAGGCCGTTCGAAACATCGAACAGCTGGCAAAACTGGGCGTCTGGGCGCTCGAAGAACCACTACGTACGGCCGATCCACCGGAAACAATTCATGGCTTTTTGAACCGTCGCCTTGTGCTCGACGACGAACACTGGAAAACTTACCAGTGGCTGCGAGATCGATCGGCCATCCCCTTGATCGCGGACGAGAGTCTAATCTGTCCCCAAACAGCGAGAAACATCATCGATTATAAGGCGTTTGACATACTCAATGTGCGGCTCTCCAAGTGTGGGGGAACCCATCTGAGTGGTGAGATGATCCAGATAGCTCGCACCGCGGGTCTTGGATTTTCTTGTTGTGCCATGGTGGGTGAGACTGCTATTCTCGCTACAGTAGGATCCCATTTTGCCACGGCTTTTGCTGATCACAAATTGGTCCAAGGACATTCACACCGCGTTTTGCATCGTACGCGGTTTGTCCGCGGCGAGCCTGCTATGAAGCGGGGAGGTAAACTGCGTGTAGAACAAGTCAGCGGCCTCGGCTTACAACTCGATACAGATGGACTCGAAAAAGTGACCGTGTCACACGAGAGAATAACCACATGAGACAATTTAATGTCATTATCCTCGCAGGAGGCGAGAAGGGACCACTTTACGAAACGACGAAATTCGTAGAGAAGGCGCTGTTGCCGATCCACGGTATTCCCATGGTGTCGCGAGTCATTGACGCCTTTCATGCATGCGAGCAGGTCGAGAACATCGTTGTTGTGGGATCAGCCAACTTGGATAACCTCGAATCGATGAAGAAAGTTCGCAAGCGAATTTTCACCGGGATGACTCTCGTCCAGAACATTGTGCAGGCCATCACATACGTTAAACACCGGCTGTATCGCAGTGCGTCGGACCATGATGGCTATGTCATCTCTTTCTGCGATGCTGTCTTTCTCACACCTGAGATCATCGCAGACACGCTGCGTTCGATCGAATCCACCGACGGCGATCTGGTTTTGCACTACGTCGAGAAGACATCGTTTGAAGACGCAAACCTTCCGGTGGAACGAACGTACATTCCGGTAGCGGGTAAAAACTACACCGGCACGACGATTTACTACGTGAAGAAATTTCGCCACGTGATTACCGCCTTGCCGAAACTCGCGAAGCTGCGAAAGTATCGCAAGGACCCCGAGCAATTGCTAGAAATCCTCGCCTGTTCTGGTAAAGATATTCCGGAGATCGAACAAGCGTTGAGCCAGGAACTCGATATCGACGTCAAGATACGTGTCTCACCACATCCTGAACTCGGTTTGGATGTCGACAAACCAACGGACCTTGAGTTGGCCGTGCAACTCTTGTCCTAAATGTGATGCTGGCCGTTTAGGAGTCCGTCGGCCGCATGATGTTGACGACGCGCTTGAGTACTAGAGGTAGCGTGCCCAGCAGTGCAAATGCCAACAGCAACTGGACCGAGACAATCGCGGACAGATCCTCTCCTGCCAATGTCTTGAGATCAGGAAAGGTCGAGCCAGCGTACGCGTAAGCGACCGTCGCGGGGAACATCCCCAACTGGCTGACCCACCAAAACGTACGGACCCGTAAACGAGTCAAGCCCATCACGGCGTTAAGGATGAAAAACGGAACAAGGGGAATCAACCTCAAACTGAACAGATAGAACGCCCCTTGTTCATCCAGATTTTTGTTGATGCCCTCCAACCGATCGCCGAATCGACGATTCACCCAATCTCGCAGCAAATGCCGGCTCAGCAAGAACGCCACCGTCGCTCCCATCGTCGAGGCAAAACTGACCAACAAAGCGGCCGGCAGTACGCCAAAATACCAACCGTAGACAAGCGTCAAGACGGTGGCTCCTGGCAACGACAAACCTGCGATAGAGACGTAAATCAGAAATGCGGCACCAAATACCAGCAGCGGATGTTCGGCTTGATAGGCATGCAACGCCGTTTCATGCTCGGCCAAGCTCGCCACAGTAATCTGATCACCGTATCGGACGCTAAGCCAGACAACCAGCGATAACAGTGCGACGATCAGACATACTCGACCTCTCATCGAACGGGTTGCTGGTGACGAGTTTGTGTCCGCTGCGCTCATGATGGTGGCACTATGTACCAGATCTCACCGATCCGCAATGTGGCAGTAGGTCACTTTCGCCGAAAGTGACCACGATCTCCGTACATCGTTCCGTTGGAGACAGCGACGATGGAAGACGATAAGACAAAGCGGATTGGGAACCGGTTAAACACTGCGCTATATTTTACGTCGAACTACTCACTCGCTTGTGATCCGATCTGTTCCTGGATACGATACTCGGCACTACCCAATCGCACCCAAAGCACTGTTCGGAACATAACTGAGAGCATGGCCATGAAACTCGCTATTTGCAACGAAACGTTTAAGGACTGGCCATTCGATAAGGCGTTCGCCTATGCGCGACAAGCTGGCTACACGGGCATCGAGATAGCTCCGTTTACAATGAACAAAGATGCTTACCAAATCACGCCAGCGATGCGAAGCGATACGCGTGATCTGGCAGCGGAACATGAATTGGAAGTCGTTGGTTTGCACTGGCTACTCGCCTTCACCGAAGGATACTATCTCACATCTCCAGATAAGGACGTTCAACGCCGAACGGGCGAGTACTTAGCCGAGTTGGCTCGGCTCTGTCGCGACCTCACAGGCAAGGTCTTAGTGTTGGGATCACCGTTTCAGCGAAACCTTCTTGAGGGTGTCAGCCACGACGAAGCCATGGAGTACGCGATGACCACGATTCGTGTGGCGATCGATACGTTTGAGCAGTGCGAGGTTGTGCTGGCATTAGAGCCCCTTGGACCGCAGGAGGGTGACTTCTTGTTGACGGCCGATGCGGGGCGGGAGTTGCTGGAGATGATCGACTCGCCCGCCTGTAAACTACACTTGGACGTCAAGGCGATGTCCACCGAGTCGACATCGATCGAACAGATCATTCGAAAGCACGCGGACGTGATGGTTCATTTTCACGCCAATGATGCCAATCGACGCGGCCCTGGGATGGGCGACATCGAATTCGAACCCATCATTCGGACCCTCCGTGACGTCAACTACGAGGGTTGGATATCCGTGGAGATCTTCGATTATGATCCGGGCGTCGAAACGCTTGTCGATGAGAGTATCAACTGCTTGAACCGGTGCCTGGCAGCGACCACGTGAGCTTGCTCACCCTACGGACGTGACATGTTGTCGCTGGTACCCTTGATTCACTATCCAGCACGGACGTGCAAGGTAGAATAGAGCCAAGGATTGAAGACTGCTTGGACAACGTCCGGTGACTACCTATACTAACTCCCCCGCTCTTTTGGGGCCTTGCGGTCGCGGGCAACGCAACGCGAGATTCAGACCCGTTATTCGCCGTAAGTTACTTTTAGGCAACTATTTACATACGGAGCTGCCCAATGGGCAAGAAAGCACCTCGTAAGAAAGTACCGAAGGAGTTGGCGGTGATCAATGCCGACAACTGCACGGGGTGTGAGTCGTGCATTGAGGTTTGTCCTGTCGATTGCATCACGATGATCACTCGCAGTCACGGCGTAAAGAGCGTTCAGGCATGGTGCGAGATCGACCTGGATCGCTGCGTCGGTTGCGAAGTATGCGTCCACATCCCACAAAAAAAGACGAACCCGTACGAACTGCTGGTCTGCCCCTGGGACGCGATCGAAATGGTGGCGACCGAAGACGTTGCCCATGTCGTGGCTCAAATCGGCGGTCCACCCGACTACATTGCTGATAATTGGGACCGTCTGGTAGGGACAGCCCACCATCTCGCCACGCTCCGCGCCACTAAATAGGCCTAGCACACGGTCAATTTTGATCTTCGGGTAGAGCCACAGTTCGTAACCCGATGCGTGCCAACGCTACTTTTTAGTCGTGACCTACTCTAAGCCGGGAATTGATTCCAATCCCAGCAAGTCGTCGATTGTCTGGCGGCGTCGGATCAAATGTGGTTGTCCGTCGTGGACCAGAACTTCGGCTGAAATCGGTTTGGAATTGTAATTGGACGACATGACAAAGCCGTACGCTCCGGCTCGCTCGATAATCAGTAGATCACCCACATTGGCAACGGGCAATTCACGTGTGGCAACGAAACCACCTTCTTCCTGAGTGAATATATCGCCAGACTCACAGAGCGGGCCTCCGACAACCACCGACTGCATTTTATCCGACGGCTGCTGACTACAGATCGACATCGGGTGATAGGATCCGTAGAGAATGGGCCGCGCGAGATTATTGAAACCGGCATCCACCAGATAGAACAGATTCTCTCCCATTTGCTTCACGGCGCGTATTTCGGTGATCAGATACCCCGACTCCGCGACCAAGTACCGCCCCGGTTCGATTTCCAGGCTCAGGCGATGCCCAAACTCGTCTTGCAGTCGCTGTCGACTGGCGTCCCAAAGTTGAAAATACTGTTCCAAATCGACGTATTCATCTTTCTCCTCGTAGAGTGTTGGCAGGCCACCGCCGGCACTAATGCTCGTGATGGACCGCCCAACGATTTTCGCGGTCGCTTCCATTGCGCCACACACTTCGGCGAGGTGCTGTAAATCGGTCCCGGAGCCAATGTGCATGTGCAATCCGGTCACGGCAAGGCCGTGCCGGTCGGCAATCTGCAGGCAATCATCAACCTGGTCATGCCAGATTCCATGCTTCGACTGGGGCCCACCCGTATTGGTTTTCTGACTGTGCCCATGGCCAAATCCGGGATTGATGCGGAGGGTGACGCCGGCTCCAGGCAGGCGGCGACCAATCTGTTCCAGCATGTCCGGGGACCCACAATTCACATGGATCCCATGTTCGACGACCAAATCGAGAGTTTCTTCGTCAAATATGTCGGCCGTGTAGACGATTTGTGGCGGACCACCTTGCGCGGCATACCCGGCGGCAAAAGCGCGGTGAATTTCCCCGCCGCTGACCGAATCGACCAAGACTCCTAGCTGCCTCATCAAGTGGAGAATCGCAATGTTCGAACAGGCTTTTTGCGCGTATCGAATCACATCAAACGCGAAGAGATCGGCCACTCTTTGTCGAATCGTGTCGGTCTCGTAGACGTAACACGGCGTTCCAAACTTCTCGGCAAGGTCCCGAACGCCCACTCCCGCGATTTCGCGGCGCTGCAGATCAAATTGGACAGGCGACATCTCGATAGACTTCCAGTTTCAAAAACAAAGGACTCAGAAGAGAACTCATACAACTCAAGGGCGGTTCCCTCTGGACTGACGCCCGTAGAGTGGCTCAGGTTCGCCTCACCGTACCGCATTGCATAGCGGTACGATAGTCTACAAAAACGGCCCGGCTATTTTAGGCCGGGCCGTTTTAGATTTCTATTCGTAGAATCGTGTTGGCTAGAATCCACCGCCGAGGGCGCCCATCGCCTGTTGAACACCAACACCGATCAGTTTCAATACCCCATCCTCTAGGACCAGTTGGTATCGCGCTCCATTGGGGATTGCATCCACCACGACCTCGACGTGATCTCGATCACCCATCTGGTCAACGGCGGCCAAAATCGGCGGCGGGACATTGCCATCGGCGAATTGAGCGCCGAACTTGATGAGCTTGCCAACCGAGGCTCGCATCGAAACAGCCTTGACGGGCTTCGAGCTGGTTCCAGCCGCGATCACCTTGACGCTGTCCACCGCGTCCTTACCAACGCAGAGGTAAGCCGCATCGGGACTGATGCCAATCGCGATTTCCAATTTGTCGCCAAACACTTGGCGGGCGGCGTCCTCATCGGGGACTGGCACTTCCAATAAGTGAATCGTCGTCTTTCCAACTTTGGCCACGTCCAATTGAACTTCGGGGAAATTCGGTTCCTGTTTGCCCAGTGCAACGATCTCACGGATGGTTTCGTTTAGCTTTTCGCCTGCCCCGATGTGAATGGCCGCTGCAAATTGAAGGCTCGTTCCATCCAACACGACAGCACCGACGGCATCCAATTTGCCACTACCGACCGTCGCGGCAGCAACGTCCAACAAGTCACTAACAACTTTTTCGGCGGCAGCCCGCGCCTGCTCGTTGGGGAAGTTGCTGTCATCCTGTAGCTCTTTGACCACCGAAGTGCGAAACCCTTTGAGCAATTCGGCGTACACCTCAACTTGAGCCTTCCCGATGGTGGTTGACGTGTTAAAGGTCACCGCTGCGTCCGAATCAAGTACAGCACCGAATTCTGTCTCAGCGTCTTGAATGTAGCCCAACTGTTCGGCCAATTCGCTGCCCTGATCCGCGGTCAAGCTATAGCCAAGGCTAATCTGTTTGTTTTCCTGGTCGATGGTCAACCCCATCTCAAACACATCACCTTGCGTCACCAGCATTTCCATGTTCTTGATGCTGGCGTCACTCAGATTTTCTTGAAACTGAGTTTGCGATTCGTTTTCGATGAACTGGCTGGCTTGGGCGAATTGATCCTTCATTGTCTGGATGAGCATCTGACGCAACGCCATCGGAATCCGCTGGATGTGCACACGGGCACCGAAGTTGTAGCGCTTGTCCAATCCCTCCAGCAATGCGGCTGGATTGGCCGGCAGATTGCCCAGTCCGGCGGCGTTGTCCGAAACGAAGACGTACTTGCCTTCCTGTTTGATGAAGACCGGCTGTGGACCAGCCACACGCCATACGCCATTGCCGTCATCGGCAATCGGCCCAAGTTGCGTGCTGATGATCGTCTTCAGTGCATCGAAGTCCTTGACTGGAATGAAACCCAAACCAGTCGGCATCGGTCCATTGATTTCAACCAGGATCCCAGCCGGAATGGTCGTATCCAACATTTGGATGTACTGGCCGCCCATCAGCTGCAACATGCCGGCCATTTGTGGCACACCAGCCGCTTCGGCAGCATATTGAATGTCGGCCATCGTCTCGTCGACGCTCGACAACGCGATGACGACCGCTGGTTTTTGCTGTGCTCGCAATGGCATTGCAAATAAGAGCAGGGCGGCAACCGCCATCGATACACGCCGCAAATAACACGAATTGATCACCGTGGTCTCCTTAGAATTCAAACATTGCGTTTGTTGCTATCAAATTGCAGAATTGGCACAAAAGAACGGGACAACAGAATTGAACCGGAGTGGCCAAACCGACCTTGTGTATACCTCATTCAAGGGTTGAGAGTTTCAACCCTTCCCCCGAGTCTATCCAATGGCGGGGGAGCGTGTGGCGAGAGCCGTCACGTAGACCGTGTCGGAACAGGACCTGCCGGACGCTGCGTCAGAGCCGCTCGCGGCTATTCTAGCTGGCCGCATTTAACGCTCGCGGTAAACGATACGGCCTTTGCTGAGGTCGTACGGGGATAACTCAACCCGTACTTTGTCGCCCGGAACGATTCGAATGAAGTTCTTCCTCATTTTTCCCGCTACATGGGCGAGCACTTCCGTGCCTGTCTCTAATTGCACTCGAAACCTTGTATTCGCCAGGGCCTGCGTCACGGTACCGTCCACCTCAAACGCGTCTTCTTTCTTTACCACACAATTCTCCAAATCACCGATCGTAAACTGGTTTCAGACACAACGTCTGAAACAAAACACAAATATAGGCGTCTGGTCCCAGAAAAGTCCACCACAAACACCAAAAAACACGGCGATTCGAGGCATAAATCCGTGTGGGACTCGCGACCGTGCTTCCCCCCAGGGCCATGCAATCGCACCGACATTTATCAACGTTGATCGTCGACTTTGGGTCGACTCACCATTTTCGGATCGACCAAAAGAAGAATCGCCTTCCGATCGTCGTCCGAGTTCTCTTTGATGGTGTAGATGAACATCGCTTCGCCAGGACGAATGTTCGACTTGGCCCGAACATTAAAATGGCGGCGAATCGGTTTCTGATCGGCCGCTGCGACTGGCGATTTAGCCAATTCCGGATCAGGTGACGATTGCTCCGCCTTCACATCGAGTCCGACGTCCTTGCCGCAGCGCACGGCCGCCACCGAGATCTTCAATCCGTAGGGAAGCAATTTAACGCCCTGTTTTTCGGCAGTTTCATCAATGACCGACACATGACCTCCCACAAAAATCGAAGCTGGTCGGTTCAATTCGGTGATGATTTTCGGCCGGCTCACAACCGTGGCCGCGCCTGTCCGAGTGATTTCGTCGATCCACGCCCGAAATACGTCGGATCGGTCGACCACTTGAAACGACTTCCGGGACGTGCCGCTCTGCTGAGCAAATTCGTTGAAATCGAAGCCCGCATCGCGGAGCTTTTCCACGTCGGCCTCCAACACCGTGACATCGATCAGGTACTGCGACGGTGCTAAGTCAGCGTTTTGCTGCTCCAATTGGATGATCTCAGCTTCCAACTCCGCGATCTTCTTCTGACGAAGCGCAATCTCGTTCCGGACGCGACGAGCACGGATCGCTGCCGCCCAGTCCGCTCGACCAGATCGTTCCAGATCGTTCGCCGCTCGTTCCATCCGAGCTTCCTGCGTGTCCGTTTGCTGTGATTTGATCCACTGCTCAACCCGATCCAGGTCGGCCCGAATCTCCGCCAAACGACTCAAACTGATCGGCGGCTCCTCACCCGTGAGTATTCCACCACTGACCGACAGAAACATGCAAAAAACCAATGTACCTCGTAACATCGTCGTCCTCCTTAACGGCCAATTCTGTTCCTCAATCGTTACCCACGTTTCTCGCCATTCTGGAAAGACGGCTTATACCAAGACCGAGTCGGGTGAGCGAGCGCAACTTGAGTGGCCTGTTGCCCGGATAAAACCCCCCGTACCGGTGGCTTTTATTCCTATTTAGGTCGCACCTTGCCTTGTTAAGACCTGCCGATTTTGACGATTTTTCCTGCCGTCAGTTGCAACCATCGACCGACCTAAAGACAACAGCGCGCAGTACTTTTGATTCTGCAGAACGAAACGAGCATGGTTCAACCCAACCCCTCAAATCCGACCGGCGAGATTCCAACGACTGGCACCGCGGGACGAAACAGCGGTGGACTGGATCCGTCTCTGGTTCAAGAGACCAAAACCGAGATCCGTGGCATTGTCGAGGAGATCGCACAGCTCTCCCAATCCGACGTGACCACTGACGTGTTCTTCGACCGTTTCCTTAGCCACGTCGTCACAGCGCTGGCCGCGCAGGGAGGCGCGGTTTGGACGATTCACGACAGTCAACTGGATCTCGCCCAGCAGATTAATGTCGCGACCACGGGACTGCTTGACGACGAACTGGCTCTGCAGCGACACGACCGGCTTCTGAAACGAGTTGTCGCCGCTGGACGTTCGACGCTGGTTGCCCCGAATTCGAGTGGCAGCGATGAAGAAGAAGGAAATCCGACCGACAGCCTGCTGATCATTGGCGTGCTGGAAAGCGGTCACAACGTCAACACGGTTGTCGAGATCTTCCAGCGCGGCGGGTCTGGGCCGACGAGCCAGCGCGGTTATCTGCGCTTCTTGGCACAGATGTGCGACTACGCCAACGACTTCCTCAAGACAAAACAGATCCGTAAGTACGTGGATCGCGAGGAACTGTGGCGGGAACTAGAACAGTTCATTGAACAGTCGCACCGCAGCTTGGACCCGCGGATCACCTCCTACTCGATTGCCAACGAGGCCTGCCGCGCCCTAAAGGCTGACCGAGTTGCGGTGGCGTGGCGTCGCGGTCGCATTTGCCGAATTGCGGCCATCAGCGGTGTCGACTCATTCGACGCACGATCCGAAGAGCTCAAGCAACTGTCGGAGCTGACCAGCCGAGTCGTGGCCATTCGTAGGCCACTTTGGTACACGGGCAGCGACGACGAGATTCCGCCGCAAATCCAAGAGTACCTGCATCGTTACGTCGACCATAGCGAGGCAAAAGTCCTTGGAATCGTTCCGCTCCACCGACCAGATGACGACGATCAAGCAGCCATTGGTGCCCTAATTGTCGAGTCATTCTCCGAAGACAATAACGCCGTTCAACTGTCTCAACGTAGCGGCGCACTCACAGCACATGCGGCATCTGCCTTATCCAATGCCTTGGAACATCAGTCTTTGTTCTTGATGCCACTTTGGAAGGCGATCGGCAACTCGACGTGGATAGCTCGTGGTCGGCAACTGCCCAAAACGTTGACTCTTCTGCTGCTGGTTGTTGGAACGATCGCCAGTCTCTGTCTCATCACGACCGATCTTGAGATCGAGGCAACGGGCATCCTGCAACCCGTGCACCGTCGGGACGTCTTCACCAAGGTGAGTGGAGTCGTCGAACAGGTCGCGGTCCGCAACGGCGATCAGGTCCATCGCGACCAACTGCTCGCCCAAATCGCCAACACGTCCCTGACGGTCCGTATTCGCGACATCAATGGACAGATCGAGACAATAGACCAACAGCTCAAGGCTAAGGAAGACCTTATATTGCGCAACCAACGACTTGACCCGGATGCGCAGGAAAAGATTGGCGGGGAAATTCGAGACCTCCGCATTCAACAGCTCAGTCTCCACGACCAGTTGGCACTCCATCTTGAGCAGCACGACGACCTTAATGTCGTCTCGCCAATCGACGGAGAAGTAGTTTCTTGGCAAGTCAGACGAGCACTTCGCACGCGGCCGGTAAACACGGGCGAGGTGCTCATGACGATCGTTGACCCCGATGGACCGTGGGAACTTGAACTTCGCCTCCCGGAGCGCCGACTCCGTCATCTAAGCGAGAGGATCAGCCGTGCGAGTGATGACGATCCGGTCACTGTCACATTCGTGTTGGCGAGTGATCCGCAAACGAAATACCACGGCACGGTACGCGAAGTCCATCGCCTCGCGGAGCAAGA
This sequence comes from Planctomycetaceae bacterium, assembly GCA_012959465.1. Taxonomy (GTDB): domain Bacteria; phylum Planctomycetota; class Planctomycetia; order Pirellulales; family Pirellulaceae; genus UWMA-0346. The sequence goes on from DUDC01000314.1 coordinate 38,622, forward strand.
CCCGAATGAGGGGACCATCGTGCGAGTCACCGTGGACTTCGATCGCCAACAGATCGCCCAGTTGCAGTACGGCACGACGGCCACAGCAAGAGTTGAATGTGACCGCCACAGCCTCGGCTTTGTCCTTTTTCAAGACCTGATCGAAACCGTTCACGCCCAGTGGCTGCTGTGGTTTTAGACATCTCACACTTCACATCGCGCCGGCTTGTAGGGAATGTATCAATCAACACAAAAACTCAAAAACTCAACAACGGAAGTCAACCCGCTGGAATCGCTCACGCGTGATTCCCGGGCTACAGTTCATTTAGAAGACCAGCTTCTCGCAAATCCAACAACGCAAGGAACGTGATGTGATTACCGGTGCTCTCATCCTACTCGCGGCCGCCACGGTCGCTGGCCCGGTCGAGTCGAATGGCCGTATAGCACACGTCCATCCAGCCCATGTTTTCTACTTGGATGAGGCGCTGGTACCCGCAGAACAAACGGGGCCGATAGTCTCGATCGCAGTCAAGATCGGTGATCATGTCAAAGTCGGTCAAATGCTGGCGCGGATCGATGACGAACAGCTTCGCCGAGCCAAGACGGCCGCGGAACTTGAACGGGAAGTGGCGCTGGAAAAAGCCAGCGACAATATCGAAATTGAATACTCCATTGCTTCCCACGCTCTGGCAGAATCAGAACTTCGCCACGACATTCAGATCAACGTCAATTCTCCTGGAGCGGTCGCCCTCAGTGAAATTGATCGCAAAGAACTTGCCGAACACCGGATGCGGCTTCAAATAGAACGCAGCCGCCGTGACAAGCGAATAGCCGAGAAGAATGCACGTATTCATGACGCGACGGTCGCCGCCGCCGCTCATGCCGTTCAACGCTGTCTTGTCGAGGCGCCGTTTACGGGGCGGGTCGTCGACATCCTTCGCCACCAATCGGAATGGGTCGATGCCGGTCAAGGAGTCATGCATGTCGTGCGACTCGACAAACTTCATGTCGATGGACTGCTTGATGCCAGTGAGTATGATCCTCACGAACTAGAGGGACGACGAGTTCAAGTTGATGTCCGTCTGGCGCGTGAGCAAATCGAGTCGTTTATAGGCGAAGTGGTGTTCGTGAATCCACAGATTCAAGCCGGTAACAAGTATCGAATCAGGGCCGAGATTCAAAACCGGATCGTCCGAGGCCGCTGGCTCCTCGGCGCGGGTCACTCTGCCGACATGTACATCTTCTTGGACGTCATTAACGCTCGTCAAAACGAGCGGCTGAAGGAACCACGGACTAATCGACATGACGTCGAACCAACAAGACATCTATCTCGCTAGTTCTCGCCGCCCTTTAGAATTGCGGATGCGCGTCGACCTCGTCGCACAAAGGCAGAACTACCTCGGTCGCCGTTACTGGGTCCTTAAAGATCCACTGACGTTGGAGTACTACCGTTTTGAAGAAGAAGAGTACTTTCTACTTCAATCGCTTGCTGGCCATATCAATTTACAGCAATTAAAAGACCGATTCGAGCAGCGATTCACTCCTCAAAAAATCGCGCTCTCCGAACTTCATCGGTTTTTGGGCACGGTGCATCGCAACGGGCTTGTCACTTCAACAAGCCGCGGACAAGGCGACGCCTTAGAGGCTCGAGGTCGAGAAAAACGAAAAGCGAAACGACTGCAAACGCTGACAAACATTCTGGGTGTTCGAACACGCGGAATTGACCCCGATCGCCTCCTGACGGCATTGCACGGCCGGGTTGGATTTCTGTTCTCGCTGCCCGCAATTATCGTCGTCCTTGTGCTGGGCCTCTCCGCGCTGCTTTTGGTGGGGACACAATACGATACGTTCGCTCGACGCCTACCGCAGTTTGGTGAGTTCTTCGCAGTCCAAAACTGGGCATGGCTCGCTGCGACGCTAGCGGTAACGAAAGTACTTCATGAATTCGGGCACGGTTTGGCCTGCAAACGACTCGGGGGCGAATGTCACGAAATGGGGATCATGTTGCTGGTCTTCACGCCATGCCTTTACTGCAATGTGTCGGATTCGTGGATGCTGAACAACAAGTGGCACCGTGCCGCCATCGCTGCTGCCGGGATGTACATCGAGTTGTTCCTGGCTGCCGTGGCGACCTGGGTTTGGTGGTACAGTGTGCCCGGCACGGTACATTATCTGGCCCTGAATGTTATGTTCATCTGTTCGGTCAGTACGTTACTCTTCAACGCCAACCCTTTGATGCGGTACGATGGCTACTACATCTTGGCGGACGTCATCGAAATCCCTAACCTGCGTCAAAAAGCAAGCAAAGTGCTTGGCAACTGGATGTCGCACCGGTGTTTGGGAATCCCCGCTGCGGACGATCCGTTCCTACCCCACAAACACCAGTGGTTTTTCGCCACGTACAGCATCGCCGCCGTCGTCTATCGTTGGGTCATTACATTCTCGATCCTCTGGTTCTTGAACCAGATCTTCGAGCCTTATGGCCTTCAAATTCTAGGCCAGGCGATCGCGGTCGTCTCGCTGTTTGGCCTTGTAGTGGTGCCTGCTCGTAAACTCTCACGGTTCTTACTGGAAGGCGTCAAGATGCGCAGAATTCGCTGGAGCCGACTGACGGCCACATCACTCGTTCTGGTTGGCGGGTGCCTGCTGTTGTTCGTCCCAATCCCTTATCACGTTCGATGTGGCGTCCAACTGGAACTGCGGGACGACGAACCTGTCTATGTGGAAGTGCCCGGGTTCCTGCAAGAAGTCTACGTGAAACAGGGGGTGACGCTGAACGCCGGTCAGCCGATCGCCCGCTTGGAAAATCAGGAGATTCACCTCGAACTAATCAATTTGGCGTCGCAGCACAAAAGGCTGGATGAAGAACTGCAAACGCTCACCATCCGAGCACTAGGCGATCCACTCTCGGCATCGCGGATCGCCGAAGTTCGCGCAAAAATCGGCAACCTCCGAGATCTAATCGCCCATCGCAAGGCTGACGCGGAAAAACTGACGCTCACCGCCGCCAACAGCGGAATGCTCTTCCCGGTTGCTCACCGTCCGGCGAGTACCAATCGCAAGGTTCTTTCCCAATGGTCCGGACAACCGCTGACGATGAACAACTTGGGTGCCTATTTTGAAAAGGGCATGCAGGTTGGAACCATTGGTGACCCGTCGCGACTGCAGGCCATTCTGACCATCGACCAGAGCAATGTTCCCTTTGTCGTCGTCGGGCAACAAGTCGAACTAATCTTGGATCAACATCCGACCACTCTGTTCACCACAACCATTCAGATCATTGGCCGCCGGAACGCTGGCGACCAATTGACCCATGCTGCCCAGGACGGTACCGCCGCAGCGACGACCGACGAAACAAGCAGGAACAACCAACACGCAACACTCTATTTCGCCAGTGCTCCTCTGGAAATCTCAGAGTTTGTCTCGCCCTCTGGACAGGGGACTGCCAGCATCGCTGTCGGGAAACGGACGATGTTCGAACGAATCTGCCGTGCGGTTAGTCGCACGTTTCGATTTCGTTTGTAACCAAGTTCTTTTCGTGTCTTCGGTCTTCGTGTGCGACAGTGATTGGTTCTCACGCAAAGTCACGAAGTATTTTTTCTTTGGCCGCGACGCAGACTGAGCAGAACCGACCGACTTGCACTTTGTGCTAGTTCTTAAGCCAGAGTTCGCCGATGCACGTCGGCAATTCTCGCCAGCGCCATGGAACCACCGTTCGTGGCTGCTTGGACAAGTTCGTCCAGGATCGAGAGGTAGCGTTGGCGGTCAATCAGACCGATGTCCCATCCAGACTGGTAGTGACATCGGTACGCCTCTTGAGGGTTTCGGTCCAATTCAGCGTCGCGAGCTTTGTCGAGCCAATACTGATGTACGGATTCCCGCATCGCTCGGTCGTCATCGCCACACATCAGTGAGAGGTACTTCGCTTCATCACCTTCAAGAGTAGCATTCAATTCGAGTAATCGGGCAGTGGCAAACTTGCCCGCCGGGTCGAGGAACCAGTGTGCATAAAAACTGACTGAATCGGCTGAGAACACCGAACAGAACTGACCTCTACGGTATCTAACAATCGCAGTTTCTCGATCCCCACGACGTTCGGCACTCCATCCAGCAATATCCCAGGCCCACCCGATCTCCGGTGAATCGATTGCGACTCGCAGAGCAGATGTTTCGGCTTCTTCCCACGCTTGTTCATCAAAAGTCGTATCGACACCATCCATTGCGGCGGCCAGTGCAGCCCGTTCGACCACGGGTAGTAGGTTTGCGTCGAACAGTCCCCGCAACATTTGAGGATTCCAGGACCAACCCAACTTCGCCGCCAATGCCGGGTTTCCGCACTTTCGCAGCGGATGATCCAACGCGGCCAACACCCGCTCGCGAGCCACCGCAGCACAACAGATTCCAGCGACCTCGATGCGGTCAAGTATCCCATCCGACGAACCGACATTGGGATGGTCCCAAAACGCTGGTATGTCCAACTTCCGCTCGACGAACAGTTGGTTTCGTGCCCATTTGGCGAACCCAAATTCGTCGATTGTTGGTGATTCCGCGTCCAACTGTGCAGTTCGACCGTGACGGCATCGAAGCAGTCCATCAAATAGCAAGGCTTCGGCAAGTGTGCTTCCATACCGCAACCAGTCACCGCCAGCATGGCACCAGTGGACGACTTCCGTTATCTCACCATCAAAGCCGATTCGAGCGGCAAGCCAATCCCCGTAGTTGTTGCCCACCAACGGCAACATATCGGGCGGCATGAATCCGCCCCAGATCAAACCGAGTTCTGGGTCGAGCAGTCGCGCGGGTTTGACAGGCGCGCAGAACTCAGATCCACCCGATTCTTCGCAGACGCCATCGTCCAGCCAAGCGACCAAATCGGGAGGTAGCTGGAGCGCGTAGTGATCGGCGATTTGGCGGGACCACAATTCCATTGCAAATTCGGAACTCGGAAAATACCAGAGGCTAGAAAAGCTATTTTGAACGGGCGAGGTCCGCCCAGTTGCCGTCGGCGTTGAACGGTATCGGCCGCGGTTGTTCGAGAATTTCCAGGTCATCTCGCTGCAACGCTGCCTCGAAATACGCGCCCGAACACTCCAGTTCTGCAACGTGCAACGTGTCCGAAATCCAGAGCACTTTGGCATCGACGGGATCGGTCAACCCGATGACCGAGAGGGCGGTCGTCACCATTTCACAATCTGTCTCAAAATCAATTGGGATCATCCCACCAGTCACGTGCCCCCCAATAATGCAGTTGATGAACGTCGATTGGCGGTCCATGTCACGAACAAGTTGCGAGCGACAGAATTCGACCAGTCCAATCCCGACCGCGTTCCCTTTTGATTCGGGCGTCAAACCACGTATGGCGATGTTTCGAATCTTGGGGTACTCATCCTCCGCGGCCCGATGATCCAAGTATTTGCGGCCTACAATGTTGGTGTCCAGACCGGAACCACTGATGTTCTTTCCAATACGATCGACAACCAGCAAGTCAGCAGCTGGAAAGGGAAGTTGCGGCATTAGTCGTTTGGCCTCTCGTAACAATTCCTTCTCCCGCTCTTCAATCTCGTTTGGGGCCACGGCCTCAATCACGGCCGTTTCATCGAAAGCGTTCTCGACGATCGCCACTCCGGCAATGACGTTGCATTTTGCCAGGACCTCGCGAGCCACACTGCGGACGATCTGTCCAAAACTGTAGTCCTTGATCGCCCTGTGGTAGATTTCAGCTCCGGCGCTTTTCCCAAGACCGATGAGCATCATTTTCATCAGCCCACTTTCGATGTCACCCGTAAAACCGGTGTGCGGCTTCACTCGACCGCAAACAATCACATGATTCGCCTCGAAGGCATGTCGATCGAAGTGGACGTCAAACCCCTCCGCAGCCGCTGTCACAACGACCGTTTCCATACTCGCCTGGATCGGACAGCCGCAGTATTCTTCGGTGATTCCGTATCCTTCCAGGATTGCTCGCTGTCCTTCCGCCGTCGCGCCACCGTGACTACCCATTGCCGGGATAATCCATGGCTGACCACCAATCGACCGCACATGATCGGCAATCGCCTTTATGATCACCGCAATGTTGGCGATTCCGCGACTTCCGGCGGAAATGGCAACAGTCTCACCAGATTTCACCGTCCGGCCCAATCGCAAGCTCGCCAGTTGCGTCTCGACTTCGACCGCTATATCGACTACCTGTGGTCGTTCGAACGACTGACGAACACGGAAGAAATCGGGGATCTTAGTCATGGTATTCAATTGCCAGATTCCGTTCGCCCCCCAGGCGAACCTAGAAACGTCTTCTCGTACCCAGTACTCTCGGCCTCACGCCTTCATTTTCCCCAAGATACTCGATAACGCAACGGTGGACCTCCTCAACAGGTGAACTGCGCATCCGATTCGAAAGGATAGAGTGGCCGACGACGGTGGTGAAACTCGAGCTGGTTCAGGTCGGCTGTCGTAACCCCAGGAGTATTTACGCGAAGAAACGTCGTGCAGTACTCTTCATACGCCGCCAGTGGCGCATGGACTCCTTTCGCCGCCATGATCCTAAATTGAGCTGGATCCAAACCACACGCAGTCAATTGTCCCGTACTGAACGGCGGAATACGCCGAGACGTGATCAAGAGCGTCAACCCGTGCTGCCGAAGCACGGCCGTTCGTCCCTGATCGTAGTGCGTGAACCCCCCATGCCGGACGCGGAGATCCGTAAATGTCCCGTCGTACTGCCCCAGCAGTTCGAAGCTTCCACTGATGGGCGGTCCATAGACATCGAGGCTCTTTCCACCGACTTGCAGGTCGATCATCTCACCAGCATTTTTTCCTTCCGTAACCGCTACTGTTTGAGGATCGTTGATGATCACAAAACCACTGTCGACCTGACTCTCAAGCAATGCCTTAGCCAATGCCGTACCATCTCCGGGAGAACCACCACCCACATTATCGCCCATGTCGAGCAAACAGGTGCACCCTTCGTCAGCGATCGCTATTTTCAAGGCATCGTCAATTTCGCACAACTGACCGACAAAATCAGCCCGACGTTGCCAAACCAACTCGGCGAGTTGTTCGGCCGCATCCCGCGCCGCACGGCGATCGTTGTCAGCAACAGTCAGCACAACACACCCCATCTCACGGACATCCGCATAAGGAAAACCCAAGAGGACGTTCTTATTCAAGACGGGCGGTGTCGTCTGTCGAATAGACTCGCGGATCGGTTTCCAGTGCTCGTCTGGCGTATGCTGCCGCTCGATATTGATTACCAACGGTAACTCGACCAATTCCACCACGGGGTGAAGTTCTCCGCGAATCGTTCGAACCATCATCTCCGCGGCCTGTTCGCCAATGATCCGTTGGTCGACGTGCGGGTTCGTCTTATAGGCGAGCACGGCATCGCAAGGTGTCACCATCTTGGCCGACACGTTGGCATGCGCGTCCAATGTCGCGATCAACGGCCGATCGTATCCGATCGCTTCGCGAAGACAGGACAAGACCTCGCCGTCGGCATCTGGTGTCCCTTCGGCGACTGTGGCGCCGTGGATCGCAGCTAACAGGCCATCAATATCCGCCGCGCGGACCGCCTCAAACAACAACCCTTTCAACTCGGCGAAAGTCTCTTGATCGATCGGGCCATACGGGTAGGCTCGAAAAGCACATAGCGGGACAGCTTCGACACCGTCCGTGTCCAAACCTGCGAAGAATCCGCCCAACTCGTGGTTGGATGTCGCCATTCGTTCGCGAATCTGGTCACCCAGTAACCACATATCCTGTTGAAACTGATCTCTGCCGGTTTTCTCCGGAATGAACGTGTTCGACTCGTGCAATAGCGCTACAATACCCACTCGCATTTTCAACGTCCTCCCTAGTATTCACCACCGTATTCTACTGAGATCAGCAATGACCGCCTCCGATGTTCCCACATTTTCTGAAATCTGCGAGTCACTTTATACGGCTGTCATCTGCGACGCGCTTGATGCGCTTGGCTACCGTCACCAGGCACCTCGACGGACATTCTCGGCCGTCGGCCCACAGGTGACAATCGTCGGTCGCTGCAAGACGACTCTATGGGTGGACATGTTTCACAGCGACCCCGATCCGTACGCGTTGGAACTAAAGGCTGTCGATTCGTGCCAAGCGGGCGACGTGTTTATCGCTGCGGCAGGCGGATCGCAAAGGTCTGCGGTTTGGGGCGAGCTCTTAAGCACGTCGGTGCAAGCGCGAGGATGTGTTGGAGTCATCGTCGATGGTGCGGTCCGCGATACCGCGAAGATCGCGGCCATGAACTTCCCTTGCCTGGCGACCGATGTGAATCCCTACGACAGCAAAGACCGACAGCGGGTCGTCGACATGGACGTGGCAGTGGAAATCGCCGGCACGACATTCCGCCCCGGAGAATTGGTCGTCGCAGACAGCGACGGCATCGTCGTCATTCCACGAGATGTCGAAGAACAGGCGTTGGCGAACGCCTGGCAGAAAGTCCACGCCGAAAACGAGGTGCGAGATGCCATTCGGGGCGGAATGTTGGCTCAAGATGCTTTCGAAAAGTACGGCGTGCTATGAAGAAAATGCGGCGAGGCAACTCTCACTGATCCTCTTCGCTAGGTAGCTCTAATCGTTCTCTCGCTTTGGCCACCGGCTCGGCAAACTCGCTCTCCGGGTATAACGAAACAATAGTGTTCCAGATTCTGCGAGCAGCGACTCTGTTTTCGGCTACCATCGATTGGTCTGCCTCGTTTAGCTTCGTCGCCAGAAACTCGATGGACGACGTCGGCTCACCCTGTTTTTCAATCTCGTTCTCCATCCGCTGGGCAAGAAGCCGCACGGTACGATTTTCCTTGCTGTCGTCGATCTGAGTCAGGGCGAGCTGGCATCCTCTAAGCGTTCTTTGTTGGTCACCAAATAGCTTAAATCGCAAGATTTCTATGACCTGTTTTTCAGCATCGCTTTTCGGCTCACGCTGCAAGCGGATGTTCAGTTCGAGTCTTCGTTGTAAGGCGTCCATTTCATAGTCATCGATGTACGACCTGGCTCGCTCGGCGTGTTTTCCCTCTGGAAATCGTCGCAGCATCGGACGCAGCTGGCTGTCAATTGCTCGCCGAATGTCGGGGCGTTTGCCGGTCGCCAACATTTCCTCCGCTCGGCGGAACATCTTATCCTCACTCGGTGGGATCATGAAAAAGATCACGATTGCGATGAGCAACACAATCGCCCCGGCAAGGAACCAGACTTGTTCGTAAAAGGGTGTACTACTCTCACGTCGCGGTCTTCGTTTCTTTTTCTTTCGACGGCCGCGCAACAGGTTTCGCGCCTCTTCCTTGTTCTGGCCCATCCTCAGCGCGCTCACACCACCAACGGCGTGCTCGGCAACGCCGCGCCTTTTCCCAATATTTGCTCGCGTCTCTTCGATCGCCAGCTGGACAGCAGCCGCCGTATACGGGCGCTTGTTGGGATCTTTCTCCATCATTTGCTGGACCAGACGGTCCAACCAAACGGGACAATCGAGCGCTTGGGTCGAGACGCGTGTCGCCGCGACCTCGCGGTGCATCCGCGCCAACTCTTTGACGTCGTCGGCAACAAACGGCGGCACGCCGACCAACATTCGGTACATCAGACAGCCAAAAACGTAGATATCCGTTCGTTCGGTAGTCACGCCGTTAGAGGTCGCCTGTTCGGGAGATAGATAGGAAACCCGCAGCGTTGTCAAACGGACTGGTGGGTTAAAACCGCCCTGACGTTCCACTCGAAAATCAGCGACCTTTACTTGACCCGACTCGGTCAACAGAATCTTCTGTAGTGCCAGCGCCAGATGAAAGATCTGCTGGCCGTGGGCGTGTTCCAAGGCCCCACAAATTTGGCCGGCAATATCGACAACCTGCTCCCAGGAAAGATGGCCCCGTGCGTCGAGCAGATCGGCAAGTGTCTGGCCCTCGATAAACTCGTATGCCAGGTACGCTTGGTCTTCGACAACCGCCCCGCCATAACAACGGACAATGTTTGGGTGTAGCAGGGACTTCAATTGGTCAGCTTCAGCCACGAACTTCCGCTTTGCTGCATCACTCGCACCAAAGGGAACTGGAAACAGCCTGACAGCAACCGCCCTTTTCTGTTCCACGTGTATCGCTCGATAGAGCGTGCTACCCGGCCCTCCGATCGGCTCTTCCAGAGCAAGTGGTCCGATCCGAGATGTCGACATCGTGCTCGTCCCTCCTATCTTCATACCACGAATCAAGACGTGGAAACTGAATGTTCGTGCCTTCATCCCAATCATTGTGTGAGCACTTGTCATCGACTCACACAACGACACCAAGTCACGAAGAAGAGCAGTGACAACGTTCAGCCTCGAACATACAACAGCTTGGAAGGCACCGAAAGACGAGGTACGTATCGCGACGCCAGTTACTTCGATTTCCGCTGAAAGGGTCTAACATGCTTCACATTTCGTCGGGGGTAACGACCGCTGGTGCCGGTTCATTTGGCGAACTCGTTCCACACGACGCTGATCACAATCCGGACAGCGAAAAAACCGCTCGACATCCCACAGATCCATCAGAACTCGGCCGCGGCCATCTCTCAGCCCGCTAGACAGCACCGTTTCCATCGATCGCAAGCTCGGCGGGCTGAATTGGCCCGCCGCCTCTAGTGCTTCCATCGCGCCATTACCGACACGCGTGGGAACCAAACTACAACATTCGACGCCGGCGGAGAAAGCGAAATCGAGCGACTTCAACGCCCATTGGCAGCCTTCCTTTTCATTCAACCAAGGTGGGCGGAGGAGAATAAAACAGCGAACGGTGATGCCTACCCCCAGCAGTCTCGCACACGCCGAGGAAAAATCGTCAAGGGTCATCTGCTTGTTTAATCGGGGAAGCACCTGTGGGTGAATCGACTCCAGTCCCATCGCAACTTGCAATTGGGCTGGGGCAATCAGACTTTGGAATTCTTCAACACCGTCCAGCATCCGGGGATGGGTCTCGACAATCACTTGTCGAAAACTGCGGACTCGGTCGGCAATTTCTTCCCAATCGGCCCGCGGAATCGCCTGACGGTCGAAGAAGTTCCCGCTGTTATAAAGTTTGACGACCGCTGTTGGTGCGAGGCTGGACAACGCGTGATCGATTTGGCCCGGTATGGCTCCGGGCCGTACTGAATTGTCCGTCGTGTTCTTCCACAAATCGCACATTGTGCAGCGGAGCGGACATTCCCGATTGGTCAACAGTATGGTGGCGACTGCTTCCAAGTCGCCCTGCGAGGATACTTCTTCTTCCACGAAGTACCCGTTAGGAATTGCCGGATCCACCGAGTTTTTTGGGCCACGTTGGTCGAGGATCCACCGAGTGGTGATGGTGGGAAGAAGATCACTCACGATCGTTCTACCCGTCCTGGATTGCGAAGAAGGCCGAACGGTATTCGTCGATCGTCTCAGGAAACAACGTCCCGAAACCACCTTCGCTTGTCGCACCATGCTGGAAGCGGCGTTTTTCGAAAATAGGCATCGTCACACCCGTGACGGATTCAACTCCGCGACGCACGATCTCTCCCTTCAGCGCATAGAGTTTGTCATGACTCCAATCAGTCAGTTCAACAAAAGGGATTCCCTCGGCAACTTCGATTACGTTGGGAAGTGCAAACGGGCTGAAACCGGAAAAACCGAGCAGGGCCGCCGGAGCATACGATCGAACGTGACCGCGACTCTGCCCTCCCGAATAGACTAGAGAGTGCTTGATGGCATCCACGCCCCATCCTTCCTGATACAACATCAAGTTGTTCAACACACTTCGAATTGTCAGCTCGGGGTTTTCCTCGATCGGATAGTCCTTCAGATTCTCGTCGCCACCATCACCGTCGATCAAGTATTTCCATTGGGAGTACCGTTCGCGAATTCCTCGACATAGCGCGAACGCCATCGTCGCCGACTGGACATCCAGCGGCTTGTAGTCTTCGATCGCTCGAATCGCGTCGCGAAAATCGATTCGGTCTGCTGAACACTCGACGACTTCTAGACACATCGAACACGATATCTCTTCCAGAAATTGCTGCGACTGTAATGCATCATCGCCACCATCAACCGACAGGGTAAACGCCTTGAGTCGAGCTGGTGATTCGCCGCGTTTCAACAACAGGTGGTGCAAAACGACAAAAACACTTCCGCTGTCGATTCCACCGGAAAAGAGTACGCCGATCGGCTCGCGCGCATCTAATTGGTCCAACCAACGATCGATTTCCTGAGCCAACATTCCAATGTAGGCCGTGCCAATCGAATCCAAATCGCTGGGGAGCACATTTTTCTTCGGCGCTAGAAAACGGCGATAGTCGGGATTTGGATCCGGACATCCGATCAAGTGGATCTCCACCATGTGGTGCGCCGGCACCATCCGCGTGTAGGACGGGTGAAATTGGTCATCGAGACCGTCGAGTTGCAATTGTTGTCGGATCTGGTCCATCCGCTCCGCAACAATCAGGCAGGGACCATCGGTCTGCTTGGCAAGGAAATAGCGGAGCGGCCGACCGATCGAACGAGCCAAACGGACACGATTGCCCACTTTGGCCACAAGAGCGAACTGTCCGTCGATCTTGCGGACTTGCTCGGGGTCCCCTGATGCGACGGCCGCTTGGGCCTCGCTTTGTGTCATATTCAGCAGCACGTTCTTGGCCGGATCGACCAGATCCACCATCCGTTCGACCGTCTGATATTGCATTGTTGTTCTCGCGGTGACGAGTTGAGTCTTGGCGATGGGAGCTTCACAACACCGTCTCTTCCAGCGTACGAAGCCAGTTCAATGGATATCCTATATCATCTACCGGCAACGAAACAATGTTATCGCGTGAGCGATGACACGTGAGCCACGCCCGCTTGAGTTCTACCAATGTCCGACTCGTTTGACGTTATCGTCCTTGGCTCTGGTTTTGGCGGGACGCTGCTCGGCTCAATCCTCTGTCGAATGGGCTACACCGTCGCCATTCTGGATCGGGCAACACATCCACGGTTCGCGATCGGTGAATCATCCACACCGGCTGCCGATCTGATTTTTCGTGACTTGTGTCGCCGGTACGATTTGACTGAGCTTCTCCCGCTGACGCGATACGGAACGTGGAAACAGTCGTTTCCGCAAGTCACTTGCGGTCGCAAAAGGGGATTTAGTTATTTCCACCACACGCCAAACCGGCCATTTTGCAGCGATCAGGGAAACACCAACCAGTTGATGGTTGCCGCCAGTTCTGATGATTTAAAGTGCGACATGCACTGGTACCGCCCCGAAACCGATCAGATGTTCGCCGAATTCGTCCGGCAACAGGGCGGCCAGCTTATCGAAGGCGCCGAAATCGCCGGGCTGATCAAGAGACCGCAGGGGTGGACAATCTCGCTCGCCGAATCCGGGTCGCGTTCGCTCACATGTCAAATGCTCGTCGATGCGTCGGGCAGCTCACAATTGCTTTGCAACCAACTGGGAATCGAAGACAGAACCAGCCAACTGCGAACGGAGTCCCGAACCGTTTATACTCACCTCGGTCAGGTCGGTCGCTGGCACGACATCCTGGCCGAGCAGCGCGCTACGGCCCAACATCCATTTGACTGCGATGCGGCGGCGCAACACCATCTTCTCGACGAAGGTTGGTTGTGGCTGATCAATTTCGACAATGAAGTGACGAGCGTCGGCCTATGCTTCGACGAAACCTCGGCCGTCCAATCATCTGCAGACGGTGATGGTTTTTGGAAAGTTGTCCGCCGCTATCCCGACCTCAATCGCCTGTTCAGCGACGCTGTGTTGGCCGATGTACCCGGCTGCTGGTACACCACCAGCCGCATGCAACGGCTCCGCGCGGCGGCGACAGGTGTCGATTGGGTCGCGCTGCCTCACTCGGTCGGCTTTGTCGATCCCCTGCACAGCACAGGAATTGCACTGACCATGCACTCTATTGATCGAATCGCAGCGGCGATGGCCCCAGGACTTTCTCGCGACCAACGCGACGTACGGATGGCCGCCTATGAAGTGGAACTGTTGGAGGCCTTCCGCTGGATCGACCAGTTGGTCTGGATGTGTTATCAGTCCCGTCGCGATCCAGACTTGTTTCACGCCGCCACGATGCTGTACTTTTCAGCCGTGGTCAATTACGAAGGCCGGCGGCAAAGGGGAGAGCATTGTGAGTTTCTTTGCGCCGACTGGAAACCGATTCGGCTCGCCGCCTCAGGAGTACTCGACGCATTTCGGCAGCTCGGAACAACCGGGGAGCGGCGGCAGCTGACCCAGCAAGTACTCGATTTGATCGAACCGCTGACCGATGTGGGTCTCGGTGAATCGGCCGCTAGTCGAATGTACTGGCACACATCGTGTGACGTTGACGGAGAATAACAAATCCGTGCAGGTTCCTTTTAGCCAATTGCGACCCCCTAATAGTAGTTAGTTTCTCGTTTTCGGTTGACCTGATAGACGAAAAAGCGCTAACATATTAACTATGGTGGATTGATCCATCTTCCCTCCTTCCGGCAGTAGGATGCTGCCCACCCCGCCTCGCCTTCACACCAGATGGGAACGTCATGAAGAGTTCGTCATCCGCGTTCCGAATCTTTTTGATATCCCTTGTCCTGTTCGTGGTCAGCGGCACGGGTTATTCGCAGTCGTTACACGATCGGATTGATCAGCTGTTGGCGGAAACCTATGTGGGACCGCCCATTCCGCTTACCGACGACGCGACGTACGTCCGTCGGGTCTACCTCGATTTGACGGGTCGAGTGGCGACCGCGGAACAAGTGAAGCATTTCATGGCGAATCCATCACCGACCAAACGGGCTGAGTTGATCGACACATTGCTCGCCAGCCCCGAGTTTCCTCGGCACATGGCGGTGACTTTTGACGTCATGATAATGGAGCGACGAGCCGAGAAACACATAAAAACTCCGGCATGGCGAGAGTTCCTGCACACCGCTTTCAAGGAAAATCGGCCGCTCAACAAACTCGCTGGTCAGATCCTAGCGGCGGACGGTGTGGACCCGGCGCAGCGCGCGGCGGCCAGATTCTACTTGGACCGTGAAGGGGAGCCGAACCTGTTGACGCGGGACACCGGGCGGATCTTCTTTGGAGTCGATTTGCAATGTGCTCAATGCCATGACCACCCTCTGATCGATAGCTACTACCAACGGGACTACTACGGTCTCTTCTCTTTCTTCAATCGGAGTTTTGTCTTTACCGACAAGAAAAAGAAACAGTCATTCTACGCGGAAAAGTCAGAAGTCCTGACGTCCTTCAAATCGGTATTTTCTGAGGAAGAAGGAACCACCGGACCATTCATACCTGGCGGCGTCGAATTGGTCGAACCGTTATTGAAAACGACGGAAGCCTATAAAGTAGAACCGACTGCCAACGTGATGCCTGTTCCGAAACACAGTCGTCGTATGCAAATGGCGGAGGCGGTATCGAGCGGTCAAAGTGCCGCCTTTAATCGCAACATGGCGAACCGCTTGTGGGCTCACATGTTTGGACAAGGCCTTGTCAGTCCGGTCGACCTTCACCACGATGACAACCTGCCGTTCCACGCCCCATTGTTAGACCTCTTGGCGACCGAGTTAGCGGACGAACTTAAGTTCGAAACGCGGGCATTCCTCCGTGAGTTGGCACTAACCAATGCCTACCAGAGAACATTCGAACCCGTGGACTGGGATCCTCCTCTTGACGAACTTCAAGCTCGGCTGGTTCAGCTAGAAACTCAAAAGACAGTTCATGAAGCCGAATGGGAAAAATTGAAGGTCGAACTGACCGCACAACGGTTGGCGGCGTACAAAGTCCAGGAAGAATTTACCGCAGCAAAGAAAGCCGCACTGGAGTCGATTGCCAAACACGGTACGGTTGCGACGGCCGCTGCCAAAGCGAATGGTGAAAAGGTAAAAGTAGAATCCAGCGTCAACAAGAGTCGTTCGATTACGACGCAGCTGTCGGCCACGTTGAAGTCGACACAAGCGGCCAAGGAGTTTCTTGACGATTCGGAGTTGGCAGCGATCCTGCCGGTACTGGAAAAGCGAATTGCGGCCCTGGGTGCGGCCGTCGAGAAACAGCTGCCAGATCTGCAAAAGAAGACCAAAGCGGCAACCGCAGCTCAGACCGCGGCGGATAGTGCTTCGCAGGAGGTCGACAAGCGACGAGTCGTGCACGATCAGGTCTCGCCTCGACAACTCGCGGCGCAAACGAAACTTGCGCCGTTTTTGGAAACGCATCGCTTGTTGACACAGCGTCAAGACCTTATCTCGCGCCAGATTGAACAGACGCAACGAGCGATCTTACTTCAAACGGCAAAGGCGGACATCGCCGCCAAGGAGACAACGATCCCAACGCTTGAGGCAGAGCTCAAGAGCAATGACGCGACGCTTGCGACAGCAGCGACTGTCGTCGCCAAGTTGGATCCGCAAGTTAGCCAGATGGAGAAAATCCACGCGGCATCCGCCGCCAAAGCGAACGTCGCGGCCACCGCCCTCGATAAGCAGCAGGCGGCAATGAAATTGTTGGCAGAGGCCCAAAAGCAGTGGTTGGAAAGCGCCGCTCGGCTTGGCTCGAACCAAACGGAAGTCGATGCGACCGCGATCACGATGCACTATGCCAAAGTGATTCGCCGTCTGGCGGCCGACGTCGAACAGTTAGCAGACGCGGCGGCGGCAGCCAAAGCGACGGCGGCCGAACACGAAAATGGACTGAAGAATCTGCAAAAACAAATGGCGCCGGCCAGTGAAAAAATGGCGGTCTTGGAATCAAAGCGAAACGCTTTGACAAACCAACTTCAAACGATTTCCGACGAACTGCAGACACTTCGATCGGCTCAAGCCGAGAGACGTCAGAAGTCGATCGATTGTTGGAGTCGACAAGCCGCCTTGGCGGCACTGGAACCGCTCTCGCCCGAAGAAGTCGCCTGGAGTGTCCTGGTGGCCACAGGAGTCGCCGAAACATACCGCACGTCGGTGACCGGCGAGTTGAAAAAGGCGGCAACGGAAGCGGCCAAGAAAGCGGGGCAGAAGGCGCCGGCGGACGACTGGCAACCAGATCCATTTGAGCTGGAAGCAGCCATCGATGGCAAACTGGCCGGTTCGATCAAGAGTTTCGTTTCTCTATTCGGTGCAGCGGCGGGCCAGCCGCAGAACGAGTTCTTTGCCACCGTCGATCAGGCGCTGTTTGTGGCAAATGGCGGTACAATCAACGGTTGGCTCAATCCGTCCGGAAACAACCTGACCGGACGGTTGGACAAATTGATCGAACAACCTGAAGCGTATGCGGCTGAACTTTACCTCAGCGTGTTGAATCGGTATCCAACTCAGCTGGAAAAACAGTCCATAAACGAATACCTGGTGACAGCCAAGGCCGACGACCGAGTAAATAATATCTCCCGTGAACTCGCCTGGGCTCTGCTTGCGTCCGCCGAATTCCGGTTTAACCACTGATCTTCGTTTCTAATTTGCGTCTCTTATTTGCGACAACAGCCAAGTGGAGAGAATCCGATGTTTAAATGTACCTACGCTTGTGGATCCGACGAACATCAGATTGCACGACGTTCCTTCTTGGGAATGACTGCCACGGGAATGGGCGCAATTGCCGGTGGTTTGGGAATGTTGGCGCAACCGGCCGCGGCGAAGAAGTTGGCGAGTGACCAGAAGCGTGTCATCGTGGTCAATATGGCTGGAGGCCTGAGCCAATTGGAAAGTTGGGATCCCAAGCCGGGGACGCCAACGGGCGGTCCTTTCCGAGCGATTCCCACATCCGTGCCCGGAATCCACATCTGTGAACTGCTGCCTGAGACGGCCAAACAGATGCATCACCTGGCCTTGGTCCGCGGTGTGAACATCCACGAGAACGACCACGGCAAGGGAGGCTACAAGATGTTCTACGGCCGTCCCAAGACGCCAGCCGCAGAATATCCACGACTCGGCGCCGTGATGGCGCGGACTTTGGAGTCAGACGCCACCGAATCGCTGCCGGGACATATCAATGTCACGCCTGGCGGAGGCGGCGGACGCGGGAACGATTCAGCCTACCTCGGTCCACGCTATGCCAGCATTTCCTTGGACAACGGCAAACCTCCCCAAAATTCGAAATTGCCCGACTCGATAAAGGCCGATACGGACGGTCGCCGGCAGGCGTTTCGGCGGGCGGCGAACGATGCGTTTCTTCAGCGGCGACGGACAGCGTTCACCGACGCCTACACACATAACTATGAGCAGGCGCTACAGTTGATGCAGCGGCGAGATGTCTTTGACATCGAAAAAGAGCCGCAAAAAGATCGTGACCGATACGGCTCGCACGATTTTGGCCGACACTGCTTGCTCGCGCGACGACTGCTGGACAGTGGGGTGACGTTCGTTCAGGTGACACACACAAACTACGACACGCATAACGAGAACTTTAACTTCCACCTCGAGCAGCTGGGGGAATTTGACACGCCATTCGCCTGCCTTGTCAACGACCTGGCCGAGAGGGGCATGTTGGATAGTACGTTGATCGTGGTCCTTAGCGAGTTTGGTCGCACACCTCGGATCAATCAGAACTACGGTCGCGACCATTGGGGCACGGCTTGGTCGATTTGCATGGGTGGGGCCAAAGTACAACGCGGCGCCACCTACGGAAAAACGAATGACCAGGGTACTGCGGTGACCGAAGGAGAAGTGAACCACGCACAACTATTCCACACGTACCTGCAAGCCGTCGGCGTCGACTCCGAAAAACAAATTGATATTGATGGTCGGCCGGTGCCGTTGGCGGATCCCGCCTTCCACCCGGTCAAGGAATTGCTGGCATAGTTCCTGACAGAAGTCTTATCGAGTGAATCGTCATGGACGCCAACCCTCAAGCCACGCACATCGTGCACCAGTGGAAGTGCGAAAGTCCGCTGATCAATTGCCGCTTTGAACCGGCGGGCAAGTTTGTCTTTACGGCAACGGAAGATTTTTCCATCTACCGCTTCGCTATGGCCGACGGCAAACGAACGACTTTGGCGGGCCACAAATCGTGGCCTCAAGCGATTGCGTTTTCCATCGACGGCCGCTTGATGGTCAGCGGTGGTTGTGATGATCAGCTGATCTGGTGGGGCACCGGCGATGAGCAACCGAAACCGATCCGCAAGATCGTGGCACATCGAGGCTGGATACGCGCCCTGGATGTCAGTCCCGACGGAAAACTGATCGCGTCCGCCGGAAACGACTCGCTGGTGAAGGTGTGGAATATCGAAAATGGCGAGTTGGTTGCGACGCTAACGGGACATGCCAAGCACGTTTACAGCGTCGCATTCCATCCAAATAGCAAATGGTTGTTGTCGGGCGATCTGGCCGGCGATGTGCGACAGTGGGACGTTCAGAGTGGAAAACTGGAACGTCAATTCGACGCCAAGCCGCTAACCACGTACAACTCGGGGCAACGAGTTGACTATGGTGGCGTACGAACCATTGCTTTCAACGGCGACCAATCGCAAGTTGTTTTTGGCGGGCTGCACAAGGCTCCAAATCCGTTGGGCGCGGTCAACGAGCCGTTGATCATGCGGTTTGATTGGTCAAGCCAAAAACTGTTGCGATCACACACGATCAAAGGTGTCAAAGGCATCATTTGGGGTTCGGCATTTCACCCGCAAGGATTTTTGGTGGGCGCGACAGGTGGCAGCGGTGGCGGCTTCCTTGGCTTTTGGAATGACGACAAGGATGAAGAATTTCACAAGCTGAAAATGCCCAACACAGCGCGGGCCATGGACCTCCATCCCGACGGGATCCAAATCGCCACCGCTCATCACGACCGGTGCGTCCGCATTAGTTTCATGAAGCCAAAAACATAGCTGATGATGAGACTAGGGCAGCGGCGTCTATCCTCGCTCGACCTTTCTCTTGACCCTGCACGCAATCGGATCGAACGATGTCCGCGCCGCGAAATACGATCGAACTCGAAGAACTGCTCAGTAGGCCACACACCAAAGTCACTGACCTGTTCCGGAAGAGAACCGGCGATATTGTGGTTCTGGGCGCTGGCGGAAAGATGGGGCCGAGCCTGGCGCGAATGGCTCGTCGCGCATCCGATCAGGCGGGCGGGTCGCGGCGCGTGATCGCCGTTTCCCGTTTCAGTAATCAGACCGTCGCCGAAGAATTGCGTTCGCACGGCGTCGAAACGATTTCGGTCGACTTATTGGACCCCGCCGCTTGGTCACCATTGCCCGATGCCGAATTGGTCGTGTTCATGGTGGGCTGTAAGTTCGGCACAGCCGATCGACCGGGGCGTACTTGGGCGAGCAACACGTTGGCGCCAGCCTACGCTTGCCGTCGCTATCCTGAGAGCCGCATCGCGGCGTTCTCGTCCGGAAACGTCTACCCGTTGGTTGATAGGAAGAGTGGAGGTTGCTCCGAAGGCACAGCTGTATGTCCCGTTGGCGAGTATGCAATGAGCGTGTTGGGCAGGGAGAGGATTTTCCAACATCACGCCGTGGAAAATCAAACCCCGATCAGTTTGATCCGACTGAACTATGCGGTCGAGTTGCGATATGGCGTTCTCGTCGATATCGCCCGCCAGGTGCTTGCGGGTAACGGCGTAGATCGGAGCACGGCATGGGTCAACCTGATCTGGCAAGCTGACGCCAATGCGCATGCCCTTTTGAGCCTCGACCTCGCCGATTCGCCGGCCGTTCCGATCAATGTCACTGGCCCGATCATCGAGTCGGTCACCGATTTGACCGTCGGCCTCGCCAACCGCCTCGGCAAACCGGCACTGTTCGTGGGCGAGGAGCAAGAGACCGCGCTGCTCAACGACGCGTCACGGTCATTCGACAAGTTCTTTCGCCCAGAACTCACCACCGAAAAGCTCCTCGATTGGACAAGCGAGTGGCTGCTCGCCAACGGACCGGTGTGGGATAAGCCGACTCATTTCCAGGTCCGCAGCGGCAGCTACTGATCGAGCATTGGGAAACCCGTGGCTAGTGCCTTCGGCTCATCATCGTCTGGCCAAATAAAAAGCCTTGACATCCAATAGATAGCGTCGCTATACATAGTGTAACGATACTCTTAAACCGATGGAAAGTCTGTTGATGCCTGACGAGAACTTCTCCAAAAACCTGCTCCGCGGAAGCCTGGACCTGATGATGCTCTCGGTCCTGTCCAAAGGGTCGATGTACGGCTACTTGATCCAAAAGGAGCTGAAGATCGTCAGTGGT
>DUDC01000315.1 GCA_012959465.1 Planctomycetaceae bacterium
GGGCCAGGCTCCACTAGCCCGGACACGGCTTCGTAGGCGGCCATTGTGGACGGTTTCTCGTGTTTTACCACGATTTATGCGACTCATTCGTAGGCGTGGTCCGGCCCGGCCACCGCCGATATCACACTTTGACACCGGGCGTTTAGAGGAACCACCGCTGATCCCAGCGACTCCTCTGTAGCTGCGTTCGCAGTAGCAGCCCAAGCACGTATCCGAGCGCTGTGGGAACAATCACAAACATTCCGCTACAAAATGCCCCCAAAAAAGCGAAGACGCTTCCGCTGCCGTACATGCTTACGGCGGCAAACATCGCCCCGACAACGAGCTGAATAACAATCAGCAAGGTCGGACGGTGCACATATCCGGCGAGCAGGCCCAGCGGAGCCGGGAAAATGGCTAGCACCGCGATCATTCCGGCCTCTAAGGCGAATGCGACGACCAACGACACAATGGCAATTGCCGATGAGGCCAATAGGGCGGGTAGCCAAAAAGTCAATGAGACGTAGACGCGTTCTGGCCGGAAGGTAGCCGGGTCTACAGGCGAATACGTCTTACCACACACTTGGCAGCGAAATGCCATTCCCTCCAGCGGGCAAAGTGGTTCTTGGCAACGAAGGCAAAAGCGACTTTTGTCATTGGATTCAGGTTGGACTCCCCATTGCTCGCCGACATCTCGCATGCTGGGTGCTCCTTATCGGCGCGGATTGTCAGGCGGCGAGTCACTTTGCATCTGTCCACGGCCCGTTCTTCCGAGTGCCGCAGATGGCAACTTCCATCCCCATCGCCTCGGCCATTGCAGCCTTTGCCAGCGTAACGCGATCTGCTGCGTTGGCGTCTTTTGCGTAGGCTACTTGAATATGGTTGCTTTTGTGGCGAGCCATCATTTGGTCTCGAGACACGCCGTACGTGACCGCGTGCATGATTGGCCATTGTGGTGTTGTCGCCTGCCACCGTCGCTCCGTTTCTTTGGCAGGTAATTTTACGACGCCGGCTCGACCGAGGTCCATCTTCAATCGATTCCCCTCAATGTAGATACGTGACCAGACAATTTCGCCCGGTTTGGAAATGCCCTTCAGCGTGCCGCCACCATTGGGGAAGTACATTACCGGCTGCCGGACACTCGACGCGCCTTTCCAACCGCCGGCAAAATGGGCCGGAGGCGCCGATCCGCTGATCAGGAAGACCCAGACATATTCGTCAGTCGTACCACTCGCATCCCAATCGCCCCAACGAATATCGTGAAGCGTGTTTTCCACGGGCTGGCCCATCGCTTTGTGAATGCGATAAGTCATTAGGCCATCCAGGCCAGCGCACTCGTCCACTTCGTTGAAGTGCGGTAATGGCTGGCCGCGGTACAGGACGCGTTTGCCATCGCGACTGCGAACCGGTGGTCGAGACGTGTTGTTCAACGTACCCTCGACCAGGTCGCTGGCCGGAAGGAGATCCTTGAGTCCCTGTTGATATTGAATGCCGATGGTGTCACAGCCAAAATCGTCGGCCAGACGCACTGCCGCAATATACATTTTGCATTGCAAATGAATCTGCTTGTCAGTGAGGTGCTCGTCATGCTTCGGACCGGTGAAAAACTTGAGGCCCTTTGATTCATACCAAGTGCGTACTTGACCCGCTTCGCTGTCAGCGACTTGCGTCGTTTCGTAGTACAAGGCGGATTGGCTCATCCGCTCCTTGAATACTCCGGTTGGTTGCAGCAGATGATCGGGAATGATTGCGTTGAACATCCCCATACACCCCTCGTCGAAGACGCCCATGATCGCGTGTTCGGTCTTCAGTTGTCGGGCCAGAGCATCCCCTAGTTTTCGCTCCGTCTGTCCGACTTTTAACCGCGAGAGTTTGCAGACCTGCGACGTACTGTGTCGTATTTTTCCGCTGTCCAACCACTTTTTAAGTTTGTTGCGAAAACTGGCCGCCGAGAAATCCTCGGCCCACAAGGTCGAATACGCCGCGCCGGCTTTTGTCAAAGAGCCATTCAAGTTCAACATGCCGACCAGCCCCGGCCAGGTCCCGGACCAATTGGCAACCGTCAACGTGGGGCCTGTTCGATGGATAAGTCCATGCAGCACGTGGTGAGAGTACTGCCAAACTGCCTCGGCCACAATCAGCGGGGCATCTGCGGGTATCCCGTGGAATACATCCATACCTTCCCGCTGTGAACCAATGAACCCGTGGCCCTGGTCGCGTTTGAACCCGTGAGCTCGACGCAAAGTGTGACCGCAAGCCGTCACCGCTGACATTAGCTCGGCTTCCATTTCAGCTTGAGCTGCCCAGCAGTTTTGATTGGCAGATAGTCGCAGGTCGCCATTGGCAATTAGCAGAACTTCTTTCTTGCGGACGCTGGCGGGGCGAGCCACCGTTGGTAGATCGTACTTCACACAAAATCTCCTAGATCGTGCACACAGCCGGAATTCGAAGGCAGCCAAGTGGAGACATCTTAGGCTTGCGACCGTCCAAAAACCAGGGATTGTCGGTTGCGCCGCATCGGGCAATTCGAGTGTTCACGTGTGCCACTGCCGCTGTCCGTGCCGTTCATTTGAGCCGTCGCTAGCTTCGGGTCTTTCACTCGCGGAAACAAAGAACCACGTCAGCTAGGCAAACGACGCGTGCACTACAGCCCGATTGTCTACCGTCGCTAGTCCCAAATCGGAGTGGCCATGTACAACGCAGACGGGCCGAAGAGGAAGAGAGGAGACCAGGCTGCCATCGCAGGCGAGAGTAACATGTGGTTGCCAACCGATTGACACGCCAAAGTGATCAGGTAGTAGACGGTGACCAACAGGAAGCAGAGCCCTGCCGCAACGAACGCATTTCGTTGGCGGCGACTGAGCACTAGTGAAATGCCCATGAG
This sequence comes from Planctomycetaceae bacterium, assembly GCA_012959465.1. Classification (GTDB taxonomy): domain Bacteria; phylum Planctomycetota; class Planctomycetia; order Pirellulales; family Pirellulaceae; genus UWMA-0346. The sequence goes on from DUDC01000315.1 coordinate 2,864, forward strand.
AAAGAGGCTGGCGTCCATCAATGGTTTGACGAATCGGGAGTGTACTGTAACGCGGACGTTGGTTCCCGTGTCGAGGCTCGGGTTGCGTAGAGCCGAGATCAACGACCCTGTCGACGCAAAGCGACTTGCCGACTGCTCGCCGGTTAGCTGAGAGAATGGAATTCGGCTGGACACAAAACACTCGCCGGGAGGTAACCAAGGTGTGTCTTGAGCTGTCAAGATGACCGGTTGTCCATTGCTGAAGAACGATGGCCGATCGTCGAGGTCTCGTGGTTTGGTGACTTGCTTGAGCCAATAGCCGGCCGGGTGATCCTGCGTCGGTGACCGGTAGAAGGCCTCAGAGGCTTCCAGCTTGTAACCGAGGTTGGCTGCGGAATTGAGGCGAAACACCGGAGCGACGATCCGTTTTTCACTGGCGACAATCGCCTTGCCCGAGAGATTGATTCCCGTTTGTTTGTCGAAGCAGGGGTGGATGGGGCGTTCCGACTCGCCGAGCCAGTTTTGTGCGTTGCGGGATAGGCTCTCTTGATACTGAGGGATCAGCACTTCACGATTGACCGCGCTGCACGTCGTCACCAGTACGGCCGCGTAGAACAGGGGTGCGATTGTTCGCGCCGGCGGTATCCCGCTTGCCATGAGGGCCGTCAGTTCTCGCGAAGATTGCAACCAAGTGATCGTAAAAACACCCGAAATGACGGCCAGCAATGGCGAGGTGAGATCAAAAAACGTCAAGATTCGAGGTGCATAGTACGCGGCGAGTACGTTGAGTAGGCCTCCCTTGACCTTCGCGCAACCGAGAAACTCGTCCAGATTGCCCAACACATCGATGACCAGATAGAGTCCAACCATACTCACGAAACAGACGGCCAGGACCTTGGCGAATACTCGCAATACATAACGGTCAACGATACCCATCCGTGGTTCCAATACAGTCGATCAATCAGGTTCTTGGTCTGGTGCCAGTTGTTGTATTTCTTCCCGTGTTCTACGAAGACAGCGCCGTGAGTGTTTCCTTAATGCTCTCTGCCAATATCTTGATGCCTTCGCTGATCCGTTCGTGCGATTCAACGCCAAAACTCAACCGAATTGTGTTGGTTCGATTGACCAAGTCCACGTCGGGGAAGCAGTATTGTCCAGGAACGTACAGAACGCCGTGATTTACGGCAAGGTGGAACAGCGGACCCGCCGGCGACGCCGACAACTGCGGTGGTAGTGTCAGCCATACGTAAAGGCCTCCACCGGGGCGACGCCACCGAACTCCCTCGATGCCGCCAAGATATCGCTCCGCCGCGGTTAGCATCGTATCGCGCTTCGATTGGTAGGCCTCACGGAGAAGATCGACGTGGGTCGAGTAGATGCCCGTCTCGAGGGCCCGTTGCACGATGATTTGGTTGAGGTTCGGTGAGCCAAAATCGAGATTGTTTTTTTGGTTCGTAACCGCCCGACACACTTCGGTGGGGAGGAGACCCCACCCGACGCGGATTCCCGGAGAGAACGACTTGGAGAACGTGCCCGCTGTGATGACATAGTCGGCCGCGTCGTTCAAGGAAACCATGCTGGGAAGATCCGGCACGTCGAAGCGAAGCGGTCGATAGGCGTCATCGGAAAGGACCATGATTCGGCTTTCACGTGAATACTCCCGCGCCAATGAAATGACACGTTCACGCCTTTCCGTGGAAAGCGTTGAGCCAGCTGGATTGTCGAAATAGGAGACAAGGTAGATGGCTTTGAGGCGATGCAATTGTCCGGATGAGTCCAATTCCTCGAGGATGCCGGAAAGCTGCTCGGTATCGATACCATCGTCGTCGGCTCGAACACCAATCACCTGAGCCCCCAGTTCGGCCAGACTACCCAAGAAGACAAAGTAACTGGGCGCCGCCGCGATGACGATGTCACCGGGGTCGATAAGTGATTCAGCGACCAAGTGAAGTATTTGATTGCTGCCTGCCGTGATCACGATATTGTCAGGTGTGAGTGGGCAGGACTGGGAAAAGTCGGGCCGTACAAATGTATCGAAAATCTGTTTTCGTAGGCCGCTATGCCCCGAGGTTGTACCGTACTGCAATGCCTCCATTCCGGTGCGTTCGTCGGCGAAGATCTCGGCGGTTAGTTCCGCGACATGGCGCACGGGTAGCGTCTCTGGGTCGACGAATCCGGCGGCCAACGAAATCAAGCCAGGGTTGGCCAGCGCTTGGGACATCAACTTCCCAATCGGCTGGTCAGCGGCCTGAATGCTTCTTCGGCTAAACATGATGTCGGCGGATCGGGTGGTGTGCATCGAATGTCCTTGTCTGCTCCTGTTGTGTCCAAGCGGGCCACTTTGCGCGTCGTCGCGGTATTGCTCCAGTCTGGCTGGGTAATAGCGCGACACGTAATGCGAGGTGAGGTTCACTCTTGCAGGAGACCTCCTAAAATAGTTTGTCGGGCGGGGGTGGGGCAACCCGAACCGAAATCCCCGCCCTGCATTGGCCCAGCGAGTAATGAACGAGTAATGAAATGGACGGCTCAGATTGGTCAAATGGTCCGATTCCGGATGCCTTTAAATGCGTCGGTGCCGACTTGAGAGACTGGCTGTTCCCCCCGGTTTGCTCCTGCTGCGGTAACCGAATTGCTTGTGGCCAGCCGGTTTTGCTCTGTTCACGTTGCCGACGGGCCGTGGACCATCCGATCGAATCACCCTGTCCCTGCTGTGCCATGCCCCAATTTGCCGATCATTGCCGTTGGTGCGCTCGCACTCGCTACCATTTTTCAGCCACCGTTGCTTGGGGGGAGTATCGCGGAGGGCTTCGTCGAGCAGTGGTAAAGGCGAAACAGGAACGATGGGAGCCATTGGCACGATCGCTGGCAGCATTGCTATCGGAAAAACTGCTACCTGTTGCGGAAAGCTGGAAAATTGACGCGGTCGTTCCGATTCCCACACACTGGCGGCGACGTTGGCAGCGAATGACCAACGCGGCCGAGGTATTGGCAACCGTCATCGGTCGACGATTGCAGTTACCCGTGTTTCCAAACGGTTTGGCATGTCGTCGGCTGGCAGGAAAACAGGGCACTTTGACGCCAGCGGCTCGGCGTAAAAATGTCCGAGGCGTGTTCTCGGTGACTCGGCAACGCAGCTTGCAGAGCAAGAACGTGTTGTTGGTTGATGACGTGATGACCACTGGGGCAACGGTCGACGAGGCGAGTCGAATGCTCCTCGCGGCTGGTGTTTCCAGCGTCTGGATCGGCGTGATGGCGCGAGGTGTTGGACAAAATAATTTCGATCCCTGCAACGCGGGCGTACCGAGAAAGATACGAGTTGGATGAACCGGAGTCGCCAAGGGCGGGACTTCGTCGTACCATGGATGGGCTGTCTGGGGCCCATGAGGGCCATGGCTTTCATGGTTGAGTTGCATCGAGCACGACACAAATGACGGATCCCACTCCAAAATCGCCAAGGCCGTTTCGCCGCGCCGTATTTCGTGGCCTGGGGATTGTTCTACCCCCGCTCTTGACGGTCGTCCTGCTGATCAAGGCCTGGACTATCGTCGACCAGTTTATCTTGGTCCCTGTGGAAAAGATAACTCGGATCGTCATGGTGGGGACCATCAAGGACATTCGCGACGAACCTGCTCCGGGAGCTCCATCGTCATCGGTTGATGGGCCCGAAGGCAAGTCATTGCGAGCATTCATTCTTGACGGCGTCGTCTATGTTCGGCTCCCTCAAGGTCACTTCATTCCGGTGCATGTCTATGAAGCGGTGAATCAGAACCCAGGAGATGTGCCGCTGGTCAGTGGCAACGCCTATTATCACCGTTATGTCCGAATCCACTGGTTGAAGCGGCGAGTTTTCGTTCCCGTTTTCTTCTGTATTTTTATCCTGCTGCTCTACTTGATGGGCAAATTCGTCGCCGCGGGTGTAGGACGCCTCACATGGACGGCTATCGAATCGCTGATCCAACGGCTACCGCTGATCCGAAATGTCTACTCATCAGTGAAACAGATCACCGACTTCTTATTCACCGAGAGCGAAATCGAATTCACGCGCGTTGTTGCAGTTGAGTACCCGCGGAAGGGGATCTGGTCCATAGGATTTGTCACTGGCGAGAGTCTGCTGGATATCAGTTCAGCAGCCAACGAGCACGTGCTTAGCGTCTTGATGCCGACATCACCAATCCCTGGAACGGGATTTACGGTCACGGTCCTGAAAAGCGAGACGATCGACCTGGCAATGTCGGTTGAAGAGGCACTTCAGTTCGTCGTTAGTTGCGGCGTGGTGGTGCCGCTGCAGCAACAGCAAAAACCGATCGTTTCTTCAATGATCTCGGCAGCGATCACTTCATCGGTAGCGACCGATTCGTCGGATGGGACATCTCCTCTGGACGAAGCTCCGAAGGGCGGCAATAACATGAGTGGCAACGGAGATGGTTCGGCGACCAAACGGGATCGTGCGGGCGAAGAGTCGGGCGAATGCCCCGTATCGGGTTAGGACCACCGAGCGGATCTGACGCCTGCCGGCGGCCCATTTTCGGGCGGCCGATTCCAAGCCGAAGAGAGCGTGGAAACCGGATCAAAACGAACTAACCGGCTTGAACGACAAACGCCATGACAAGAATTCGACTCGGGACCCGGGCAAGTGCTCTGGCGATTTGGCAGGCAAATTGGGTTACGACTCAATTAGAGAATAACGGACACTCGGTCGAGATCGTGAACATCACAACGTCTGGGGATACACACTCGATTCCTCTAGGTGTTGGAAGTGGCCAGGGCGTTTTTACTAAAGAGATCCAACGTGCCGTGTTGGATGGACGGGTAGATCTGGCCGTCCACAGTCTCAAAGACCTTCCCACCGAGCCGATTGAAGGATTGCAATTGATTGCCGTTCCCCGCCGGGCTAGCAACCTCGACTGCCTCGTTTCCAGCAAATATTCGTCGCTGGCCGACTTGCCGCGGCAGGCAAGGGTGGGAACGGGAAGTGCGCGGCGCTTGGCGCAACTCCTGCACGAGCGACCGGATCTGGACATACAGAACATCCGCGGCAACGTTGGTACTCGACTCTCCAAGCTCGATGACGGTGAATTCGATGCGATTCTGCTCGCGGAAGCCGGTCTCCGCCGGCTTGGCTTCGACGATCGTATCCGCGAGATATTTCCGCCGCGGCGGATCACACCGGCCGTTGGCCAGGGTGCACTAGGACTGGAAATACGTGAGGCAGATCAGTGCACTGCGGACGTCGTGCAAGCTCTCGACGATTTGGACACCCATGCCGCAATACGCGCTGAGCGGACGATGCTGCGGCACCTACGCGGTGGTTGCCTGGCACCCGTCGGTGGATGGGCTCGAATTGAGCAGGGCCGCTTGGTCTTGTTGGGCGTGGTTTGTAGCCTTGGTGGCGAGCAACGCCTCCGTATTGAGGCGGACGCCGATATCTCCGATGCCCGCTCGCTCGGCGAGGAGGTTGCCAGACAACTAAAGTCGCTGGGCTCGGACCGGTTGCTGGCCGAGGCCCGCGGAGAAAACTCGTAGGCAGCCGCCCTTGAAGCTCGCGCAACTCGCCGTGTCCTTGTCACCGGGATGCGGTGCTCATGCATTTTCTGCCGGTGAGTTCCGGCAGATTTTGCCACTCATCATCCTTCTCGACTTCGCCCGAATTCTCGCTTCGATGCTTGCAAGTTGCCTGTTGGTATGCACTTATGCTTGATTTTGTCGGTCGTGATTTCGGTCCGATCCGATTTCGCACGCGGGTTGCTAGTCACGCGGGTTGCTAATGATGTCGAGCAGTCAAAAGGACTTGGCAATCAGGAAGTTGCGAGATCGAAAATGCCCTCCGGACTCTACATGGCAGCAGCCGGTGCGGAAGCTCAAAGCCAACGCATGCAGATCATTTCCAATAAATTGGCCAACGTTGACACGGTCGGCTTCAAGCGTGAACTTGCCATCCTGCAGGCCCGAGCGGCGGAGGCGGTGGCCCAATCGAGGTGGATTCCACGGAAATCAGCTCCGTGACAATACTATCCGATGGACGTGTTCAGCAGGGAACTGACCAAGCCGGCCAGATTAGTGTGGTTCGTCCGGCGTCGCTGGGAGACCACGTTCGTATGGGCGAGAACATGTTTCGTTCACTTGGCGAACTGACCCTCCGATCCGCAGACGTTAATTCTCAGGAGGTGAAGGGTGTCTTCAGCTCCCTGACGAAATTGGCCAAAGCGATTGACATATTCGACCTGCGTCAGATCGAACGGATACTCGTTGAACTGGACAAAGACTTTGACCGCGTCAACTTGGTTCGAGCGGAAGTTGGAGCGAGACAGCGGTTCCTGGATGTCATCGAACGTCGCTCGGAAGATGAAGAATTGGAACTTCGTCAGGGCTATCGCTGGAAATAGACACGGACTTTGTTGCCGCAATATCAGACCTGACTGGCAAGCAAGCTTCGTTGGAGGCGTCGCTTAAGCTGTATGGAAACACTTTTGGGCTGACGCTGTTGGACTATCTGTAGATCCGTTTTTGCTGGCGATAACGGTTGTGCCAGCCGATATTGATTGATAAGGCGAGGCCCGACGGCACGATTGGCGTTGCGCCCCAACATTTCCACGAAACCGAATTGTACCGGGTAAACCTGTCTAAGGTCCGTCCAGGACCTTCCGATTGGTGCATTCAAATATTGCGTCAGACGAGAGAATCATGCACGTCCATACGACTCGATTTGGCTCGGTTGCCATCCAGGCCGACGATATTATCTTGTTTCCTCAGGGTTTGTTTGCATTTGCCCAACACCGTCACTGGGTGTTGTTGGCGGATTCGGCGAATGCGGCCGTTGGCTGGCTACAGAGTATCAATGACCCCCGACTCACCATGGCAGTTGTGAGTCCGCGACGATTTTCACCCGATTATCGGGTGAGGGTGGCCCGCAAACAGCTTGGTCCGCTGCAACTGGACCAAGCGAACCGACCGTTTGTCTTGACTCTGGTATCGCACCACGAGGACCAATTGACCATCAATCTCAAGGCACCGGTTCTGATCAACCTCGACCGTCGGCTCGGGGTTCAGGTCATTGTTGCCGACGAGCAGCCTCTGAGACTGGGTGTTGCTCAGACGCCAGAACCCATTCGGAAAACGGCCTAGGAAGTGGTGCGAGAAAGGCGTTATAGCCGTTTCAACCCCACCTCCTTCTCGCCCATTGATTTCCGAGGCTCGTGCGACCGATATTACCTGTCTAGTGGGGGAAACAGATTTTGTCTCCCTATCCACAAAGGTCCCACAAGGACATAGCGACGTCGAATGGGCGGTAGCTAAACGACGACGAGGAATGAAAGGAAGGAGTCCAGGATGCTGGTTCTTTCGAGACACCGTGACGAAAGCATCATGATCGGCGACGACGTGGTCGTGACGATTGTGGACATACGGGGCGACAAGGTTCGATTGGGAATTGATGCGCCACAAGACATTCCGGTTCATCGCCAAGAGGTCTACGAGGCCATCCAGCGGGAAAACCGAAAAGCAAACGAAGTAAGTCCCAGTGATACCCGTGATCTTGGGAAGACAAAGACATAGTGCGTAGTTGTGTTCGCTAACGCGATGGGGCAGCTACAAGATTCTCCTCAACCGACTCGCTGGACGATATCGTTCAGCGTATCAACGCCTTGGACGCTGGCGTCACGGCGACCGTGTTCAACCAGAGGCTTGGCAGCAACCCATTTCGCCTTTCACTCGTGAGTAAGGTGAGTGGTCGCGCCGGTGAATTGCTGGTAGACACTTCATCCGTCGGGTTTCAATTCGACGAGACGGCCTCTGCACAGAATGCACTCTTGGTCGTTGGCAATGTCCCGAGTATTCTGACAGCAGGCAGTTCATAAGTCTCGAGATGTACTGATTCTTCACTCAAGGCATCAGCGAGAACGGATCGTCGTTCTAGGCATCCAGGGGAAATTGTGCTTCCGTCACTGGGCCGCCAATTGGCGGAATGGAAGCCGCAAGATGTTAACGAAATGACGGAACAGTGTTTTGTAAGCCGCCCGCGCTAGCGTCGGGTCTCGTCTAAACTTCGAGTGGTTTTGAAAAACCCGAGGCGAGCGTCTACGGCTCAGATCCGTATTGCCTTGCATTTAGCCTTTGTCGGTCCGACCATACGAGCGTACAATTCTTGACGAACCATCGACTCTGACGAACCATCGACTC
>DUDC01000316.1:0-35012 GCA_012959465.1 Planctomycetaceae bacterium
GACGACGAGATGCGCCACATCATTCCGCTGGCGAGTGACCCTTTTGGCGGTGAATTCGCCAAAGAAACGGTTGTCTACGATCCGGCGGAGACGATCGAATTGCCTTGGCGAACTCCGACGGTCGACTCTGAAGAGGGAATCGCCATCTCTCGATCGGGAGCATTCGATGAAGTGGACAACGCGACCGCTCCGATTTGCAATGAGGGCGGCTGGCATTCCCTAGGGAGTTCATCGGATGACGAAGAGCAGTCCAGCGAAGCCAAAAACCAACAAGAACCGATCCTGCACGTCGTCCGCCAAAGTAATGATGATGTGTTGCTTCCATTCGTTCCCAACTTCACCGAATACGATGCAGCGGATGCGTCCGCACCTGAAGATGAGTCTGGCCAGAAATCACCGATCGTGCCGGACCTCTTGCAGAGCGATGATCGAGATCTCCTCATCATTGAGGACAGCTCGACCGATGTGGAGATCTCGCCATCGCAACCATACGAGCCGACAGCGGAACGCCGCGAATACGATGAGCTGTTGATTCAATTGCGTCAGGAGCATTAAGTTGCAACGCCACGCACCACCAAACAAATCCGCTCGCGCGGCGAAACTCGCGTCGCGGCCACCGTTCAGTCAATTGAGACGCCGGGGGCAGTTGCAACGGGAAACTGCGAAGACATCGAACACCCCGGCGATCGACGCTATTCCAGCGCCCAAAGTCGCATCGGAGTTACCAGCGGTCGACGCCGAAATCGTGGTTCAAGTCGACACCCGCACAACAGTTGCCCAGTCGAATTCAACACGACTCATTCGCCCGGTGGCGGCCGAGCGAATTGTTGAGGGCGCATTGGCAACCGATGAAAACACACGGGCGTACGAGCAACTCGCCACTCGAGTTATCGATGACGTGAGCTGCTTCCCTACGGCATGCGTTGGATTCGTTGCGGCCGACCAGGGTGGCGATTCAACTTTGGTCATCACGATTCTGGGAAACGTACTTCGCCGGCGGCAAGAACAAGTACTTATTCTCGACAGTGACACCGAACAACGGTGTCTCTCTTTGCTTCATGGAGTGACGGATCGACCGGGCACCGGCGATATCCTCAGTGGATCAGCGCTACTGCCAGAGAGTGTGTTACACACACCGCAACAGATCAAGGTGCTCCCGATCGGTACGGCCTACGAGAGCAACGAGCGGCCATCTTCCAAAAAGTGGGGCCAATTTCTCAGCCAGATCAAAGTGCAATCGCCGTTGACTCTCATCGACCTGGGAACCATGCAGTCCGCGTTTTCCACTCAGATGGCACAACTGTGTGAAACGGTTTATTTGGTCGTCGCGATGGATCGCACGCCGCGTTCGACGTACGCGAAACTCGCTGGGCAAATACCACTCCAGGGAATCCGCCTGCAAGGCACTATCGTCACGCTCTAGGGGAAAAGTCTGGCTGGCGGCGGCGACTTTTTTCGACCAACTCCTCTACCTTTCCCCAATCACCATGTAGAGTTACAAGTTGACGGTTGCGCAATTGCAACCGCTGGAAGCGATTCAGGCGATCGGTGGCATTTGGGAGTCTCAAACGCTGTCAGTGCCAAAGCACGTGCGGAGAGAATATTAATGACAAAATACTTGGTGACCGGTGGCGCAGGTTTTATTGGCTCCCATATCGTCAGCGCTCTGATCGAACGCGGCGAGACGGTGCGCGTCATCGACAACCTCTCCACCGGACGACTTGCAAACCTCGAACATATTGAAGGGGCGGTCGACTTTATTAGGGGGGATATCGGCGATCTCGACGTCGTTCGAGACGCCGTCAGTGACATCGACATCGTGTTTCATCAAGCCGCCTTGGCTTCGGTTCCACTCAGTGTCGAAGACCCATTGGCCACTCATCATGCGTGCGTTACGGGCACGCTGAATATTCTGCACGCCGCCCAACAAGCCAAGGTTCAACGAGTGGTCTATGCGGCATCTAGCAGCCTATACGGCGATCAACCAACGTCGTCCAAACGTGAAGTAGACACACCGGACCCGTTGTCTCCGTACGGCGTTGCCAAACTCGCCGCCGAGTATTATTGCCACGCCTTTTATCACACGTATGGGCTGGAGACCGTCTGTTTGCGATATTTCAATGTGTTTGGGCCGAGGCAGGATCCAGATAGCGCGTATTCGGCAGTCATCCCGTTATTCATCACCGCAATGCTACAGGGCAAAGGGCCGACGATTTACGGGGATGGGCTGCAATCGCGTGATTTCACTTTTGTAGAAAATGTGGTCCAAGGCAACCTGCTCGCCGCAGAACAGCCCTCCGCGCCGGGTAAATCATATAACATAGCTAATGGTCGCGCAACCGACCTATTGACGCTCATCCATACCTTGAATCAGCTGCTGGGCACCGACATTGCACCGCAACACGAACCGGCACGTGCGGGCGACATTCGCGACAGCATGGCCGACGTCACACGCGCGCGACAAGACCTCGGTTACGATCCTCAAGTAGGGTTCGCTGAAGGATTAGAGCGTTCGATCAGTTATTATCGTGACATAGTGTCAGCCAGTTCGACCGGATGAGATGGTTGCCAGGGTGTGTCTACTCAAGTTTCGCTACTACAGGCATCCTCTTCACTCACGTCGTTCTTCGCCTTCTTTGGGCACCCAAACAGCCGCAATTCAAGAATCACGCGCAGGGCGATGAACGCTTCGCGGATGTTGATCTTCGATTGACCATAGCGGCGGTCGGTAAAGATGATCGGTGTCTCGCCAAGGCGGGCTCCTGCGCAACGAAGGTGAAAGAGGATTTCTTCATGAAAAGCGTATCCGCTTGCGCGAATCATGTCGAAGTCGAGTTCCGCTAACTTGGCCATGCGAAAACAACGATAGCCTCCGCTGCAGTCGCGTAGTGGCAGCCGCAACAGGTTTCTCGCATAGAAATTGATGCAGCGGCTCATCAACTGGCGCCGCAATGGCCATCCGGAGACACCACCTCCGGGAATGTACCGCGATCCAATGACAACGTCGTGGCCATCGCCTTCGTCCATTGCGGTGACCAATCGAGGTAGCACGTCTGGTGGATGGCTAAAATCGGCGTCGATATTGATCATGTAGCGGTACGAGTTATCGATCGCGTGCCGCATCGCTTGGAGAATGGCTGAACCCAGACCCTGCTTGCCGTCGCGTACGATGGTCGTGACACGTGGGTCTCGGTCCGCTAGCTGTGTAGCCCAGCGACCTGTGCCGTCCGGGCTGTCATCATCGACAATCATCAAATCGGCATGCGGCAAGTGATTGCGGATCTCGTCAACCAATGCCGGCAAACTCTCCATTTCATTGTAAGTGGCCGTGACAACAAGCGTCTCGTTGACCGACGGCTCCGAGCTGGCCATCATGGGACCTCCGCACATCGAAATGAGCACCTCAACAGGCAGGCACTCGACAAAGCTACAACATCCGCACTGTCTTCTGCTGGATTATGACATCGCAATCGGCGAATAGACTAGCCTGTCATTCATTCATCCCTGCACTTTTCCCAGTTGACCTAGTCGGCAACCCGGTCGGCAACCCGGTCGGCAACCCGAAAATTGGTCAACTTAGCTGGATCATGAGGCAAATCTGCTTGACTTCATATGGCAACTGACACTAGAATTTCTGGTCCGGATCGGTGAAACCTCTTACTCAACCCACCTTCCATTCCATCACCGAACCTACAACCCCCACCACACCCCCCCAACAGATTCCCCCCCTCTCTCGCCACTCCCAATCCAGTTTTAGTCGTGGAAGTGCATTGGAGACAATCTCACCGCACCACTGCTTCGATCAAATAGAATTACATAGACAGACGACAGGTACACTAGATGAACCACCGAATGTTCTTGGCCATGACCTTGGTACTCAGTCTGGCATCTTCCAGCATTGCCGCAGGATTGAAGCTGGGCGACGCAGCTCCCGATTTTTCAGTCATCGGCGTCGACGGCAAAGAGCACAACCTGAAATCAAATAGTGACACGAAAGTTACGGTTGTTTGCTTCACCTGTAATTTCTGTCCAGTCGCTGCCGCCTATGAAGACCGGTTCATTGAGTTTGCCAAGCAGTACAAGAAGAAGGGTGTGAATTTCATTGCGATCAATGTCAATCCTGAGACGCTGGCCGATATGAAGAAACGTGCTGACGAAAAAGGATTTACCTTCGCGTATTGCAAAGACGAGACGGGGGAAACGGCTCGCGCTTTTGGTGCACGTGTTACTCCGCACTTGTTTGTAATCAACCAAAAACGGCAACTTTCATACATCGGCGCCTTTGACGACAACATGGATGAGTCCAAAGCGCGGAAACGGTACCTTGCGGACGCTGTGGACGCCCTATTGTCCGGCAAGAAAGTCAAGACAGCATCGACGCGACTAGTCGGTTGTGCGATCAAACTCCGCCGCCGATAGAATGGGCCCTTCTTGGCGAATCGACACTTGGTGTCTTCGTGGCATGGCGCGACGGTCTTGCACGAGAAGACAAAGACGCGGTGACAGGTGCGGCACCGGTTTGACACCGCTATGCTGACAGCTTTACAATCCGAGGTCACTCGAATGCCGGTTTGGATCCGCCCGGTCAAATTTCTTGCCGCAGCGATGCTCGAATCGGTTTCATTTTCTGTCTTGTGATCGATAGGGAGATTGCGTCCATGTCAGCTGGGAATTCGGGACAAATTGACTCGGTCATGCAAGAGAACCGTCTCTTTCCGCCACCGGAGGAGTTCTCTTCAAATTCACAGATTGGGTCCTTTGAAGCGTACCAAGAACTCTACGATAAGGCGAAAGCAGATCCGGTGGCGTTTTGGGGTGAGCTGGCAAGACAAGAGCTTCATTGGTTCGAGCCGTTCAATGAGACTTTGGATTGGCAGGAACCGTTCGCTAAGTGGTTCGTGGGTGGCAAGACAAACGTCAGTTACAACTGCCTTGATAGTCACCTCTCCACATGGCGGCGAAATAAAGCTGCCATCATTTGGGAAGGCGAACCGGGTGATCAACGGACACTTACCTACCAACAGCTCCACCGTGAGGTTTGCCGATTCGCAAATGTGCTCAAGAGCCTAGGAGTTGTGGCCGGCGACGTCGTATCGATCTATATGCCGATGACACCCGAATTGGCAATCGCCATGTTGGCTTGTGCTCGAATCGGTGCAGTGCACTCAGTCATATTCGCCGGTTTCTCGGCTGAATCGATCGCGGACCGCAACAATGATGCCCAGGCAAAAATTCAACTTACCTCCGACGGAGCTTGGCGGCGTGGCAAAGTGCTGCCGTTGAAAGCAACCGTCGACGAGGCCTTAGACAAATCGCCAACGGTGGAACATTGCATCGTCTTGCGCCGCGTCGGCAACGATCCGGCCATGAAAGAGGGTCGAGATCATTGGTGGCACGATTTAGTTGACGAGGCTTCAGACAATTGTGAAGCCGCTCAACTTGATAGCGAATCACCGCTGTTCATCCTTTACACAAGTGGTTCAACCGGAAAACCCAAGGGCATTAAACACACGACTGCCGGTTACAACTTGTACGCCAAAAAGACATTCCAATGGGTGTTCGACCACAAAGACGAAGACATCTTCTGGTGCACGGCCGACTGTGGATGGATCACCGGACATAGCTACGTCGTGTACGGGCCGCTATCGGCCGGAGCCACAACGGTCATGTATGAAGGGGCGCCGAATTGGCCCGAAGAAGACCGATTTTGGGAGCTCATCGAAAAATACCGGATCAACATCCTCTACACGGCACCCACGGCGATCCGGGCATTCATCAAATGGGGTGATCACCACGTCGAAAAACACGACTTGAGCAGTCTGCGGTTATTGGGCACGGTTGGTGAAGGAATCAATCCGGAAGCGTGGATTTGGTATCACAACATAGTCGGCGGAGAACGTTGTCCAATCGTAGACACGTGGTGGCAAACCGAGACCGGCGGCATCATGATGTCGCCTCTTCCTGGCGCAATCGCCACCAAACCTGGTAGCTGTACCAAACCGCTACCTGGCGTTTTACCAGCCATACTCGATCCCGCTGGGAATCCGGTCGGCGAGAATCAGGGGGGATGGTTGGTGATGACTCATCCCTGGCCAGGGATGTTGCGCGGCATTTGGGGCGATGACGATCGTTATCGCGAACAATACTGGTCGAAAGTTCCGGGCAAATACCTGGCTGGCGACAACGCCAGAGTCGATAGCGACGGCTATTATTGGATCATGGGCCGCATTGACGATGTAATCAACGTCGCCGGCCACCGGCTCAGCACGATCGAAGTGGAGAGCGCTCTGGTGAGTCACTCAGCCGTCGCTGAAGCCGCGGCAATTGGCCGTACGGACGAGATTAAAGGCCAGGCGATTGCCGTCTTTGTGACTCTCAAAGAAGGTGAACCAAGCGAGGAAATGCGAAACGAGTTGAAGCTGCACGTCCGAAAAGAGATTGGGGCGTTGGCGGTCCCCGATGATGTTCGCTTCACAAACACCCTTCCCAAGACCCGCAGCGGGAAGATCATGCGACGACTGCTTCGCGACATCGCCGAAGGTAAGGAAGAAGTCGGTGATACATCGACACTTGAAGACTACACGGCTTTGGCCAGCCTGCGGGACGAGTCCTGAGAACGGAATTCTCTTGTCTCGACGTTTTCTGGCAATATGCCCGCGTTGACCGAGTTTTTCTGACTCTGTTATACTCCGCGATAGCGTGTTGCCTGAGCAACTGATTAACACGATTGCCGCGAAGGAGAGATTGCATATGGCTACGGCGAATGCCGCGGGAATCCGCGACGATATTACCGAGTGCATCGGAAACACCCCACTCGTGAAACTAAAGCGGGTCACCGAAGGTTGTTTAGCAACCGTCGTTGCCAAAGTGGAGAATATGAACCCACTTTGGAGCGTTAAAGACCGCATCGCACGGGCCATGCTCGATGCGGCGGAACGCGATGGAAAGATTAAGGAAGGCACGGTCGTGATTGAGCCGACCAGTGGCAACACGGGCATCGGATTAGCCTACGTCTGTGCAGCGCGTGGCTATCAATTGACGGTCACGATGCCAGAGAGCATGACGGTCGAGCGACGCCGAATGCTCAAAGCGCTCGGCGCCGAGTTGGTACTGACACCGGCGGCGGAAGGAATGCCTGGCGCCGTTCGCAAGGCCGAAGAAATCGCAGCCGCCGAGCCCGACAAGTATTTCGTGCCGCAACAGTTCAAGAACCCGGCCAACCCCGAAGTTCATCGCCAAACGACCGCGGAGGAAATTTGGCGTGATACAGAGGGGAACATCGATATCCTCGTCAGTGGAGTCGGCACTGGAGGAACGATTACCGGAATCTCTGACGTGATCAAGAGCCGCAAGCCGTCGATGCAGTCAATCGCCGTCGAACCGGCCAACAGCCCAATCATTACGCAGCGACGAGCTGGTCAGGATCTACAACCTGGGAAACACACCATCCAGGGAATTGGGGCCGGGTTTATACCCGACGTCTTGAACGTTGACGTCATTGACGACGTCGTGTTGGTTGAAGACGATGACGCCGCCAATATGGCTCGTCAAATGGCTTGCCAAGAAGGCCTAATGTGCGGCATCAGTAGCGGCGCCGCCGCGTGGGCCGCAGTCGAAATCGCCAAACGTCCCGAAAACGAAGGGAAGCTGATCGTTGTCATCCTTCCCGATATCGGCGAACGTTATCTTTCCACGACCCTGTATCCGGAATAGCAGTTCGTTTTCATCGACCGAAGCAAAAGGGGCCGCCCAAATGGGCGACCCCTTTTCATGTTAATCCCGCAATGTCAGCCGCAATCCCGTTCGACACGCCGTCTTCTATTCGTCCGTGTTCTTCCGCAGCAATTGAACTCGAGCCCGCAGTCCATCGTCCTCGAACGTTAGACCAAAATCCCCCTGGCTGAATTGGCTCAGTGTCGGTGGAAGACCGGGACCTCGTTTTACCGCGGCTGGGTGGCCATAAACAGTCGACTCCATCGTTTGGAACTCCTCGTTCCACTGATACGTCCCGCCTCCGGGGCAAACCAATCGTTGCTGCCACAGCTGCGCGTGAAACTCAACTGGATCACGATCGGGAAATCGACGCTTCCATTCATTAAGAATCGGGATATTGCTAAACGCGACTCGTTGCATCGAGCGTTGATAGTCCTCCGCCACCAATTGACTGATGAGTGGTAGTGTTTTGCCATCGACGTGAAAGGCCAGATTTTTGCCCAAGCTGGGTGGTCCGGCGGGCAACGGTTTGCCCTCGGTGCGAGCGACTATGCGGTCAATTGCGCGTTTCACAACGGTCTTGCTGAGCGACACCGTGAAAGAATCGCCACTGGCCACATAGTACAAAGCCAAATTATCCATAAAATCGTCGCTCCCAGCGCGACCGGCCACAGATAAGGCAACCCTGACGAATCCGTGTCCGTTGTGTTCTTGCGTTGTCCACACAAGCATCCCAGGCGCTGCCTGGGAGACAAATCCTCGCACGGCCGACAGGAAGAGCGTCAACCGCATTCCGCTGCGCACGTCGAACTGAGCGGCGACTGGTAGACCATCCAAGTGTTCAATCAAGAAGTCTGCGACCCCATCGCGACCCTTGATTTCCCCCACTTTGGACCAGATCGGATCCCGATCAACGTACAGACTAAGGTCGTCTCCCAGCCAGGAGAGTGGGCTCATGGAGACGGATGCGAAGTTACGCGCGAAATCGACACCTTGACGCACAAATTGCGATTCTGTGTTGACCGCCAACACCCAGTGAATCACCGCCTCGGGGTGTGGATCACCGGCTTCGTCATCCAACGATGCTCCCTGCGATATGTTAATCAAGTCACGGTAACGACTAAAATCAATCAACGGCATCACCGTCATGTCGAGGCCTACCGAGGCCTTCGTGGTCACGAATCGAATGGCAATTGGATCGAAATAGTTTGACCAGTTTCTCTGATAGCCATCGCGCCAACGATTATAGAATCGCTGCTCCTCCGGAGTAACTCGAGGCAACTCCATTTCGTTAATCGGCGTTTGAAAACGCATATCGCCGTAGTCTTCCGACCGCAGTCCGGACTTCGAATTGACGAATGTCGTCGTTCCAGCCCGTTCGTAGTTGGTGACAATCTTCTTTCCATTTGCAAGTCTCCCGGCCACAATTTGGTCGAGGTATTGCGCCTGCATGTCGAGCAATGCCGCCGCCACTCGCGTCCGCCTCGACGTGGCTATCCGCCATTTGGGGCTGCACCACCTGCGTATTGTGGCGTCGGAAATGATCAACAAGGCAGACTCGTCGCCCTTGCTACGAGGATAGCGGTTTCGGAAAAATCGATACTCGTCCAGGCTTGCCAGAGAACTCAACGTACCTTGGGCAACCTGTTCAATTCTCTCCAATTGAGTGATGGAATTACTAACCACGACCGCGTTGTCAATCACAGCGAAGTAACTACGAATACGGTCGTCATTCGATTTCATTCCCGTGAACGGTGTTCCGTTGGTCAGTTTCCCCACGACTGGTTGCGCCGCCGGGTCTCTCTCGGCACTCAAACGAATCTGAACTTGGAGCAGTGTTGTCAGAGCCAACATCTGTTTCGACGTGAACATTACAGCTACATCGGTGCCGGTGCGGAAATACGGGTCGCCACCGGTAATCGCCACAGTATCGATCAACTGAGGTCCGAGAATCTCGGCGAGCCCGTCCAGAGACAAACCGAGTTGTGTTTCGTACCGTTTGCGGGTCATCGCATCGATACCTTGCGGTTCAGCAAGCCGCAGGATCGGCGTACCCTGATCGGCCGCCTCATCGCCAAATCCAATCAACGAATCAAAGCTGGTGAAGAACAACGCGTGCTGGTCATGAGGGATCAAACTCGACAATGGATCCAATTCCGGTTCAATATCTTTGACGTGTTCGGCCCAGTCGAACTCGCGAACCGTAATCCCAACAATCGACCCAATGTCCACCGTATTTTCTGTACTTCCACGCCGAGGCTGAGGCAACTCTCGCCCCAACTGTAAGTTTTCGCTCAGTGCCCGCCCGCCACTCAACAGCGCGAATGTGTCGGTTATCGATGTGCCTCTGACACCAAAAAATTGCCGTTGACGCTGTGTGCTGACGCTTGACTTAGTGCCGATTTCTCGGTCGAGGCGTCTCACTTGATATCGAAACCATGAACTCCCCGTATACCCTTGTTGCATGAGGCGGAAATACGATTCACGTTGACACGCAAGGAAAATGCGGTGAGTGGTCTCAGTAAGCTGCGAAGCATTCAATTCAATGTCGACGAATTCGCCCTCGCCTTTCACATTCGCATTTCCTGTCAATGGCAACGCCCGATCGGTGCGGATCGCAATGACCCAACCACTATTCAAGAGTGCGCGTGTGTCGGCATCCACCGTGCCTACCAGTACCTTTACTCGTTGACCCACGGCCGCATAGGCCATGCTCTCATCGATATGAACCGGCGATGTCGATTGCCAACTCCATGTGTATGAAGAGAGCATCCGTTCCAGCTGCGGATCAATACGAGATGCTGGAACGATGTAATATCGCTCGGCGGCAATCAATCGGGACGACGCGACAGCAACGAGCGCGAACAAGATCGCGGTGCGAAAGCGGACCATGGAATTTCTTCTCCAATTGGGTTCCAACGACCTGTAAATCGGCTATTAATTGGAGCGAGTAACTCCCTTCCGTCATTCGATATGATGGACTTGTGAGATCCCTCCACAGCGATCATAAAAACCATCGAGCTCACGCCGAACAGCCAATGTATCACGGATCAACGACAGTACTGCTCGAAATTCTCGACCAAACTGCTCCGAGCCGAGATACTGGTGTTCGCGGTACCATTTCCGAACGACGCGATGGCTGCCAACTTGGAACTCCCAGACATTGCGAGGCACTGGGCAGCGATATCCGTCACTGGCAACGATCTGTCCATCCTGATAACGCAATCCAGTCCCTTTGCCCGACACTCGAGTGCCAATATCATTTACAGCTGGCCACGACGTGTCATTGACGTCGACTTTTGCGAGATCTGAAGTCGCCAATTCACGTAGTCGCGTCCCGAATGCAGCCAGCTCGTGAAAGTGTGATGGGCAACGCGCCGAAAAAACTCGAGGCGCCTCATGCCACAAACACTCGGCGAAATACGCCTGGTAAGCCAACGAAGAGAACATGGCGAATAAATAATCGAACAACTGCTGGTCGTGCGACGCAACAAGTCCACTTCCGGCAGCCATGAGTTGGCATTTCGTGCTTTCGGTGATATTACGCGGCCTACGAGCACATTCTTGTTCAGGCTGGCCGAGGTATAGCGGATAGAGAGTCTCGTTGCCCCGATTGTCGGAGCGAATAATCCCATCCAGAGTGGGGCGTGTCGTCACCCAGAAGAAGTTGGCGGCCCGATCGGGTACCATTTGCCGGCGTGTTATAAGACAACAATTCCGTTCACCAAGCATGACATCACTGACTTGCTTTCGCGGCCAATCGACCATCCAAGGCGCGTAAAATAGGTAGCGACGATCCCAGGGGCGGTAGTCGATCTCAACAACAAAGCGATCCCAGTCGGACTCTGCCCGCAATCGCTCCCGCGCTTCCTCAAGACTCCACCCCCGCGTGTCTCCGCGCTGGTAGCGTCTCGAACGCGCTCGCGGAAAGAACTTTTCGCGAATAGCCTGCGTCTCAATAGCCGCGTCTGCCACTTGAGACAATTGATCCAGTAGTTGCTCCTTGGTTGGGGCAATGACGAGAGCGTCACGAGCCGTCACGATCGCCGAAGAGGAGACCTTGAATAACGACGCCAACTCCACTCCACGTTGGAATTCGCCATGTAGTAACTCGTTGCCACGGGCAAAAAGAAAACGCGGGGGGAAAGTGACAAAACGGTCGACATCGAGAGGCTGACTACCATCGGTTGCGCATCCCAACCGTGCTAGTTTGTCAACTCGGCGACCGAGCAAATCGGAACGGTCGATTGTTGGTTCGACAACGAGTTTCTTTTGGCGACCGGGGTACTTGGTGAGAAGAAGTAGTGCAACTCCTTGTTCGATCCCAAAGATCGATTCATCCCGTACGCCGTCTTGGCTGCTAAGCCCGCGTTTGGCACTACCGTGTAGGTTGACAACCGACACGCGATCAAACGAGTTTAGCAATGCAAAACGCAAGGCGGCGAAAGAAGCATTGTCAGTGAATCCGTTTCCCAGCACGAATCCAATCGTCCCAGCGCCAACTCCGTCGACCCGCCAATGAGCGTAGCGAAGGAACTTAACGTAGTCGTCGTCGAGCCAGTGTTTTGATGGCGAGCAAATCCCGGCACTCTTGGTGTACGAAATCTTAGCAGCATCATCCAAGCCCTTTCCACGTAACAACCCTGTAATCCAGGGAGAGGCGTTCCGAGAGAGACTGGCAAAAGGCGGATTCCCAACCACCATGAGCCAACGAGTCTTGCCGTCTGTCAGTTGCCGGTCGTCCTGCCAGTGGGGATTCGGATCGCGAAGCGTGTCGCCGATACGCAGATCCGGACCTGGGCAAGAACGAAACGGTATCTTGTGATGAGCTAATACTAACGACAAGGAAAGCTGTGTGACGCAGAGGGCCGACGGGCGTATGTCAAAGGCCGTCATACGGCCGACGATGTGAGCCATCTCGGCGATCGACTGTTCAGTATTTGTCGTCCGAAGCATTCGGTCCAAGAGTCGGACAACAAATCGTCCGCCGCCAGCGGCCGGATCAAGCGCCGCAAAACAACTCCAGTCATCAACATGTCGGCGAGCCTCGGCAAGAGAAGCCTCGAGCAGGTAATCGACAACTTGAGGCGGCGTGTAGTAGATGCCAAACGCCTTTCTGTCCTCACTTAACTTAGCCCACAACGACTCTTCAAGTGCGGCCCAATCGGGATCGCGCAAGGGATCCGGATCGTGTGCAAGCACTTCAGAACGACCCGAGCAATCGACGATGATGCCACGCCACGCAGGGTGGGCCGTGCGCTGCAACCAGTCTAGCCCGTCGGCCGTCAATTGCTCGCGATGGCGGGCCAGAAAATGTTCCACCAATGCTCTACAGGCCGCCAGAGACAGCCGCGTGTCTAAATCAAGGTGTCCGACGAAGAGACGCAGGCGATCGATCAGCTCAGTTTCTGCGTCGTTTCCGCCACGCATGGATGCAATGTGCTGTCGTGATCGGTCGACGAGTGAAGCAAGCATGCAGCATGAACATTCGTAAAACAAATTGCTAAATCGCGGATGCATCGGTTGTAGTAAGAGGAGTGCTGGCGATCAATATGCCGATTAAGGTATTTTGCGACAGCGGGATATGGCAGGCTTTGCTGGAGAATGGCTTGACCGTGCAGTTTTTGGCCTACATTTTGAGAAGCGTCCTCGATCGGCAGCTGCCGGGATTCATCAACCAAGATGCATTTCGACTGAGAGGGTCATCGCTATTCCCCAATGAAGACACCAATGAAGACACCAATGAAGACACCAATGAAGACACCACTGACAAGGAATCTCTAATGAGTCACAGTGTGTTGATTGCCGTTGCTGACCGACATGAAGCGCGTCGAGCGGCTGAGCGTTTCCGAGAGAACGGGTTGGACGTACAACTGGCCTACGATGGTTTGACCGCGCTGACGGCGTTTCTTTTCTCACATCCTGACATGATCTGCATCGACGCAGCACTCTTGGGAAACGAAGGCGATGCCATATTCGATATTCTGGCTCTGGATGTCTTGCGGTTGACAACACCTGTCGTCGTCCTTCAGGACCCCGCTGATCCGTTGGCGCCTCGCTGCGACCGCCGAACAAAGATCGTTAATTGGGACCGAGAGTTGGCGGACTGCTTGGAAACAGTTGTCGCCGAGTATTTCGGTTTGACATTGCTGAGCTTCGAAACGGCAAGAGTCTAACGACGACGACGATCACGCTTGCAACTTCGCGCCGTAGATCTTCTGCGCATTTTGCGAGAAAAGAGCCCGTTGATGAGCTTCCGGGCGTTCGGATACTATTTCCCGCAACGCTACGACCCACTGTTTAAGTGTCCCGCCAAGGCGACAAACGGGCCAATCGCTGCCAAATAGCACTCGATCTGGGCCAAACGTCTGAAGGCAAAAGTCAATAATGGGTGCTAGGTGCTCACTTCTCCACCCCTCGGGCGCCCGTGCGACAATCCCAGATATTTTACAGGCCACGTTGCCATGGCTGGCAAAACGCTCCATGCTTCTCCGCCAGGCATCTGCGTCGTGAAGAGGCTCGCGTTTCTGTTGGCCCTTCTGTTGAAACGCGACCGGGTCGGCGTTCCCACAATGGTCAACGATGAATTGCGTATCGGCACAGCGGCCGGCCAATTTGGCTCCGTCGTCCAACTCTTCAACTCTCATGCAAAGATCGAATGTCCGTCCGTTATCGGCCAGCACAGACATTGATTTTTCGAATTGCTTACCTAGGCACGTTTGTGGCGGTGCATGATCGACATGCAGGATCCTACGAAAACCGCGAACTTCGTCAGCTTTGCTCAATCGTTTGACTCGGCGTACAAAGGCGGGCTCTTCGGGCCGCCCCGACAAGATCGCGCCGCGTGTGGGCGTTTTCCCCGATCGACACAAATCCAATATGTACTTGGCCTCGACATCGACCTTGTCAGGTGCCATGTCGATTTCCATGTAGAGGCAGCTCACAATGTTCAATCCGACCGATTCGCGCGCGTAAGCGGCGCTGTCGTACTTGTTGCGGAGAATCTCATCCGCTTCTTTAACCCATGGCGGGTTGAGAATCTCGAGATCCCATAGATGTTGATGTGTGTCGAGAATTGGACCAGCGTCGACGCCAGAGGCTGCAAATGCGGATCGTCCGCCGGCCGATGTCGCGATCCCGACAGCCGAGGATGCAAGGAATTCACGTCGGTTTGTCATTGTGGGCCTTTCCGCAAAGATCGTATTATCAAACGGTCTCAGTGTACGCCAGCGGCCACCAATCGTCGAGGAATTATTGATTCGGTGTCCGGGTCCACGCGCGGAACGACGTCAGCCTGATGAGGGAGCAAGCAAGCGAGTGCGTGAGCAACGAGGAAGGCTCGCTCGCTTGTTCTTCATGCTTGTATGCTGGACCGCGTTAGGCTGCGACAGCGCTAGAAGCGAAAAACGCACGGCAACATTCGACCACTCGACGGACCTCGTCGACAGTCAACTCGGGGAAACAGGGAAGACTCAAGACTTCTCGGGCAGCTCTCTCTGTTTCCAATAGAGGGAACTCCGCACGAAATCTCCCCTCAAAACACGGCTGGCGGTGGAGTGGTACAGGGTAATAGACCTCCGAACCGATCTTGTTATCAGACAGCCAGGCTTTGAGCGCATCGCGACGACCAGCGGATACTCGGACTGTGTACTGATTCCAAACGTGATCGGCGTGTTCGGTTGTCTCTGGAATCCCGAGTGATTTATCGAGACCATGTTCACGAAACAGATCCGTGTATTGCTGTGCGTTGGCACGCCGCTGCTCTACCCAGTGTGTGAGTTGGCGGAGTTTGATGCCAAGCACGGCGGCCTGAAATGTGTCGAGCCGACTGTTGATTCCAATCTCTGAATGATGGTATCGCGGTTGCATGCCATGAGCGGCCAGTTTGCGAAGCCTCGACGCGACGTCCTCATCGTCGACGGAGAGCAGACCACCATCACCCATGCCGCCGAGATTCTTGGTCGGGTAAAAACTAAAACAACCGATTCGGCCCATGGATCCGGCCACTTGGCCTCGCCACTTGGCGTCAATTGCCTGGGCAGCATCTTCAATGACTGGAATTCCCCGCCGATCGGCAACGTCCAATATCTCGTCCATCGCCGCACACTGCCCGAATAGATGGACAGGCATGATGGCTCGTGTTCGATTGGTAATGGACGACTCAAGTTGGTTGGGGTCGATGTTGAACGTGCCGGGAATAATATCCACAAACACAGGGACCGCTCCCAATCGCACCACCGCACTTGCCGTTGCGAAAAACGTGAAGCTCGGCAAGATCACTTCATCCAACGGACCGACATCGCAAGCCATCATCGCCAACAGCAGAGCATCACTGCAAGAGGCACAGCCCACCGCCTGCTTAACGCCGATTCGCTCTGCCATCGTGGATTCGAACTGCTGAACCTGGGGTCCGTAAAGGAACTTCCCGGAATCGAGGACTTTTGCCAGTTCGGCTAGTATTTCTTCCCGCTGGGGCTGGTTCCCACCAGCAACATCAAGCAGAGGTATCGGAGCTAGTTCTTGGGAAGCAGTTTTCAATGTTGGCCTCCATGCCAAATTTGCGCCTTTTGGGTGAGAAGTTTTTAGGCGGACGAGCAATTCCCGTCAAGTCCGAAAGATGCTGAGTGACCCGCTGAGTGACCCGCTGAGTGACCGAGGCAGGACGGATTCGTCGCCATGCGTCGACGCGAATACAGCCTATTTCCTTGATTTTCGCCGCTCGGCGGCCAGATCCAACCGCTTTCGTTTGACTGGTCGGCAGACCAGCGCACATCCAATCAAGACACAGACTGCCACAACGACATATCCGATGGCCCAGTTTTTTGCCAACAGAACAGGAATCAGCAATGACACGGTCGTATAGCTCCACGATTACAGGATTGGTCCTCCGCACCATTGTAGTTACAGAGCAACAATTCGCCACATGGGCAGGAAACGGCGAGTAAGAATCCGACATGTGCCAATTCTGCGACGTACATTCAGGGACGCGCAATAACGATCGCAGTCTGTGCAGGACCAATATGACTCCTACGAGCCGACCAATTCGAACCGCCGTAGTGGGGGGTGAGCCCGACGACTGGGACGTCATCGACCATTTTTTGGGTGACAACTCACTTCCTCCCCGATTTTCGGGTGATTCGTCGGGTCTCAGGCACCACGTCGATTTCCTGCCAAGCGTTGGGCAAGACGAGTGGAGCAACCAACTGCGGCGCGCAATCGCTCATGACTCTCCCTATGATCTGGCAGTCTTTGATGCCGACACCACGTCACTTCCACTCATTGACATGCTGCACGTATTTCTGCGCAGCACGCCATACGCCCACGCGATCGTTCTCTGCGACGTTGAATCAAGCATTCCATTCCAGATCGCGGAACGATTTGGTTGTTGCCAACGCGTTGTTCTGACTCGTAAACCACTTGACCAGACTGAATTCAGCATGTTAGCCAACATGGTTGTGGGTAAGGTCACCGAACAGCGATCAAGGCAATCCAGTCTTGTGTTTACGAACAACATCAGTCCCAGTGCGGCACATGGCCAGTTGTTGGAAGCACACAAGCTCCTCCGCGCTCAGGCAGATCAATTGACTGAACGCCTGCAAGATACACAACTCGAGTTGATCAACACTCGCGATGTCACCGTGCTTGCATTGGCTCAACTGGCCGACTCACGCGATCCGGAAACAGGTGAACACCTGTTGAGAATGCGAGCATTTGCTCAGATTTTGGCGTGCTACCTGCACAACGAAGTACACCACCCCGAAATTGACGACAACTATCTGGCCGAACTCTATCGTTCGACACCCCTGCATGACATTGGCAAGGTGGGAATTCCTGACCACATTCTACTCAAGTCAGGAAAACTGACGGATGACGAATTCGAGATCATGAAGCAGCACACGGTGATTGGCGCGAAGACTCTTGAACGGGCAACTCGCCAATTCCGCAATTCGCGTTTCCTACACATGGCGGTCGACATTGCTCTGTATCACCACGAGCGATTCAACGGGCGCGGATATCCCTGCGGATTGCGAGGCGGAGAAATACCATTATCAGCGAGAATTACCGCCCTAGCTGATGTCTTTGACGCACTAACTTCGGCGCGAGTCTACAAAACGGAAATGCCCTTTGAACAAGCCTATGAACTCATCGTCGCTGAAAAAGGCGAGCACTTCGACCCCTTGATTGTAGACGCGTTCGAGCATTGTCTGGACGACTTCGCACGCGTAAAACTCGCTATCGACAACGGCGAACAAGAGAGTATCGAGTTGTCCGGCGGGGCGAGAATCGAATTGAACTCGATTGTCGGCATGGAGTGTGTCGACTGACAATTAGGCGATCACGATCCGTGGGCTGGCTTGGCCGCTTACTCGACCGAAAGTAGATCGTTCAGGTGCTGCACCAATACTTGGAGGTCGTCCGTCACGACTTCGTTCTGATCGCCTGAACGAAGATCTTTTACCTGACACACGCCCTGCTCAAATTCGTCTCGACCCTGGATGATCGCGACGACAAAGCCACGGCGGTCAGCATACTTCAATTGCTGTCCCAGTTTTTTCGCTTCGGGGTACACCTCGACTCGTAGTCCCGCCCGTCTCAGATCGCCGGCAAGTTTGAGGTATTGATGTAAGCCAGTCTTGTCAAAATAGGGAATGAAGATCTGCGCCGGCGTTTGGACTTCGGGGATCATCCCCAACTTTTCCTGAGCCGCCAACAGTCGATCGAGCCCTAAAGACGCGCCAATTCCGGGCAGTTCCTGTTTCGTGTAAACACCCGCCAGGTCATCGTAGCGTCCCCCCGAACAGACCGACCCAATGCCGGGCAAGTCGTCAAGGACCGTCTCGAAAACGGCTCCCGTGTAGTAGGCAAGTCCGCGAGCGATCGACACATCGATCTTGATGCGTGCTCCGTTGGCACCTGCCGCCTCAAACCCATCGACAATCGCGTGCAGTCGAGCCAACCCGGTTTCGCCGACCTCGTTTCCCCGGACCATCGGCTCCAAGTCTCGCAAGATCTGTTGATTGGAACCATTGAGATCGGCCAACTTCAGGATGTTCTCCGCCTCCGTTCGCGAAGCACCTGCCTTTTCTTCCATTTCCTCAATGACAGCGGTTCGATCGACTTTGCCGAGTTTGTCGAGCGACCGCAAGACGGCGACACTCTTGTCAAGCAACCCCACGGTCTCGAGAATCCCGTTGAGGATCTGTCTGCTGTTCAACCGGATGGTAAATCGATCGAACCCCAACGAATGGAGCAAGTCATCAATAACGAGCGCCGTCTCGATATCCGATGACACGTGCAGTGAACCGATGCAATCAAAATCGCACTGCATGAATTCGCGATAACGTCCAAACTGCTGCCTCTCTCCACGCCACACCAACGCGATGTGATAGCGTTTGAAGGGAAGACCCAAGTCGTTTGAGTGCTGGGCGACAAATCGAGCCAGCGGGACTGTCAAGTCAAATCGCATTCCGACTTCGCGACCCCCGTTGTCAGTAAAGCGATACATCTGTTTATCGCTCTCGTCTCCGCCTTTTCCGAGAAGGATGTCGAGGTACTCGAGGGTTGGAGTGTCGATCGGGGCAAATCCATAGGCACGATAAACCTGTTTGGCAGTCTCGATCATTCGCTCGCGGGGAATCATCACCTCAGGGCGAAAATCTCGGAATCCACTCAGGATGCGCGGCTTAATTCTCGTTTTCTCGGTCTCTTTTCCGTCAGCGTTCATTGCTTCCCATTTTGTTGATCGACAGAAGAGAATGATTCGAGCTGCGGCACCGGTGCCAGACTCGTCAATCGCATCCAAACCAAGTCGACGTCGGGCAGTTCAACAGCGTAGCTTACGATACCACCGTCAATAGGTCGGGCTTCGCACTGCGGATCGTCGCTGCCCCCTCGGACACAACTGCTTCGTAGTATTCGACGACTTGTTCGGGAGTTTCAAAGTAGCGGTCGTAGGTCCAATGATCCTCGTACTCGCAGTTGTCGGTCAAATACTCCCGGCATATTTGAGGTCGAGTCTCGTAGATCCCGCACATGTTGTCCGGCTTTAGATGCTTGCAGTCCGTGTGAACCAGCAGGTACCAGTCATCGTCCTCAACGAACACCGACGCACGATCGTGCAGCAGGTACCAACGGATATAGTCAAAATCGGTTGGCTCGTCCGGTTCATCAATGGGTAAAGCGAAGTACTTACAGCACTTCGCCGAGCAAAATTCACAAAGATTGGCGTCTTTGGGCAGATCCTTGCGCCGTGGTTTACCAGGAGTTATGCTCGTGCTCATATCGTTCTCTCGCAAAACTCAAGTGAGCCTGCACGCGGACCGTTCGATGACGTCAAAAAAAACACTGTTGATGAAAAACTGTCTGTGTCATGCTTCTCAACGATGTCGTGACCGTTGAGAGGACACAGGTTAGCAGATTAACATCAAGTTTTCTAGCGACCGAAAGGCTCGGTGAGACCACTCTTGGACGCAAAGGGCGGAAGCTATCGGTGCAGCGAATTGCGAGATTGATGCGGAAATGGCGACATCACAATCTTGTGGTACACTTCCCTGTTCCGCTAGCTTCAGGCATGGCATTCACCCACTAACAACAACTCACACAGAACCAGCCAATGCAGGTCATCGTCACGGCCGTTGGGCCCGACAATGTGCGTCTCGCCGATCCGATCATTCACCATGTAACGACTCAGGGAGCGAACATTGGTGAAATCCAGATGTACGATCACGATGAGGAAGCGCTCTTTGCAATGCTCCTACGTGTCGAGTTCCCCAAGGACCAGGTTGCCCAACTCCGCGACGAATTGACGCAGATTGGCGATCTAAAGAACCTGTCGGTACGCGTTTGGGCTCCGCCGACTAACGGTCGGCGACCTCGTCTGGCGATTTGCACGACATACCTGCCGGAAACCTCGCTGGCGCTGCTACGTGCGATCCGTGACGGGAACGTTGCCGCGACGCCGGCGGTCATGATCGGAAATCGCGCGTCATGTCGCGGTATTGCGGAGCAGTTTGACGTTCCCTGGCATTTGGTCGGGGACTCACGCGGCGAGCCAGACAACGACAAACTGGTCGAACTACTCGACCAATACGAGGTCGACTACGTTATTTTGGCTCGCTACATGCGAGTCTTGCCGGCTGCGGTTTGCTGGAAATACGCCGGTGGCCGAATCGTAAACCTCCATCACGGTCTGCTGCCAAGTTTTCCGGGTTTTCGTCCGTACCACGACGCTTACGCCGGACGGATGCTTACCTATGGCGCCACGTGCCACTTCATCGTTCCCGAATTGGATGCCGGTAATCAAACGATCTATCAATCAACATTTCAGGCGATGCCAGGTATGAAGCTTGATGAAATCAAGCGGATCGGACAGGAGGACAACGAGCCCCACTGCCTGGTCGAAGGTGTCCGACGAGTGGTCAGCGGCGAAATACAACTACACTTCCATCGTGTCGTGGCCCATTGTCCATGACGTTAACTTGTTGATTCGTAGGTCACTATGTTGACACGCATTCAACTTCCCGTGCTGACTTTGTGTCTGAGTTGGTGTATTTACCAAACGCTGCCATCGATTGCAGTAAAAGAGCGCGAAGAGAAACTAGAAGAGAAACTAGACGTTCACATCGTCTCGTTTCACCACGTGCCCGAACTGGAAAGCAAATTAGCCCAGTTCAACACCGTTTTCTGGGACGCCCGCGACTCGGAAAGTTTGCGGAAGCTGATCGGCGATGGAAAGATTGCCAGCGGCTTGTCTGTTTTGGAAATTGGTACGGGCACCGGAATCATTTCGCTTTGCTGCCTCCGCCATGGTGCGGCGCGAGTGGTCGCCACCGACATTAACCCCCGAGCGGTGGCAAACGCCAAATACAATGCGGAACGGTTGGGACTGGATGCTCATCTCGATGTTCGCCGAGTTGCTGCCGGCCGGCCCGGCGCGTATTCGGTGATCGGCGATGGCGAGAAGTTCGACTTGATCATCTCTAATCCACCTTGGGAAGATGCCGTTCCACGCAAAGTGAGCGAATTTGCTTTTTACGATACTGAATTTCAGTTGCTCGACTCAATTCTCTGTGAATTGGACCGCCATCTCACGGGTGAAGGGCGCGCTTTGCTGGTGTACGGCTGCGTCACCGCGATTGACCAGCTTGTTGAACGCGCAGGCAAGTATGAACTCAAAGTCACTCAATTGGACGATCGTGACCTGACTGTACTTCCGGAATTGTTCCTCCCCGGAATGTTGTTGGAAGTGCGTCGATAGTTGTCACGATGAATAAATAGGTTTGGCACGCGACGAGGTAACCCGAAGCGTCAGCAAGGGATGACGCAAATTGCAGCCCTCGCTGACGCATCGGGTTACGAACTCTGCGGCTCTACCCCAAGATCCAAAATTGACGCAGTCCTAGCCCGCGAGATCAGCGAGTCACAACGGGGTACAATCACCCACTCGTAACATCGCCAATATCAAACGCAAAAGGGAAACATGTCCATCGACCCTCAAGTTCAGCAATGGCTTTCGGAGTCAGCCAGCCTTCCGCCGATCAATCAATTACCGGTTGCGGATGCCCGGCGGAATATGCTCACCAGCAGCCGACAGTTGCAGCCGATTCACAACGTTCTAGACGTTCGTGATTTGGTAGCCATCGGCCCCGAAGGTTCGGCGATTCCGCTACGTCACTACGCGCCGACCAGTGGTGCGGCTGGGGTGTTGGTCTACTTTCACGGGGGTGGCTGGGTGATCGGAAGCCGTGACACGCATGACGCCTATTGTCGGGACCTGGCGGCCCGTTCTTCCCGCCACGTTATCTCGGTCGAATACCGGATGGCGCCCGAGCATGAATTTCCCGCCGCCGCCGAAGATTGCTATCAGGCAACCGCGTGGGTAGCGGACAACCTGGACGCTGTGCAGGGCAAGCCAGGCGAGTTATTCGTCGCGGGAGATAGTGCTGGCGGCAATTTGGCTGCCGTGACGTGTCTGCTGGCTCGAGAACGACAGGGCCCTAAAATCAATGGCCAGATTCTGGTCTATCCCATCACCGATTGCGACTTCAACACACCATCCTACCTTGAGAATTCCAAAAAACTGCACCTTACCCGGGACATGATGATCTGGTTTTGGGATCAGTACTTACCAGACGCCTCCGAGCGATCGCATTGGATGGCTTCGCCATTACAAGCAACGGATCTTAGCGATCTCCCGGCCGCCTTTGTGCTGACGGCCGAGTACGATCCATTGAGAGATGAAGGCGAAGCTTACGCTCGACGATTGTCTGACGCGGGTGTCGCGACGCGATTCCGACGCTACGATGGGATGATCCATGGCTTTGTGCGAAGGATGGAATGGACTAAGGCCCGGGAAGCACTGGAGGACTGTGCTGTGGCCATTCAGGACATCGCCGACGGCAATCTCCTTTAGAGCGAAATTCTATGGCATGCGATTTTTCATTGGCAAGTACCGGCCCCACACATCGGTGCGATTTACCAAATGCCGCATAACCCAGGTGGCGAGCGGCTTGGCATTGCTCCGCCAGTCCTTAGCGATCTGAGAGAGATTTTCGCTCACGTTTCGCTCTGCTCCGACTTGTCCGACTCACCAACGCCAGTGAGAACTCCGTCCGCCGATCGAAAACCGAATAGCCACCAGGACCAAACACCTAATGCAATGATGCCGGGAAGAATCAACAGAATTCCCACGAACGCTATTCTGGCCAGCGAGAGCATGTTGGCAGCCAGTGAGGTGAACATCAACAGGCCGCATACGCAACCCAGTGCGACCAACACTATCTGGGTACGGCGGATGCTGTTTTCGTCAGGCATGAAGACCATGAGTTCCCGAGTGTCCCATCTAGTTTGCTTTCCGTTGGCTGGTCGGCCCATTACACCGATCAGTCAATATAAGAACTCGGCCTATTTGCTGCGTCGCTTCACCATCCGCACACACCGACCGCTGTCTTTGAATTCGACTTCATCCATGAACGCTTGCATCAAGACCAATCCGCGGCCATTTGATTGTGACGACTCTTCGAGGTCGTTCCCAAACTGAGACGGGTTAAATCCCAGGCCTTGGTCACTTACTTCGAACACGGCTTCGTCGCGGCCAATTCGCAATTGCACACGTACCGTCCTTGACTTATACGGTTCCGACGCGCGACGCGCTCGGATCAACCGGTCGGGCTCATCCATGTCTCGCAGTTGTTCTCCACTCAACTCAAGGTTCCCGTGAATCATGGCATTCTGCAGAGCCTGCTCAAGGGCGACGCCGATTTGAATTTCGCCGTTGCCATCGCACAATCCCATGCTCTGCATCATTTGCTGGGTCAAATCGACCAACGGGTCAATCGTTGACGGATCATTCGGCAAGACAAACTCAAATTCAGTAAGAGTCGAACACTCCACCAGACGGCTATGGCTACGATCCGCCCGTTGCAGAGCCGTCAGTTCGTCGAGTGTGGGCACGAGTTTCTGTGCCAATTCCGATTTTGGTACGTAGCTGGCGGCACCTTGTTGCAACGCTTGGGCCGCGATCGCCTCACTGCCATGAGCGGTCATCAGCACGATCGGCAGATATGGCACGCGCAATCGCGAGTTATTGACCAACTCCAAGCCATCCATCTCCGGCATCTTGAGGTCCGTCAGCATAAGATCCGGTGCCTGACGCTCGATTATCTCCATCGCCTTCACACCGTTCTCGGCAAATACAACCTCATATTCCGTATTTTCCAACAGGCTGGCGGCGAAAACCCTATCCAGTTTTGAATCGTCGACGACAAGGATTTTAGGCATAGCGAATCATCCGGGTTGGAGGCGTGAGTATTGCCCCGCCCCAAGCCGCTAGTTCAGTTTCGCAGAGGCGAGTTGCGATCAGGGGCAACGCCCCTGTGAGCTCCGTCCGTGGCGAGAAACGACGCATCCGATAGCTATTATTCTCGTGGCGAATGCCGCTCGAAGCAAGGTCCTAGCGTGACTTTCCTGAGGAGTGGGTTTGTCGCTGACCTGCACGCGTCGCTAGGATAGTGTGTGATTTACGACCTGCCACCAAAGTATAATAGTAGCCCGCATTGGCAGCGAAGTTCAGACGCGTGCGATATCGCTCAATCTCATCAAATCCACACCTCTGGCAAGCTCCTCTATGGAATCCGAAGAAAAATCTGACGGTAGCGATGAACCTGAGAATAGTGACGCCGCTCCACCGAACCTCGCTTGGCTACGCGCAGCCCAGAAAGTGCGTGAATTCCCGAAGACGGCGGGTGTCTATTTGATGAAGGACGCCGCAGGGCGGACGATCTATGTGGGGAAGGCCAAGAACCTGCGATCTCGCGCGGGTAGTTACTTTCTGAAAAACGCGTCCGAAGAACAGCGCACCGCGACTTGGATCCACGAAATCCACGATGTCGATTACGTTGAATGTGACAGTGAAGTCGACGCTGTCTTGGTCGAGTCCCGTCTGATCAAAGACATCCAACCGAAATACAACAAGGAACTCAAGGACGACAAAACATTTCCGTATTTGATGATCACCACACGCGAGGACTACCCGCGCGTCGAGGTGACGCGTGAGCCGCGGTCAAGTGGTGTTAAGTTGTACGGCCCTTTTGCTAGCGCGGGCGCGCTCCGAGGGGCTGTGCAGGTACTGCAACGAATCTTTCAGTTCCGTACCTGCTCTCTTGACATCGACGCCAGCGACGAAAAATGGCAATGGTTTCGTCCCTGCCTATTGGCCAGCATTCACCAGTGCACCGCACCCTGCAATTTGCAAATCTCCAAGCAGGACTACCGAAACGACATCCGAAAACTGCAGATGTACCTGGACGGTAAAAAGCACGATCTGGTCGACCAAATGCGTGAAGAAATGGCGGTGGCTTCCACAAAACTCGAATACGAGACGGCGGCTCGATTGCGAGATGAGATCGAGATGCTGCTTTCGTTAGACAAACGAGGCGACATTGACACGCACGCGCAGCCAGAAGTCTTTTATACAGACCCCAAAAAGGGACTCGCTGGACTGAAAAAACTATTCGGTTTGAGCAATGCACCGCGAACGATTGAGGGAATCGATATCGCCCACCTCGGCGGTGGACAGACAGTCGCTAGTGTCGTGCAGTTCTTGGACGGGCTACCATTTAAACCTGGCTATCGACGCTACAAGATTCGCCTGGTAAAGGGAATCGACGACTACCGAAGTATCCACGAGGTCGTTGCCCGACGGTACAAGCGACTCAGCGACGAAGGTGAGACTTTTCCCGACCTGCTACTTATCGATGGCGGCAAGGGTCAACTGAATGCAGCTCTATCAGCATTTCAAGCCCTTGATATCCAGCCCCCATTCCTGCTTTCGCTAGCCAAGAAAGAGGAGGAGATTTTCCTCCCCGGGCAGACGGAGTCGGTGCGGCCCAGTCGCCACGCATTTTCGTTGAGACTGCTTCAATACGTACGTGATGAAGCCCATCGTTTTGCGCAGTACTACCATCACATCCTCCGCCGTAAAGCGACCATGGAATAGCGGTTAGCTCAGTCGATCCGGAAGAAGATGCGAGCGATTCGGAAATAGTCACTCGACATGAGCGCTGCCACAAACGGCGATTGGTACTAGCGGACTCTTCGTGACTTTGTGTCTTTGTGTGATGCTCTTATTGATGTCTCACGCGAAGAGACGAAGCAACAAAGGAAGGCGAATTAGACGGCGGACATCGACGTCTTCGGTGCTAAGCCGCGCGACGCACTGGTGACGCGTCGGTGTATTCAAAACCGAGATGTTGCGCATCCCAACGTCGCAACACCACAGCCATTAGATGGCCGCCAAATGCCAACGAGAGTTTCAACGCATATTGAAATCGACGTCGCTTTCCGGACTGAGGTAGGCAGTCAAACTGGCATTCAGGATCAAGCGAAGTGACATTCATGGTCGGTGGCGCAAACCCGTCACGCATTGCTAAAAGCGTGACGGCCAATTCGGCTCCCCCCGCAGCGTTGACCATGTGACCCAACATCGACTTCGACGAACTAACGTACAACTCCGAGACGTGGCGGCCAAAAACGGTTGCCAAAGCACGCATCTCTGCCAAGTCGTTCTGCTCTGTGCCTGTGCCGTGAGAACTGACGTAGCCAACCTCGGCAGGTGATATACCGGCTCGATCGAGTGCCGTACGAATCGCGTAGACCAATGCTTCGCTTTCTTTATCCAAACCGGTGACGTGATGCGCGTCACCAACCAGACAACTCGATACCAGTTCGGCATAGATCCGCACGCCTTCGCGACGCACGGCGTGACTCAGTTTTTCCAACACCAAAACAGCACCGCCTTCGCCCATCACAAATCCATTGCGATTAACATCGTACGGTCGACAAGCCTCGTTTGGGTTTTCCGCGGTTGCCAACACACGCATCTTGCGGAAGCCGGCTGCAAAAATAGGGTCGATTGCATCGGCTCCACCAGCGATAGCAATGTCACATTGCCCGTCTCGAATCGACCGCGCCGCGGCAAGGACGCTTACAAGACTGCTAGCGCAGGCCGTCGAATGACTGAGACGCGGTCCGCCAAGGCCGTACAAATTCGGGATGTGCGAAGCGGTCGAATTCGGAAGCCATTGAGTGTGCCAGGGGACCAACGAGCTGTCATTACATCTGCCTCTGTCACGAAGCCAACGGGTATCGCCAACGTGGGCGTTTAAGGACGAGCCAAACCGAGAACGGTCGACTTTGTCCCACTGAATGCGAGCATCCGAAATCGCTTCGGCTGCCGCTGACTCACACATGGGGAGCACTTTCAATCGTCCAGCCGTGTGAGGAATGTCGACTTCCGCACAGATCACTTTGCCGGTCGAGATGCCACAACACTCATCCATGAAACGCATGTTGCGTTCGCCGTTTCGCATCGCCTCCCATGTAGTCTCACGGGTCTTTCCGACAGACGTTATCAGCCCAATTCCGGTAATGACGATGGGGTCTTCGGTCTGTCGTATTTGCATCCAGCACACCTCCACACAATTTGGTCGGACGGTGATACCAAAACAACGAAGCGACGGCGAGACGACTTTTTTCACCCGAGATCGCACGAACCCGCAATTTCCACGTGAATTCGATAAAACACTTGCATGCCGGACCGATAATGCTAGAATTCCACCTGGATTGGGTGTGTATCCCACAATTTAGATCTTTTTTTTACTCTTTTGGGCTGATTTCCCTGACGCCACCGGATGGCGTGAAGACAGCTTCTCGACGGGCTATTTTCATGACCTCCGAAAAGAACCTACTGATAGGAGAATTTCGCCGAACCCTTGATGAGCGACATCGTCTCTCACTCCCCCCCAACCTGCTAGAGGACCTCGCTGACCAACCGTGCATCCTTGCCAAGGAGCGGCCCGGTGCCCTCAGCCTCTGGAACGCCAACAGTTGGCAAACTCGACTGGATTCAGGCGTTCAGTTGGTGCAGTCCAAGATGCAGGCAGGACGGCTGGAAGGGCGGCTGCCGCAAGTTCAACAACTCGGTCGATTGCTCTCGACGCGTCACTGTGAAGTCCAGTTGGCTGGTCGAGGCCGCTTGACGATTCCGGAGGGGTTTCGTGAGTTCTTGGGCGTCGAACCGGGGGGAGAATTAATGACGGTCGGCGCAGCAATTTGCGTCGAAATCTGGAGTGTTAGTCGGTGGATCGAATACGTCGACAGCCATATCGTCGATTTTCACTCCCTGTTTCAAGGACTCGCCGATTGAACGATCTCAGCAAACAGGAAATCACGAGCCCGAGCCGCACGGCAAGGGCATGAAAATACGCTTTGCAAGCAAGATGGCAGGAGCCACGGTTAGACCACTGCATGGGGATGCGTGTCGCCGAATGAGTGTTAGCAAGGACGCTCCTTGCTTGCAAAGCGTTGTTTTTTCCTGATCTCTCGCCGACGCGGCGGGTTGATATCTCGCCCACGTCGCTGTCGCGACGGTCCCGCCACTTCGTAACGCGACGCCGGACCAAGACACCTGACGCAACCACTTCCATTCTCAGCTACTTCGCCACGGAGATGAACACCATCCGTAGCTCCTGCAGCGTCTGATTGAGAAACTGCTGTTCGTCATCGTCCAGATTGCCCTTGGTCTTCTCCTCGAGCACGGCCATCGTATCGATCTGGTGTTTTGCCCAGCGAATTAACTCCGGCGCCGAGGCGGCATCCTCACCCTCCTCCGGAGTGCCTTCGCCCGTCTTGACCGCGATCGCCTGCTGTAACGCCATCATCGCTTGACTGGCGAGCATTTGAACCAACAGCAGGAAACTGGCTGGCGGAATCGCATGATCTGCCGGTTGCGACTGGGGCTTGTCGGACGCAGTGGGTTCCGACGCAGGCTCACCCGTTTCGGCCTCCTGTTGCCGCAATTGCTCTCGCTCGGTCTGAACTCTCGTCTTCCAGTCTTCATCGATGATGATTTCTGGCGTTTCCTCGTCTGCGTTACTCATCTGAACGAATCCTCTTGAGGGTCCAATATGATCAGAATACGAGATGCCGGCTATCGTGCATCGATAACCGCGTCACCATCACCAACCGGGGCGTTTTCGGCGGTCATTCCCTCATCCGTCGTTTTTTTTTGACGCCGGGCAATCGCCGCGCCAATGAAGCCGGCAAAGAGCGGTTGCGCCTTGATCGGCTTTGATTTGAACTCGGGATGAAACTGCACAGCCACGAACCAAGGATGATCTACAACTTCGAGAATTTCCGGCAGCTTGCCATCGGGACTGACTCCCGTCGCGTGCATGCCATGAGCCGCAAACTGTTGCCTGTACTGACTATTGAATTCGTATCGATGGCGGTGTCGTTCGAGAACATAATCCGTCTGGTAACACTTGTGCGCGTGGCTTCCTTCCTGCAGGACTGCTGGCTGGGCTCCCAACCGCATGGTGCCGCCTTTTTCGGTGACATTCTGTTGTTCGTCCAATAGGCAGATCACTGGATGGGTGGTGTCCTTGTCGAATTCTGTCGAGTTGGCACCATCCAGACCGACGACATTGCGTGCAAACTCGATCGCCGCACATTGCATCCCCAGACAGATCCCCAAAAACGGGACCCCTTTCTCGCGTGCAAAACGCACCGTTTCGATCTTGCCTTCAATACCGCGTTCCCCAAATCCACCGGGGACGAGGATCCCGTCGAACCCGGTCAGTAATCGTTCCGGGCCGTCGTCTTCGATATCTTCGCTGAGGATGCGGCCGATTCGAATTTGAGCCAGATGGTGAATTCCTGCATGATCAAGCGCTTCGTAGATCGATTTGTAGGCATCGAAATGCTCGGCGTACTTCCCCACGACTGCGATACTGATTTCGTGGCTCGGATTCCTCAGGCGGTGAAGCAAATCGTGCCAGTCATCCATTTCGGGCTGCGCGGCGGAAAGGGACAACTTGTCCACGATCCATTGATCTAGTCCATTCTCGACCAATCCCAGCGGCACTTCGTAGATTGAAAACTCTTTGTCCTTTTCCTCCACAACGGCCTCGAGCGGCACATTGCAAAACAGAGCGATTTTCTCGCGATCCTCGCGACTGATCGAACGCTCACAACGACAAATAAGCACATCGGGTTGTATGCCAATTTCACGCAATTGCCCGACCGAATGCTGAGTTGGTTTCGTCTTTAATTCACCCGCGGCCTTCAGGTAGGGAACCAACGTCAAATGAATGTACAGGCAATTCTCTTTGCCCACGTCCAATGAGAACTGACGAATGGCCTCTAGGAATGGCTGACTTTCAATGTCACCCACAGTACCGCCGATTTCGGTGATCACGACATCGACAGATTCATCACCCAACTTGCGAATGACGCTCTTTATTTCGTTCGTAATATGCGGGATCACCTGCACCGTTTTACCGAGAAACTCCCCGCGGCGTTCCTTTTCGATGACTTGTAGGTAGATCTGCCCTGTCGTGTAATTTGAATCGCGAGTAAGAGGGCCATTGGTGAATCGTTCGTAGTGCCCTAGGTCCAGATCCGTTTCACTCCCATCATCCAAGACATAGACTTCGCCGTGTTGATACGGGCTCATTGTTCCCGGGTCGACGTTGATGTACGGGTCCAGTTTC
The DNA here is from genome assembly GCA_012959465.1 of Planctomycetaceae bacterium. Classification (GTDB taxonomy): domain Bacteria; phylum Planctomycetota; class Planctomycetia; order Pirellulales; family Pirellulaceae; genus UWMA-0346. The sequence goes on from DUDC01000316.1 coordinate 30,765, forward strand.
TGCATCCGAACCCGAAGCCCGCGCCGCTCGAGCAGCATACCGATCGAGGCACTGGTGAGTCCTTTTCCGAGCGAACTGACGACTCCTCCCGTGACAAATATATGCTTGGTCACCATGACCTCCCTGCTAAAGAACGGATGGCCGCCCCCTATCAGATGTGCGGAATGACAAAGGAGACGGCCAACAACAATAATACCTCGACCATGAAGGGCACATATTAACGCTTCGACACCCGACTGACAAACGCCAGATAGTCTTCCATCGTGTCAATTCCCTGAGCCGAATGTTCCGCCAAGCCGACTCTTATCACCGTCCCCGCCTGCAAAAAACGGAGCTGTTCGAGCTTCTCCAAGTCCTCCAACGGCGACTGGGGCAGGTCGTCCAAAGCGAGAAGAAAATCACGTCGATAGGCGTAAATCCCCAAGTGTTGCAGATGGTCGGCGTCTGCGGCAGATTCTGGATCTCGAACGTAGGGGATCGGGCAACGACTAAAGTACAGCGCGTGGCCCTGATGGTTCCTGGTGACCTTCACACATGACGGATCACTAATGGCCGCTGAATTTCGTATCCGGGTCGCCAACGTCGCGACCTCGGCCCGATCGTCACTCAATAGCAGCTCGATCAGATCGTCGATGAGTTGCCCGTCGATTTCGGGTTCGTCCCCTTGGACGTTGACGAAAATCTCGACGTCTTGCCGCGACTGAGCGACTTCAGCCACCCTATCGGTCCCGCTTTGAGCATTGGGATCCGTCAAACAGGCAACCCCGCCGAATGAAGTCACAACATCCATAATCCGTGGACTATCGGTCGCGACAACCACGTCCATCGGCCGCTTTGCCGTCTTTGCTGCTTCGTAGGTGTACTGGATCACCGGCTTACCGGTCTCGCAGAGCAGCAGTTTTTCCGGTAAACGCGTGGAAGCAAGCCGAGCGGGAATCACGACAAGACTTCTCATGAGTCGTCCTCTACGGCTGTCAGGCCTATCGGCCCCTTGCGTAAACGCCCCAACTTCGTTCGATCACCGTGGTCGTCCGCAAATTGCAGCAAACACAAAGTTCACTTTAGGTTAGACCAAGTGTGCAGCGAGAAAGGTTACAGCGGAACGTCCCGGTAGGCTAGTGGCTCAGTATCGGACTCATCGATACCCACTCGTTCGACGGATGGGCAGCAGAACTCACAAAACAAGAACACGTCCTATGGCGACGAACAACGGCGACCGAGACTTGCTACAACGTGGAATTGCGTTGCAAAAATCGGGGCAACTCGAAAAAGCGGCCGCACTCTACGACCAGGTACTCGAGCAGGACCCTCAACACCCTGATGCTCTCCATTTGTTGGGTCTTGTGAACGCGAATCAAGGCCGGATGTTGCCGACGCGGCGTGCTACACGTATCGAGCAGAGTTAAAAACACACTTTAGGTGACAGTGATCTTCGAACGAACGAACGGTCATCTTGCCTAGTCGCTTGTCACCAGCTGTCCACAGGCCGCGGCAATATCCTGTCCTTGAGAGTGGCGGACAGTCACGATAAACCCCTCATTACGCAAGCATTTGGCAAATCGATCTCGAACGTCCCTCGGTGACGTTGTCCAGGGCAATCCATCGATGGGATTGTACGGGATGAGGTTGATGTGGACGCGAAGGTTCTCAAGGAATTTGCCGAGCAGCACAGCGTGCTCGAGCGAATCATTGACGCGATCGAGCATTAGATACTCAATCATCACTGGCCGTCCGGTCGCCACCATTTCTTTCAACACCGGTCGAAGTTCGGAGAGCGGGGCCGTTTTGCCGAGCGGGATCAACTCGGCCCGCTGCTCTTGATCTGCTGAATGTAGGCTTAGTGCCAAAGAGGTATTCGGAAACCGCCGGCTGAAACGGAGCATGGCATCGGGAACCCCAACGGTTGACACCATGACACGTCGTGGCGAAAAGTTGAACATCCGTGGATCTTGCAATACCTCAAGTGCGGCATAAAGCGCGGTTTCGTTGTGTAGTGGTTCGCCCATTCCCATGAAAACGACGTTGCGAAGTTGTTCACCCGTTGTTCGCATCCGTTGGCGAAAATGTAGGACCTGATCCAAGATCTCGGCGGTTGCCAATTGGCGTGATAGGCCCATCTGACCGGTGGCACAAAAATGGCAGCGCGCCGCGCAACCGACCTGGGACGAGACACACAGCGTCCGGCGTCGACTCGTTCCTCGAATCAGAACGGTCTCAAACGAGAATGTTTCCGAGGAAAATGCGTCCGTGGTTCGACACGTGAATAGGGCTTTCTCAGAAGCATCGGCGACCGATGATACCACGACGGGAAGCGGCAACGAGTGAAGCCGGAATCGGTCGACGACGGCCGAGCGAATGTGGTCGGGCAACATAGCTACGGCGTTGGCATCGCTGCGTCCCTCGACAAACAACGCATAACGAAATCGCTTGAGATGGTACGGATCCCACCGGCACACGCGAAAAAAACGGTCCATCGCCATGCGGTCGCATACTGAGTCTTCAGCAATACGAACGGATACGCTGTCGTCAATTCGGTTTGTGGTCACTGGCACTCTTGTCGCACTTCACTCGAGAATGCGGTTCAGTTCATCGACACGATACACCCGTGGAGTGTGGTCTGAAAGTTCCGATTCTTCGTAGACGGCATAACTAACGATAATCACCAGATCCCCTGACGCGACAGAATATGCTGTCACCCCATTGATGCAAATCGTAGTCGAATCCGTTCGCGGCGGGGAGACGTTGCGGGGCGAATCTCGCGGCGAAGCATGTAGTCACAGGCGCAGCCTGTGGATTACGTGACCGGCAGCTATCCGGTCGACGCGTTCGCTGTCACGGCAGGTGTCGTTAGAGGATTCGCATCGCGGTTGCAACACGCGTTCCCTGAGCTGACACCCACGACTACATGCATGGCCGCATTCGCGGCCGTGTTTTTCAACTGTCGCCCCAAGTGGAAAAAACGCTTCCTCCAAGGACCATTTCGGGTCACTTTTGGCGAACGTGACCTACGGCCCCACCAAAGAGGGGTTTCTCGCTGAGCACCCTTTCTCGCTACAATAGAACCCGTGTGGTCCCATGACTCGAGTCGTTCGAGGTGCAAAGATGGCTTCCGTCGTCATCAAAATTAAAAACCGTTCCAAGCATGCCGTCGAGAAAGGCGGTAAACCGATCAAACGCGAAGGCGAAAAACTGTATTTGATCGGGGCTTCTTCCAAAGCGTGTGTCTGTTGCAAAGTGGCCGGCCTGATTTCAAAACACGGCGTGATCCGCGTGCGTGGAAACGAAGTCACTCTCCATGATCTGGCAAAACAGGGCGACGTTAAGGTCAACGATGACATCGTCAAAGGCTCTGCCCGTCTCCTCGCCGGAGACCGTTTGACAATTGGTAAACTAGTTCTCGAGATCGGGATTCACCGCAAAGGAGAACCGGAAGTCAAATCGGGACTGCCCTCCGATTCGGACGCCGAGATTAGTGCTTGGTTGATGGAAGAAGACGAAAAAGAGCGAACCAAACGCATGGCGGATCCGACGGCAAGAGCGCACAAGGTGGATACGACTCAAATGAAGTCGGGGCCAGCCGAAGTTCCCAAAGAATTGCCGCAGCAACCGGTGCTTCGTCCAGAAACAACGGGTGAAGATGCGGACAAGAACTCGGCCACAGACAAAGATTCAGTCACCGCTGCGGAAGACGTTCTCAGCCAGAAATTCAAGGAGTTCAATCTTCGACGTTAATTCGTTCGTTGATTGGAGAAGCGGAAGACCGCGTACCGCAGAGTGAACAAGAGAACTCCCGACCATCGGCTGTTGTTTGGCTGTCTGAGTTTGGCCACGTGCATCGTTTTTTGGGGCGCGATGCCGGTCGTCCTTCGCCAGCTTGCCAAGTCGATCGATCCCTGGACGGCAAATGGCATCCGCTACCCATTTGCTGCAGTGCTCTACTGGCCAGCGTTGGTCTATGCCTACCGCCAGAAAATGATTGACAGAAAACTGTTGATCCGCTGTGCAATTCCGGCCTTCCTGGCGTTTGGCGGGCAGGTTTTTTGGGCTCAAGCACCCTATTATCTGCCGGCGAGCACCATCGGGTTCTTTATTCGCATGGCGATGGTCTGGGCGTTGTTTGGCGCAATGGTGATGTTCCCCGAAGAACGCAAACTGCTCAAATCGGCTTGGTTTTGGCTCGGCATATTGGCCAGCATTGTCGGTTGTGTTGCGCTCGCTAGCGAACGTGGGGCGTTTGACACGTCCGCC
>DUDC01000316.1:35096-59616 GCA_012959465.1 Planctomycetaceae bacterium
GACGTTCGGATTGGTGGCACAGTTTGTCTCACTTGGTACTCTTGCCGCCATGTGCGTCAAAGGGCAACCGTCAGATCTTTGGAAGCTAGACAGCACGGCCTGGCTACTCATGTTTTTCTCATCTATCACCGGTGTCGCACTAGGGCATTTGTTTCTCTACAACGCCGTTCGATTGCTCGGTGCCACCCTCTCATCCGCGCTGCAGACGGTGACACCCTTGTTCACTTTTTCGCTGGCCTGGTTCTTTCTAGGTGAACAGATGAGCGGCACCGAGTGTCTCGCTGGCGGCGTGCTAATTGTCGGTGCCATTTTCTTGATAAAGTCGCAAGCGAGATGGCCAAGTGACGATGCGGCCGGTTTAGCCAGACCGGAACAGGTGGTTGCATCAGAACAGCCGAAGCCCCTTTTTACGGACCGGCAAGTGGACGATTGAGGCCGGCAGGCAGACAACACCCTGGACACGACGCTGCAATTTGGCTAAACAAGCGCGAAACCAACAACCCTAGACTGAGATGATGTTTGGCCCATGAAAATATCTTTCTACAACACTTTAACCAACACGACCGAACGGTTCGAACCACTCAACAAGGAAAAAGTCACGATCTACGGATGCGGCCCGACGGTCTACGACTATGCGCATATTGGGAACTTTCGTTCGTTTTTGTTCAATGACATCATTCGGAGATTTTTGGAGGTTGTCGGTCATGAAGTTCACCAGGTGATCAACATCACAGACGTGGGCCATATGACGGACGATCACCTGGCCGATGGCGGTGGCGAAGACAAGATGCTGCTGGCGGCTAAGAAGCTGAAAGAGGCCAAGAAATCGGGGAAAATAACAGCCGGAGCTGTCCAGAATCCCGACGATCCCTATCAAGTGGCGGCGTACTACACCGAGGCGTTTCTAGAAGACGCTCGCCGTTTGGGGATGAAAATCGCCGACGAGTACCCGCAGCGTGTGCTCCACGCCACGCAGAACATCCAAGCGATGCTGGACCTGATCCAAAAGCTCATCGAACGGGGACACGCCTATGTGGCCGACGACGGAGTGGTCTACTACAGTGTCGAGTCATTTTCATCTTACGGCGCATTGAGCGGCAATACGCTCGACAAATTGCGCGAGGGCTCTGGGGGCCGCGTTCTGGCCGAGGACCAAATCAACAAACGTCACCCGTCGGACTTCATGCTTTGGAAACCCGATCAATCTCACATCATGAAATGGGACTCTCCCTGGGGCACGGGCTACCCCGGTTGGCACATCGAGTGTTCGGCGATGGCAATGCAGGAACTCGGAGAGACGATCGATATTCATACTGGTGGAGAGGACCTGATTTTCCCCCATCACGAGTGCGAGATCGCGCAATCGTGCGGCGCCACGGGGGCTGACGCGTTCGCCCGCTATTGGTTGCACGTTCGCTTCCTACTAGTAGAGGGTGAGAAAATGTCCAAGTCGAAGGGCAATTTCTACACCGTCCGCGATCTCGTGGAAGGTCGTGCAACTGGCCAACCAGTGCATCCAGCCGTACTCCGCTTTGAACTAATTCGCTCGCATTACCGGGCCAACACGAATTTTACGGCCAAGGGATTGGCTGACTCGACGGGCAACGTCGTGAAACTCAACCGCTTTGTCAGTGAGGTGGAGGAGGCGGCGGGCGGGGTTGCCGAAGACGTCGATCTGTCGCATCCGATCTTGAAGGAATTTACAGCCGCATTGGCCGACGACTTGAATATTGCCGGAGCTTTGGCGGTGGTGTTGCCATGGACCAACAAGAAGGCGAAGAAACCGCAGGAGGCTTTGGGGGTGTGCCGGAAGATCAATCACGTACTCAATGTGATGCCGCTCCAGTCGAGTCTTCCCCTGGCGAACCTCGAGGAGATGTTGCTCGGCGATGTTCCCGAAGAGGTCACCGGCGCTTGTTCGGCCATGGACGAGGCTCGAGCGAACAAGGACTATGGAGCTGCGGACAAGATTCGCGAAGAGTTGTTGGATGAGGGATGGCAGGTCCAGACCACGACGGAAGGGACAGTCGTCCAGATGCGACTCCCCAGCGAACTTCAACAAGTCCTCCGGGCATGATGGAGCGTTGAACGACCAGAAAATTCATGACTTCACCCATCCGAACTACCACCGTCGGCTCCTATCCCGTACCTACCTGGTTGGAAGCCGCGCCGAGTGAGTCGGCTCTCATCGATGCGACGCGAGTCATCTTCTCCATCCAACGTCAAGCGGGCATCGATTTACCGACCGATGGAGAACTCTATCGGTTCGATGTAAATCACCCCGATACAAATGGGATGATCGACTATTTTGTAGAACCTCTGTCGGGAACGCGCGTGCGACTGGGGCGATCCGAGGGCGAGGAGTATTCCAAACTCGATTCGATGCGATTTCGTTTAAGCCCTGCGGCAGTCGTCGAGTCCGCGATTGGGGAAGGCTGTTTGGACCTGCTCGCCGATTGCAGCCGAGCGAGTCGTGTGTCGATGGGTCCGTTTAAGTTCACGATCACAAGCCCGTACATGTTGGCACGGACACTGTTAGATCGACACTATGGAAAATTCGAGGACATGCTGCTGGCAATTTCGGACGTGCTTGCGGAACAGGTTCGCGGACTACCGTGCCATACGGTGCAAATCGACGAGGCGAATGTACCCGGAAAACCGGCCGACGGTCCGCTGGCGGCCGAGGCCATTAATCGCGTCCTCGACGCCGTTGACCCCGGCACGGAAAAGGCCGTTCATTTTTGCTTCGGCAACTATGGGGGACAGGTCATTCAGTCGGGAACATGGGGCGCACTGATTGACTTCTTGAATCGACTTCACGCCGATCATCTGATTCTCGAGTTGGCTCATCGACCAGACGACGATTTGCAGGCACTTCGCGACATCCGACCCGAGATTGGGCTGGGGATCGGTGTCATCGACATCAAAGTGAATCACGTGGAAACTGCAAGTGAGGTAGCTCAACGAATCGAATTGGCCGCATCGGTGTTGGGCGAAGAACGGATCACCTTCGTTCATCCTGACTGCGGTTTTTGGATGCTGAAGCGGTCCGTATGTGATCGGAAATTGTTTTCACTTGCAGAGGGCCTAAAAGCCTTCCTGAAGAGGGAACCGTGAACGATTTCCTGATTGGCGATAGAACGTCGTCGATTATACTGCCCGAAGTTGTGTGGACACCGCCATGGAACCGAAGATCAATCTAGGACCCTTTCGCTTTCTACCCTGCACCGTCGAGATCGACGGCACGCCGGACGTTGAAGACTGGACGGGGCCCCTCCAGTTCGCGATTTGGTGCCAAAGAGCGAGTCCCTGGTGGATCGGCGACCTACTGAATGCGGGTGACGCGCGATTCGGGGAGGTTTTTTCGCAGGCCTGCGAGGGCATCATTTCCGCTGAAATGCTGCAGCGATACGAGTCGGTGGCTCGTCGCGTTCCGCCGAAGAACCGACGGCCCGGTCTATCCTGGTCGTCGCATGCTGCCATCGCTCGGCTTCCAGACGACCTACAGATCCGCCTGCTCGCCGACGCCGAAAAAAACGGTTGGAATAGCACGGATCTACGTGTCCAGGCGAGAGAAGCACTAGCAGCCCGCAACGAGGGGCGAGGCTGAGACCACCAAAATTAGAGAAAACCGGGAACCTGAGGCTTCACGATCGGGTCTTGGTTTCAAACCACGGGTTGTCGAGATACCCCATTATCGGTTGGAATGTACACATGCCGTTCCGAGCGGCGATTTGCTGAGCTATCTGTAGTTATCTTTTGGAGAAGAAATGATTGATGTCCTGCTCCCGGATGGAAATACCATCTCGATGTCCGACGACGCTACCTCGTTGGATGTCGCCATGGGAATTAGCGCCGGTTTGGCCAGAGTCGTTGTGGCGGCTGAAGTCGACGGCAACCTTGTGGATGCCATGGCGCCGCTGGAACAATGGCGGGAGACACAGCCACTTCCCATTAAACTGCTTACCGAACGTGATGCGGCCGCACTGAGCGTGATGCGACACTCGTGTGCCCACGTCATGGCGAGAGCCGTGATGCGGCTTTACGAGGGAGTATCACTCGCTTTCGGTCCAGTGCGTGGCAACGTGTTTTACTACGATTTCGGCCTCGACCAGCAAATCGGCGAAGACGACTTCCCTGCCATCGAACAGGAGATGAAGAAGATCGTCAAAGAAAAGGAGCCCTTCGAGCAATTTCTTCTGGATCGAGAGCAAGCGACTGCGTTATGTCGAGATCTCGGGCAGGAATTGAAAGTCGAACATATCGACACCGGACTCGCCGAGCACGAGCAACTTGGCTTTTACAGGCAAGGTGAATTCGTCGACTTGTGCCGAGGCCCGCACGTACCCAATGCGGGGAAAATCAAAGCGTTCAAACTCCTGTCGGTCGCCGGTGCTTATTGGAAGGGCGATGCCAAGAACCGACAATTGCAACGAATCTACGGCACGGCGTGGTTTAGTAAGCAACAACTAAAGGACTATCTGGAGCTGGTCGAAGAGCAGAAACGTCGTGATCATCGCGTGCTCGGTAAGAAGCATGGCCTCTTTCACATCACGGCCGAACGCGTCGGATCGGGTCTCTGTCTATGGCTGCCAAAGGGAGCGACCGTGCGGTCGATCCTCGAGGGATTCCTCCGCGACGAGATGCACAAACGAGGATATCGCCCCGTCTATACGCCGCACATCGGCCGAGTGGAGCTGTACGAAACGAGTGGGCACTTTCCGTATTATCGGGATTCGCAGTTCACGCCGCTGTTCGGCCAGGAGGCCGGACAATTGGTCGATTCATGGGTGAACCGGCTCAGTGACGAGGGCGACTCGCTGACTGCGGACGACGAGCGAAAACTCTGTGAGGCGGCAAAAGTACTCGGCGCCGATCTAGAGAAGTACGACGAAAATGCCTCAAAGGAAGACCGCATCGCCGCGTTAAAACAGTGGGAGTCACGCCAGGAACGTTACCTAGTGAAGCCGATGAACTGTCCGCATCACGCGGAGATCTATCGTTCGCAACCCCGCAGTTATCGCGATCTCCCGCTGCGGTTATTCGAATTTGGAACCGTGTATCGGCACGAACAGACAGGCGAACTGAACGGCATGCTACGAGTCCGAGGACTCACTCAGGACGACGCGCACATTTTTTGCACTCAGGATCAGGTCGAAGACGAGTTTCGCGCCACGATTGAGTTGACACAGCACGTCTTAGAGAGTGTTGGATTGTCGGACTACCACGTCCAACTATCGCTTCGCGAACCCAACAGTGACAAGTACGTGGGAAGCGATGAAAACTGGGCGAAGGCGGAATCGGCGTTGCGGCGCGTGCTCGTCGAGTCGAAGCTGCCCTTTAGCGAGCAAGAAGGTGAAGCAGCGTTCTACGGCCCAAAAGCCGATTTCCTGGTTCGAGATTGTATCGGGCGGCAATGGCAGCTGGGTACGGTTCAGTTGGATTACAACTTGCCCGAACGTTTCCAACTGGAGTACGTCGGAACAGATAACCAACCTCATCGTCCAGTGATGATCCACCGAGCTCCGTTTGGTTCCATGGAACGATTTATCGGCGTGCTCATCGAACATTTTGCCGCCGCGTTCCCACTTTGGTTGGCGCCCGAACAGCTGCGTGTCCTTCCGTTGAGCGAAAAGACCGAAGCGTACGCCGAGGAAGTTCGCCAACGATTCGCGGCCGCCGGATTCCGCGTGACCACCGACGTACGGAGCGCCAAAGTCCAGGCGAAAATCCGCGATGCTCAGCTGGAGCTGATCCCGTATATGTTGGTCGTCGGTCCACGTGAAGCCGAAAATGGGCAAGTCGCAGTTCGCGATCGCATCGACGGAGACTTGGGTGCAGTGTCAATCGACGAAGCACTATCTCGTTTGTCCGAGGAAGTACGCGAGCGCCGAGTGCGGCAAGTGGCTGAGTCGAAGCTGTCCGCGTTTAGCGAAGAGGACGAGGAATCGAACGAGTATTGAACCGATGAATCGAGACGGGTGCCTTCGTAACCCGATGCGTGAGCGAGGGAGCGTGACCTAGACAGCATCCCTCGCTGACGCTTCGGGTTACTCTTAGCGGTCTGATTTCTTCACGAGCTTGATTTCGTAAAGTCGCGGCCAGTTCTTGCCGGTAACGTAAAGACGTTTTTGGGCCGTATCGTATGCAATTCCGTTGAGGACATCATCGGAACGCCGGCGTCCAGAACGATAGAGGCCTCGTAGGTCGACAATCCCCGTGACGCGACCGTCTTTGATGTCGATCTTCACAATGACGTCCTGCTTCCAGATGTTTGCAAAGACTTGCCCGTCGATGAACTCGAGTTCGTTGAGATTGATGACGCGTCGACCCTCGTTCACCACGGTAACCCGGCCAATCTCCTCAAAAGTGTCGGTGTGATGAAATCGCAGGACCGAGGTCCCGTCACTCATGATCCACTTCGTTCCATCATGAGTCAGACCCCATCCCTGTCCCTTGTAAGCGAACTGCCGCCCGGTTGGTTCCAACTTGCGAACGTCATACTCGAACGCCAAGCCCCTTTTCCAGGAAAGCTGCAGCAACCGGTCGCCAGCCACAGCAATCCCCTCCCCGAACACGTTATTCGGCAGATCCACGCGAACTGATACCTTGCCCGTTGCCAGATTCACCTCGCGCAGTGACGATTCAGCGTATTTTCCAGTCCCCTCCAGCAACCGACCATTGTGAACCAACAGTCCCTGACAGTAGGCAGTGCGGTCATGAGGAAATGACTTTGTGACTCGGTACCTATACCGTTGAGGACGCCCATCACCCTGTGACGCGGCCCACATCCCGCAGGCGGTCGAAACCACCACAAAGAGGACCACAGCCAGTAGAAGACGACGGCGGGACATACGCGGCCTTGTAGGGTCAGGAGGTTTGCGGGACATATCTGTACAAAACCGAGCGTTTTGAGTTCATTGCCAGCTCTTACAAGTCTACCCAATATATTCTCGGACAACGGCTTCGGTGGAACAAGGTCGCTTTGAAGTGATTGAAAACCGGAATCCATTGGGGTATCGTGTAGGTTAGCTCGGAGCCAGCAAAACACGTTGCCAATGACGCTCCGCCCATCCCACACGACCACCGCGGCCCGGGTCGCCCCACCGCATCTGTTTCCGCTAGATATTCGGCTCTTGGGACTGTAAACCCTGCGGGTCTGTTTTCATTCCGACCGAGGAGATTGGGCGATGTTAGCCGCCGATCAAGTGCTCGACCAGTATTTTTTGGAGAGTCGCTGCCAGTTAATTGAAATAGCCGCCATGTTAGACCGTTACGACCGAGCCAATGGCGACGGCGACGAGCGTCTGACGTTGCTCTACAAGGCTTTGGAAATACTGTCCGAACGCGGTGCAGGTGACAACCGAGCCGAGCAGCTCTTGAACCTGTTCACCGATCCAGAATAGCTGGAGTCGAAACTCCTGAGTAAGGGATCCACCGATGCAAATAATACAACCGCACTATCACGCCATTGCTCGCACCGCCCAGGATTATGAGAAAATGGCCATGTCTGGCGTTGTTGCCGTCTGTGAGCCGGCGTTCTGGGCCGGTTTCGATCGCAAGTACGCTGGCACGTTCGTCGATTACTTCCGGCAGATTAGTGAATTCGAGCCGACACGTGCTGCCGACTACGGTATCCGTCATTTTTCCTGGGTCGCAATGAACCCAAAGGAGGCGGAAAACACCACGTTGAGCCATGAAGTGCTCGAACAGATGCCGCAGTTCTTTCAGAATCCCAACGTGATTGGTGTCGGTGAAATTGGGTTCCACAAGACGACAAGGAACGAGGAGGAGATCTTCCAAGCTCAGGTGGAAATGGCAGTTCAACACCATCAGCTGATCCTGATCCACACGCCCCACCTGGGCGACAAGGTGCGAGGTACGAAACGCACCTTGGAGGTGTTGGCAGGGTTAAACGTGGATCCCGAACGAGTTTGGATCGACCACGTCGAAGAGCACACGGTCAAAGCGCCGCTCGACGCCGGCTATTGGGTCGGTTTTACCTTGTATCCGATCACGAAATGCACGCCCAAACGGGCCGTTGACATGATTGAGATGTACGGTCGCGAGCGGTTGCTGGTAAACTCATCGGCGGATTGGGGGCCCAGTGATCCATTTACACTCCAAGAGTGCGTCATGGAACTCCGGCGACGCGGTCACTCGGTCCAAGACGCGATCGAAATATTCCATAACAACCCCTGCCACTTCCTCGGTCAATCGCCCAAATGGGACATCAAGCCAGTTCGTTTGGAAGAAATCGAAGTTGAACGACCGGTACTGACACCTCGGTAATATTGACTCCACACGGATTGTGAACCGATAAACGACTAGTGCAGCACTAAATCTGGCGTGAGCTTCCAGCTGTGTTTTGACGAGCACAATACCCAAGGCAAGCAGAATGCTTACGCCAACGAACGGAGGCGCACATGCTTGAGATTCGCGGCGAATCAGATCGATTTTGCTCCGGCTTCAGCCGCCGTCGATTCATTCAGATTGGCGGTCTGAGCGCTTTTGGATTGTCCCTCACCGATCTGCTCCGAATCGAAGCAGCTCAAGGCTCAAAAAAAACGCGTCGTTCAGTCATCCTAATCTGGCAGCACGGCGGTCCATCACAGTTGGATACGTTCGACATGAAGCCGGACGCCTCAGCTGAGGTAAGGGGCCCGTACGAATCGATCGAAACAAGTTTGCCCGGTCTACGCATCGGCGAATTGATGCCGCATCACGCGAAGATCATGCACCACTGTACGGTTTTTCGTGGTTTCACTCACAATAATGGAGACCACTGGGCCGCAGCGCACTGGATGTTGACAGGCCGCCTCGGCGCTACAGGTTCAGATCGCGTCCCGCGCAACGCATCGCTGGGTGCCGTGTCGTCGTACATGTTGGGTCCTCGTCGTCCGGGTGTCCCGGCGAACGTCAATATCAATGACGGGGGATTTGGATTTCACGGAGCCGCGCACCTCGGCGTCAATCACAATCCGTTTCGCATGGGCGAGTTCAGTTACGGAAATGAGGCCGGCCGATTGCCGACCAGCAGCGACAAGAGCTTTACACTCGTCGACGGTCTCTCTCAAGACCGACTCGTCAACCGTCTTTCTCTACTGCAGCAGTTCGATCGGTTGAGACGAGATGTCGACTCGTCGGGCGTCTTTGACAGTATGGATGATATGAGTCGGCAAGCAGAAGAGATGATCCTATCGGGCCGTGCTCGCCACGCATTCGATCTTTCACTAGAGGACGCCAAAACCAAAGAGAGATATGGCAAGGGTTGGGGAGAGCAAGCCCTTCTTGCTCGTCGCTTGGTAGAGGCAGGTGTACGCTTCGTGTCCCTGAACACTGGGTACTGGGATAATCATAGCAATATCAAACGCGCCCTCGACGAGAAGCTGCCACGGCACGACCAAGCGGTTGGAGTGCTGATCGACGATTTGGCGGAACGAGGAATGTTGGACGATGTCTTGGTGGTCACGGCTGGTGAATTCGGTCGCACACCGCGAATGAACAAGAACGCAGGTCGCGACCACTGGCCTCAGGCTCAGAGTATCCTCGTGGCGGGGGGTGGGTTTCGCCACGGACAAGTGGTCGGCGCAACCAATTCAAAAGCAGAACACCCCATCGACAGGGCGATCGGTGTGCTGGACTTCTGCGCCATCATCTACCATGCGCTCGGCATGAGGCCCGGCGACTCGATTCCCGATCTTTCTGGCCGCCCCGTTCACCTGTTGCCGGGTGGAGAAGTCCCTCGCGAACTGCTCTAGACGCCCACTGGTCCAACGGTCTGCAAGGCCCTATCCTCTAATCGAAGCAGCCAAGAAACGTGGTGGCCGCGGTCGCTTTGTTTCGGCTGACGTTGGAACGTGTTGCAAACAGACCCGTTCCTGAAATCATCTACACTAGGGCATGCGGGAAACGATCGAATGATGTCAACGTCGAACGGCAAGACAGCCATCGTTACGGGAGCCGGATCGGGAATTGGTCGGGACGTCGCGAAGCTATTAGCAAGCGATGGTATTCGAGTTGTGGTAGTGGGCCGTCGAGTTGAGCCTCTCGAATCGCTGGTCGCAGAAATCAACGCCGATGGCGGAGAAGCCATTGCTCACTCGGCAGATTTAGAAGACGGCGATTCCGCTGCCGGCGTTGCCTCCATCGCGCTCGAGAAGTTCGGTCGGATCGATATTCTCATAAACAACGCGGGCCACGCATCCAAAGTGCGTTCCATCCGTTGGATTCAACCGGATGAATGGGAATCCGTCTTCAAGATAAATATCGACGCCGTGTATCGCCTGACACAAGCCTGCTTGCCCGATATGTTAAGCCGCAACGAGGGGACCGTGATTACAACTTCGTCGATGGCCGCGTTGACTCCTGGCATCCTGGGCGGAGCGCCATACTCAGCCGCCAAGGCCGCGTCGTACAATTTGATGCGAGGTCTCACCAGCGAATTGCGTAGCCAAGGTATCCGGGCGACCACAATTCTCCCGGGTGAAGTCAATACACCCATACTGGACGGCCGCCCAGCGCCACCGGATTCCGACGCCCGCAATCTCATGATGCTGCCGATCGACGTGGCGCGAACGATCCACTTTGTCGCCACGATGCCTCACCGCACGTTGATCGAGGAAATCGTGATGACACCGACCATTCCACGTGACATGGAAGCGGAAATGAAGGTGGCTCGCGAGGCTGGCAAACCGTAGTGTCGGACAGAATTTGGCCGATACACCAATTATTGAGTTTTCCCCACAGGCCTTGCGGCCTGTTGACTTAGTTGGCGTCGTGGGATATTCCCCACCGGCCCTGTGCCGGTGGAACTAGGTTTGGCAACTACCGGCGATCGTTGGCTTTTCCGTCTGCACCGACCAGTGGGATCGATGGGTCCGATCAGCTCGTTGAACCACCAACTTTGTCACAACCGGTCTCTTCGACAGACTCGTTACGAAATGACCTCTGGCAAGGATTCTATCGAACCGTTCGGGCAGTTTTCGATAGAGGAGAAGCGGCTTCGTGCGGCGCGCCCTCATGCCGACAGGGCCAATTATGCCGTCTTGGCGGTTGCTGTAGAGAGTCAAGTGGATCTGCGGTTCTGGGCGACGCGGCCCATTGGAGTGAGAGATGGATATGAATCGAAACCAATACTTCATGGCTGGCTTGGTCATCCTCTTAATGGGTGTTCAATTTCGCATGTTGGACTCGGTCACACTGAACAAGGAGTGCAGCCAGTTCATCCACAGCAAGCTGAACAAGAAGGATCAACCCGCGAGCGGAGGACCGCACTTCGCCGCGTTGACCACTTGGGGGCAGACGAAGGCGGTGGAACAGGTCACAGAACTTCGCACCATCCGCCCACCAAAGTGGCTGGGCTTCGCGTTGTTGTCTGTGGGGGCTGTGCTTGCTTTGCACAGTCTGGCGATGCCAAAACCTGAGTGACGGGGTCCCGCCCAGCCCCGGATCCCCTACTTCTTGCCTGACGCCGTTGAACCCTGCGTCAAGCGATCATAAGATGACGTTCAAGCAATCGTTCAGCATTAGTGCATTTGGAAGCGGCGGTGAGAAGATGACCAAGTTCGAACGCATCAACGTAAACATCAACGGCGACGTCCACGAGGTCACATTCAATGACCGCAAGATCTTGGACGCAACCAATATCTACCAGATGGGAAAAGAGCTCACTTCGCTGGCGAGCGGAGAAAACGTCAACCAACTCTTGCTACGTCTTGGCGATGTTGAGTTTCTGTCCAGCGCCGCATTGAACGCTTTTATCCTGCTGAACAAGCGCGTCATGAAGGCCGGCGGAAAATTGGTGATCTCCGAATTACGCCCCGAGATTCACGAGGTGTTCTTGATTACCGGCTTGACGACTTTCTTCACCATTTGTGAAGATCATGACGCTGCGTTGGCCGCATTTTAGTCGATCGCGGCACAGGTCATTTTTCACTGAGCTCCATGCTGGTCGTTGTGGACCAAGCACAGTCCCGGTCTGATTGCCTATTCACTCAATAGGTACCGTCGACCGTGGTGGCGTTCGCTGAGATCGCGAATCGGAGAAAAGGGACGAATTTCGAGGTCGTCGACCGATGCTCGAAATACACCTGAACCAGGCACGACAAGTCGGACCTTGAGAATCCCGGTCGACAACCAAGTGGAATCGAATTGTGGATCGGTCTGGCGAAATCGAAGACGTAGGACGGTCCCCTCGGCGGTGAAATCACTTGCCTTAATCTGGTGGGCACTGCGAGCCACGGTTTGAAATCTGACTCCATGTAGTCGAGGTGATTGTTCCCGGTCAACCGCCCGAGGAGCAGTCAATTCCAGCATGACCGTTCCGCGAACGGGAACTAAACGGCCGGCGTCGTCGAGTGGCATCACCAGGACTTCAACACCATCCAACGCTGCGTCGTTGTCCCACTGCGCGAGACGCGCCTTCACTGACACCGTGACCAAACGCTGTTTAAAGCCCATCGCATTTAGCGCCCTCTCCGCCGTTTTGGAGTGTGAATTGACGGACGCTCTGTTGGGCAAATCTCGAGACTGAGCCACACCAGACCAATTGAGAGTCATCGTGGATGTAAAGGTCCACTTGTCCAATTGCTCGCGGAACGCTTCTGTAGAAAGTTCTTCGCCACCTGCAACCACATGAATTACTCGATGCCACTTGATCGGTCGACGAACTCGGATCGTCCCGTACGACTCAAATCGCATCCACAGCGTGACGTCATCGGTTTTCGGATCAACCGTTCCAGTGAAGCTGCGTCCGTTATCTACATGCACAGTGACATCGTTTTCCTCGGCCGCCTGGATCGATTGGATTCCAGATGTTCCCAATGCCAGAAAACTGATCAAAACAGCAAGAGCGATTCGTGAGTCCATGGCTATCTCTCGTGAAACAAGGAGCGATATGCATGGTTAACGCAAGCACTGTGCCGCCACGACGACTTGCGGGCGGTGAACGCTCTAACAACTGTTCACATCGGGCGTTGCAGCGAACGTTCGACCTGCTCTATGTGCTCAGATGACGGTGTCGAGTGTCGATCTTTCACGACACGTGTTGCCAAAACGCCTCATTTTTACGGAACCACAAGCCGAGATTAGAGCCGGTCTGCCGGTGAGCTATCTTTCGAATATTCCAGTTGGTGTTCAAGTCTCTGAGAAGTTCACGATGAACCGTGTACGACTTCAAATCGTCTGCATCTGTATTTTCTTTGGTGCCGTCATCGCGACCGGCATGGAGGCGTTGACCCCTGGTCCGCCTAAATCGCGACGATCGACTACGGGTTTAAAGGAAGCCGAACCGCGAGCAATGCGTCCAGAAGGCGAACGATTCTCGGCAAACGGGAAGATCGAACAAACGGGTGACCGCTACACGTTTTATCCATTCGACGACGGCCCATCCCTGCGAATTCTGGAGAACCTGGGTCTGGACGCGTAGCCCGCGTCCTGGACACGTCAGCGGGCAATGTCGAACCTACGTGGACATCAGCGGCGTGTGTATGAGTTCCGTGGCGGCAACTTTCTGTTGATGGAACGTGCCATTCTCAAAGGCCGCTCACACGAGCTAGTTGCGCAAATGTGTGGCACTCGCTCCGCCAGTGTTTTTGAGCCGAAGGCGCTAGCCAGTGCCACACACGTCAGCGAGTGAACCGACTCAGCTCTCTGCCGAAACCAACGATAATATCTCTAGATGTCTTGCCATTGATGTTGGCAAAGACTATGCAAGAGTTTCAAAGTGGGGCAACGATACTTCTCGATGGCAAGCCGCAAGAACACTTTGGAACTCGAGCCGTGCAAGACCAAGCAAACAAATCGTCAAACTTGATCGCCAACTTCATAAGCTGTTGCCGACAAAGACGATCGACACCTAAAGTTGCAGATACCACAGGCCAACAGTGGACCGGCGGCGAATTGCTGCTGAGGACACTTATCCTACGACGCCTCCTCAAACGTGTTCTGCAAGACAACGAGTCCCACGTTGCGATTTTACTGCCACCGTCAGCGGGTGCCATCGCCGTCAACACGGCCCTAACGATGGATCGTCGTGTCACTGTTAACCTCAACTACACCGCATCGGCCGAGATCTTGAACCAGTGCAACCAACAGGCTGGTGTCAAACATGTGATCACCAGTCGACGATTCTTGAAAAAAATGCCGTTCGAACTGGACGCTGAATTTGTTTTCCTCGAAGACTTGCGAGAAACTGTAACCACCACCGATAAACTCAGCTGTTGGCTTGCTGCCAAAGTGATTCCAAGCAGTTTGCTACAACGGCAATTGGGGCTCCAGGATATTGACAGCACGGACGTATTGACCGTCATCTTTACCTCCGGGTCCACGGGGGTGCCAAAAGGGGTCGAACTAACTTTTGGCAACGTCGAGTCGAACACGGATGCGATTAATCGCATCGTTCAACTCCGGGAAGATGACGTCGTTGTCGGCATACTCCCCTTCTTTCATTCATTCGGATACACAGTCACACTGTGGACCGTCTTGGTGTATGACGTGCTTGGCGCCTACCACGTTAGTCCGCTCGACGCCAAAGTGGTTGGAAAACTGTGCGAACAGATGAAGGGTACCGTGTTGCTCGCGACGCCAACATTCCTGCGGTCTTACGTAAAACGGTGCAAGCCCGAACAACTTAGCACGCTGGATGTAGTCGTTGCCGGTGCCGAAAAACTACCGAGAGAATTGTCCGATGCATTCGAAGAGAAATTTGGTGTTCGACCAGTCGAGGGATACGGAACAACCGAACTCTCGCCGTTGGTATCGGTAAACGTTCCGGTGAGCCGCTCACACACGGACATGCCGGACGCCCGCGAAGGTTCCGTGGGGCGGCCATTCGAAGGAGTCAGCGCAAAAATCGTCGATCCAGAAACGATGGCGGAACAGTCCGTCAACGAGGACGGCTTACTGTGGATTAAGGGCCCGAATGTAATGAAAGGTTATTTAGGGCGTGATGACCTGACGGCACAGGTGATCAACGACGGCTGGTACAACACAGGTGACGTGGCTCGGATCGATGAGGACGGCTTCATCTTTATTACGGGGCGCCTTAGCCGCTTCTCGAAGATTGGCGGGGAAATGGTCCCACACATTCGAGTGGAAGAGGAGTTGGCCAAACTACTCGGTGGCGAGGATCTTCTGGCTGTCGTCACCTCGGTTCCCGACACGAAAAAGGGGGAGCGGCTAGCTGTCGTCCACTTGCCCATGGACCAGACACCCGAGCAACTAAATCAAGGACTCGCCGCCGCTGGGTTGCCTAATCTCTTCATCCCTTCTCGTGACGCTTATGTCCAGGTGGATGAAATTCCCGTACTGGGAACAGGAAAACTGGACCTGAAGGCCATTCAACAACTGGCGTTGGAACCGCTGGGATAACGTTGGGTGCGGAACAGTGTGTGGCACTGCCAGTGAAGTTTGCTGCTGTCGCCGCATTCGCGGCTCAAATCCTCAGCGTTCCATCAATTCTTTAACATCGTGTGAGTTTTCATCCCCATCGATCGGGATCGATGGCATCCGACTTGGTTCGCATGCTCGCTGGCTTGTGCGGCTGAACCCATTCTAACCCCGTGGTATTCAAGCTCTGAAGAAACGGTTTGGCGATTTCAGGTGCGTTGGCTACCAGTTCTTCACCCCATTCTTCCACCGGCTTGATCGGGCCGCCCCACGCCGGTCGGTAGCCGTATTGGATCAGCTCCCGCGGGACGGGATCGACATTGGGATGAGTGCCATGAAAGAGCATCGCCGGTATTAAAACGGCCGAGCCCGCTGGAACCGTTATGGTGATCTCTTTGGGATGGTACTTGTACCTGATGTACGGACTGGCATCCGCATGAAAGGAAAGGTGAGAGCGAGGAATGAGTCGGAAAGGTGCTCGGGTCGCAGTTAAATCATCGAGGTAGTAGAGGATGCGAATGAGCTTCGGACAACTTCCCTCGTACCCAAAAAGGTCTGATCCATGAGGTTGGCCATCGGTATGCATCGAGATGGGAGGTGACCCTGGTAGAGTCCGCTGGAAAAAACCGCGAGTGAATACAATGTCCGGACCCAAGAGATCTTTGAGAAAAACGATCATCGCGGGAAGACCAATCAGCTCGCAAGCGGCACGACTGTGCCACTGCGGTTGCCCGACGCCGGTTGTTTGGTAGACGCTGTAACTTTTATGCGTCATCTCCGCATCAGCCAACTCTTGCTGTAGCCGTCCGATTGTCTCTCCATCGAGGATTTCGGGCATGACCAAATAGCCCTCGACCTCAAAGTGCCGAATTTGCTCAGCCCTGGACATCCCGCGAAAGTCGGTTTCGTCGATATTCTGGAATGGTAGTTCTTCGTTTGGATCGATAGAGGGAATGACAACTTCGGACACAATAATTCACCCTCTAACCAAGGCCGGAAACAGAATATTAATTTTCCCACCGGCCGTGCGCCGGGGGATTTTTGGTTTGGTAACTACCCACCCACTCATCTTATCAAAAGCTGGCGATTGGGTTGAGCGGCGAGCCTGTGCCGCCCTTCACTGGAATCGGTGCGGCAGTTATGAGGAACTCCCAGCGTTTGAGTTTTGCGCACGTTTTGCTAAGGAGTTCCAGATCGCAATTGTCAAAAATATGAATGCCCATCGCATTGAGAGTTAGCACATGAATGGGATGGGTTACGCCTTCGACGCCCGAGGGCATGACATCCATGGCTGCGTCGCTGCCGACCATTGCCATGTCCTGCTTACGGAGCCAGCGGCCGCACGAGGCATGGAGCCCTGCGGCGCCCTGTTCGCCAACGCTCCAAGGCCCTTCCTTGTCGCGCATCGCCCAGCGGCCCGTACGAAAGAAAACAACATCGCCCGGCTTGATCTCGATACCAGCTCGATTCACCCACGCATCCAGTTCATCGGGATAAATCGGACTACCTGGGCTCAGGTATTCCACACCGCGTAGGGCTGGGATATCGATCAGAACACCACGGGTAAACACACCCGGCTGTACGTTGTGAATGCTCAGCTTTTTCGTGCCCTCCTTCGTTATTTCATCTTTCGAGAAACCGTTGTACATCTTGCCTCGGTACAGCAAGTGGCAAAGCGAATCCATATGTGTGTGGGCAAACCCGTGGTAAGACACGCTGTAGTTGTCGACCGCCCACATATTGCCCGGCTCGCTCCCCGTCCTTAACATCGTTTGCACAAATGGATCTGGATTATCGGCTGCCTTGACTTCCTCCGGAATACGAGCCAACGACACCGATATCCCCTCGACGACTAACTTCGCCGCCTGTTTGCGCTTGGTGGCGGTAATGAGATTCAATGTGCCGAGTTGATCGGTTTTTCCCCACCGACCCCAGTTCGAAACGTCGCGATACAGTTGTTCGAACTCGTCGTTGCTCATCGAACGAGGCGTTTGAGCACTGACGCACTGGGCCGTGATAGGGCAAAGCAAGAGGGCTACCGGTAAGCAATTTTTGCACAATAGGTTGAACACAGTTTAGGCTCCGGAAGGGAAGGATCTTTCGCTAGGAAATGAAGGCTCCGACAAGTCGGAGCACTCCAAAGCTTGGAGTACGGTGACTTGTCACCGCTTTTGTTTAGAACTGACTCGTACCAAGTACAACCGTAATGATCCGTGCGGCGAAGTCAATCAATCGTCTCACCAGCGACGTTGTTCCAGCGTCGTTCGTTTCGTCTTCCAAATAACCCACTGGTCTATTGAGAGGATTTTTTCCAATGACTCGTCATCGAGTCGCTTGAGGGCGAACGAAGTATTCTGACCGATTGGGTTGTCGGGGTTTGCGGCAACGTCGTCCAGTTGGTCCAAATACCACTCACGCGCGAGTTTCCGCTGCTCGTCGTTGAGCGTTAATTCCGTCGACAGGATCGCTACCAAAAAATCGCTCATCGACTGCTGCATTTGCTTCATTCGGTACACTTCAAATTCCGCGATTTGCTGAGGACGTGCAACATTATTGAGTGTGTTGATGTAAATCTCGTGCAAGAATACGCCGTTGATTCCACCGGAACCTCCCGAACCAACTCCCGTTCGCTCGTATTGCACGTTGACCTGAATGGATGTCGACAATGTCGTAATCACCACGGTGGCCGGGTTCACCTGGCGTTTTGAGTCGACTCGCTTAAACGACTCGGGAAAATTCACCTCGTGACCGTTGAGCATAAATTTTTTGTGCCGTTCCCACGGAACTCGATCTAGAATTGCAGCCGGCACGCGATACCGTTCGGCAACCGCGCTGGCTGCGCCTTTACAAGCCAGCAATAGCCGCATGCGGTCCTGTGGAGGCAGACCGGCGAATTGAGAAAATGCCTCAGCCCGAACCAGGGCCGGTGAAGAGAGCTGCGCAAAAACACCCTGTTGAATTTTCTGTTCAACGAACGCTCGATATTGCATCTTGATTTCATCGGCCGTCTCTTGGCAGTTCGCGGGGCCGGTAAGAACGGACATGGTGAACAAGATGATCGGGATAGCAGATCGACGCATGAGGCAGCTCCATGACGGCTTGGTTGCACCGTCTATGGTAATGATTGTGGTGACGTGTGCCACTGGCTCCGCCCTATGGTGTCCAGGTAAATTGAAGGGCTCTGGCACTGGAAATACAAGCACGAATCGCTAGTGAGTGAGCCGTTTGCCACTCTCTAGACTCACTCGCTAGCGATTCGTGCTTGTATTACTGGCTCGTCAAGATGCTTAAAGCAGGCCGTGCAACCATACCCACATAAAAAAACGTCCGACGCTCAAACGGAGAGCGTCGGACGTGTGATTGCATGCAGCGGGAGGAACCGATTAAGAAACGGTAATCGGCAGTTCTTGTTCGATCAGGTTCTGCAAATGCCGAGCCGGAGTTTCGGCCTGGAATTGTCGTCGTAGTACAGCGCGTCCTTTTTCGGTCCAAACGCCGATGCGACGAACGGGTGTCCGCGACGCGGAATCAAAGAAAATGATCGAGGTGGGAGTGACGGTGTCGATCGCGATTTGGCCGTCGTCGATTTGATAATCGACAGCCAACTGCACGATGCGGTTGTTCTCTTCGTCCTCCCAATTTGCGGTAAAAGTGTTCATTTTGTGTCACTCCCATTCAAAAAGTCATCATCGTCTCAAACGACTCGGCACGCGCCGAGCCAAATCTGTATCGATATTGAGATGTTCGGCTATGCCGAACGAAGCTTAATACACTAGTTACGGTATCGAGTTTGGCCAATAGAAAGATGAAGTTCGCGAACGAAATTCAGTGCAATTTCTTGGTGGCCTCAGAAGATCTACTCGCTGCGCAGCCCCGAGTAAATCGAAATGAGTGGAGTAACTGGGGAGCTGAGATCGCGCGGCCAACTGACCGCAAGCCAAATAAGAGTGTTACTCCAACGCTTGGCCGCTCCCAATTATGTGCAGAAATGGCCCCATGGCCCTAATCCGAACAAGTTACTTCTTGCGGTGTCGAATCTTCGCCCGCATGCGTCGCTTCTTTCGTCCGATTTTGCGTCGCCCTTTTCCTGTCTTCTTCGTACCCACTAACGATTTCTCCTGACTTGACTGGCTGCCAACACGATTTTCGTTGCACTTAAGGCAATAAACGTCATTAAAGACGTGAGATGGCCCATGGAAACAGGGCAGGTTAGCATAACCGGACCACCACTGGCAAGGGTCACTAACCGTTCAATACCAGTCAGGTGTGATGCCGTGACCCTTTCGGACCGCCACAACTCGGCCAGCATCTCAAAACCGTCGCCCGAACACCTCTTTTGACCGCGTAGAATTGACCTGCGAAACCGGTAGAATTAATCTCCGTGTGGCTGTTTCGACCGTGTCGCCCCGTCGTGACGAGATCCTGATGAACCCTGAAATGCTCCAACGCTTGACCGACGAACTCTCCACAATTCGTGAGGAGGGTCTCTACAAGGCGGAACGTGAGATTGTTACCCCCCAACAACCTCATCTAGCGACCGAATCGACCGAGTCGCTCAATTTTTGTGCGAACAACTATCTCGGGCTGTCCAATCACCCAGAGATCATCGCCGCCGCTCACCAGGGACTCGACCGTTGGGGATATGGTCTGTCGTCCGTCCGATTCATCTGCGGAACTCAGGGCATTCATCGAGAACTCGAGCGGCGAATTGCGTCATTCCTCGGCATGGACGATGCCATCCTTTACTCGTCCTGTTTTGATGCCAACGGTGGACTCTTCGAAACGCTGCTGGGACCAGAGGACGCCATCGTTTCCGATCAGCTAAACCACGCAAGCATCATTGACGGAATCCGACTCTGTAAAGCACAACGCCAACGCTACGCCAACAGCGACATGGATGACGCCAAACGATGCCTCGAAGCGACTCGAGAGTCGCGCACGCGACTCATCGCAACCGACGGCGTCTTCTCCATGGATGGCTACATCGCGAAACTTCCCGACCTCTGCCAACTTGCCGACGAATACGATGCAATGTTGATGGTGGACGATTCTCATGCGGTTGGCTTCATGGGTCCGAATGGCCGGGGGACTCATGAACATCATCAGGTGATGGATCGCGTCGACATTATCACGGGTACTTTGGGCAAAGCCCTCGGCGGAGCGAGCGGTGGGTACACGGCCGGACGGCAAGAAATCATCGACCTGCTTCGCCAGCGGTCACGACCCTATCTGTTTTCCAATTCACTAGCCCCTCCCATCGTCTGCGCATCGATCAAGGCCCTCGATCTAATTGAAGCTTCCACCGACTTGCGAGATCGGCTGATGGAGAACACAGCATTTTTTCGAGACGCGCTCACTGTGGCCAACTTCGACATTCTCCCCGGTGAACACCCGATCGTCCCGATCATGTTGGGCGACGCCAGATTGGCGCAGCAAATGTCGACTGCGTTGTTGCAGAAAGGCGTATTCGTCGTCGGGTTTTCTTTTCCCGTCGTGCCACGCGGCGAGGCGCGCATTCGCACCCAAGTTTCGGCCGCTCATACGCGAGCCGATCTCGAATTCGCCGTCGAACAATTCTGTGCCGTGCGAAAAGAATAACTCGCGATCAAAAGAGTCCCCACCGGCCCTGTGCCGGTGGAACCTAGGTTTGGCAACTACGCGGCCCTGTGCCGGTGGAACCATGTTCGGCAACTACTAGCGGACGTTCGAACAGTGAGTCCCGCTACAGTATTTCGACATTGCTCGGCAGGCGCCCTGAAAACTGGGAGTCCGCGGTGCGGCAGATGGGAACGGTCGACGCAACCCAATCGGGCGGTACATTCCCGGAGGCAAAACGTTCATGTGCATCGTACTTTGGATTGGTTGCCATGGCATCAAGCAGTCCTGGCAGCCACGGACTTTGTGAGGCCCGTAGGTCGGTGGACTCTCAAACCAACGCATCAGAACATCCCAATTGGCGGCGTGCGACGTCTGTGCCGACCCAAGTACGGTTATTGCCACTACTAAAGCCATCCATAAACTTCGTCTCATCCTTGACTCCCTTCATTCGTTCCAGCACCAACGGTCGTTTGTCTTACCATCGAACCGAAACGCATCATCGCTCTAGCTGCGAACGCTACCGCTGACCAGTGGCTGGGCGATCAGGTCCGGATGTAGCGAATATTCAGATCAATCCAATCGCATCCACTATGGGCATCCGGATTTCATGTCGTGTTTCCGCTCTGTTCGTCCGCGTCACTGTCTCCCGATGGAACGGGTGGCCGCGGGTCGAAATACTCGTCGAATCCCAACCAAAACGACCGCGCAAAGGGGAAGACAAGGACTGGAAAGACGACGCAAAAAATCAAACCGACCGTTAGCAGTACGTTTTGCGGGAGCAGTTGTTGGAACAGGCAAATGGGATAGACACCGGCCACAATTGCCGCCGTTAGGCCGTAATTCAGGTAGACCGAACCCATGAAATACCCCGGTTCACGAGCGAACGTGACACCACATTTCGGGCACGTCAAGTGCATACGAAGCCAGAGTCGAAACAGTCTCCCTTCCCCGCACAGTGGACAGCGGCGGCGTAGGCTACGCGAAATCAAGTGCAACAGAGGTTGTCGTGGCTGTGACATACGAATCGATCGAAGAGCATCAGTGACGGGCAAATTGAGAAGTTAGCACTCAGGACTCAGCCGGTCGAGGCTACGAGTCAACCGAACCCTTTCGCTCCACAGCCTTGGCGGGGTTCGAGTCGGTCGATGCGATCGTTGCACCATTGTCTTGCGCAACGATGGTATTGGCATGGGCCTGGGTCGATTCCGCATCCTTTCGTTGACGTTGCAGTCTCTCCAACTCTCGACGTTTCGCCAGGCGACCTCGCGCACGCAGTATTCGTTCGAAACTAAACTCCACCGGCTCTTTTCTCGATTCGCTTTCCAGCAACACGGCGATCTGCTCCACTTCCGAGAATCGTCGCTCGGGTCGTTTGGCCATCATTTTCTCCAGAATCTGGAGCACCGAATCGGGTACGTCGTCACGAAAATCCGTAACCGCCTTCGGACGCTTTTGGCGATGGCAACGGATCTTGACGGAGACCGATTCATACGGAAACGGTGGTTGTCCGACGAGTGAATAGTACAGCGTGCAACCCAAACTGTAGATGTCGGCCCGGTGATCAATTCGATAACTGTTGATTGACTGCTCTGGCGCCACGTAGTCAGCCGTACCAAGACGGTCCTGGCCCATGATCATTGCCATCGAGAATTCTTCATCGTGTTCGTCAATCATCGCCAGACCGAAGTCGAGGATTTTCACGCTACCATCAGTGCGGACGAGCAAGTTCTCTGGCTTGACATCGCGATGAACCAAGCCCTTGTCGTGCGCATGTTGCAGGCCCATCGCTGCCTGGCGAACGACATCGCAAGCCCGCCAAACTGGAATCGGCTTTTGGAGACAGACCATTTCCTGAACACTGATCCCTTTGACCAATTCCATCACCATGTAATGAAACTCACCCTGGCCACCATCGAATCGATTGGTCGACCAGGTGCGAAGGATGTTCGGATGCTTGAGCCGCATGCCGGCCTCGGCCTCTAGTTGAATACGTGTCAACATGGCCGCGTCTCGGCGAAATCTGTCGGCGAGAACTTTCAACGCGACGTGCCAGTCGGAACCCTCTTCCTGGGCCGCATAAACGTAGCCCATTCCACCGGCGCCGACCGGATACAACAGCCTATAGTTGTCGATACAAAGGCCCCGCCATCGTCCCTTCAGAAGTTGCTTTGCCTGAAAAACGGTAAGCAATTTGGCCGTGACAAAAGCCCTCGCCGCCAGTTTCGCCGAATCCTCTTCGCGGTTTAGATTCTTCGACACCGACACGGTCAACTCGGGCGTAAGCAAACCGCTCTTTTCGACCAGTTGCAAAAAGGCGCCAGATGTTGCGGGAACCGCCATTCGGGGTCAGATCCAGATTCGAAGGGAATATACGGTACGCGGAAAAATCGAGCCCGTCGATTGGGCTACAACCGAAGGGCCAATGCGGCATTGTGAACGGCGGATCCGACATATGCAACCATTAGGTGGGCGGCCAAACATCTAAAGTTGGTGAAAAGAGCATGTGGCCGGCAATGTCGCTATGCACAGGACATTCGATTACCGCTGACTGGCGTCCACGCCTGTCATCAGCGAGTTTTGCGAAAGCCATACGTCGAGTTGTTTCGGTCAAAATCCGCATCACTAAAGCCAACGTTCAACTTCAGATTTCGATACGTGTACTGCTCTAATAACCGAGGCTTGCCGCTGGACGTGAGCCAGCCAAACGACTCAAAATGAATCGGTATCATCAGCTCCTTATCGATAAAAACTCGAGCCAAAGAGAATGGGTCGTCCGCTGTTCGCTCCCGCTTCGTTACCACGATCGCGACACAAACCCGACCATCCACCTTCGCTTGGCGACGCAATTCCAAGTCGCAGCCGCTGAGGAAACTCTCGTTCTCGGCTATCTCGAGAAGCCGATGTGCCAAGTTCTGCACGCCAAACTCGGTGATCGGATATCGGTTTCCACGCATGGCGATCTCGCTCTCGGGAGCAAACTCGCTCGTCAGGTAGGCGAATCGGTCTCCCCCCTTCTTGGCGATGATCTTCCCCGCATTGAATCCGTCAACATAGAGCACTTCCCGGTCACGAAATTCATCAGGTTGATGAAAACGCAGATAGAGACTAAACGGAATCGACTTTGTCTTGTCGTCCTTGTGGTGACGTACCTTAGCTGTCATGTACTGATAGCCGCCAAGCTGACCATTCACTCTTTCGCGTTTGATCAACACGCAGCTGTAGTCGACGATTTGCTCGTCGATTCGCTTCACACACTGGCGGGCAATCGTCAATATTTCGGTGAGTGCCTTCGCGTTTCGGAGACCGTCGTCCGTCGACGCATCGGATGTGCGTACCGCTTTCGAATCGCCGCTACTGGAAGGCGTCGCTTTGCCGGTCAACACAGCGTCGGCCAGCTCTTGCGCATCGGCGCTAGAGTGGAAAAGGAACGTAGATAACGCCACAAGAAGGGCCGCGCTGGTAAATTTCTGAAATCGGCCGACCATTGCGTTTATCGACATGTGTCTCCTCCGGCAAACTCTGTGCATAACAT
>DUDC01000317.1 GCA_012959465.1 Planctomycetaceae bacterium
TTCGCGACCCAATTCGAGTTGGCGCGGGCGCCGATGTCAGAAAGATCCGGTCCACGTCGAACCGATAGATTCCAAGCTCCCGACTCGTGGCAATTGCCGCATCCGTATTCAGCAAAAAGGAATCGGCCGTGTGTGATCCGTAGCTGCGCATTCAGTTGATCGTCCGGCGGAGTTTGATGACCGAAGGCGGCGCTGGGAATCGGTTCTTCCGAGAAGAAGCTACTCTTCCACCTCAGTTGTTGTCTTGCGTTTAGTTCCGTCCTCGTTGTTTTGATCACAACTCGGTGATCGCCCGCCGACAACGCGATTGGATCGCCCATACGAATTCTCTCGCCATCAATCCGCAGGTCCGACGCTCCGTAGATCGAGTACTCCCCCCCTCGATTCAAACGAAGTAACCCTGTCCAAGTTGCGGAGAACATTGGGTCAATTTGTGTAGAAATCGATTCGTTTTCACTCAAAGTAAAATTCGCCGTCGGCACGATTTCTCGAACGGTCGTTGAACCGTCAGAAAACTCGCCGATCAACCCTGACTGAACTTCTGCTGCGAAAACTAGGATGGGTGAGAAGAAAGTAAGAATGCAGATCGAAATCGAGCGACGCATGGGATATCCGGAAATCTAGGTGAAAAAGTCGTGGGGATGGCAGACGGGAAAAACGCCGCATTGCGGACGCCGCGGCAGGCATGAGTGTCCTAGGATAATGTGCACGAGGCGAGCCGGCAAATGGACGCCAATTTGGGCCCAGCAGGCCGACCCGAACGAGCGGCTATCGATTTCGGTTTATTTTGTCGCTTGAGAGCGGGGCGAGTTGATTCGGGAGAACTCGAACCACGCGAAAACCTAAGTTGATAACTCGGTAGGTTGGCAAACTACGACTGCGATTCGATGACTGACACTGTCCAGCCGTGCTGTTCCAGTGGCCGCCACGAAAGACTCGGTAAGAGCCACCCTGGGGACCCGTCGGATCGACCGCAGGCGCACTCTCGTATTCAGCAAACCGGTCTTGGCACCACTCGTAGACGTTTCCGTGCATGTCGTAAAGCCCCCAGGTGTTCGGTTTCTTCGTGGCCACCGAGTGCGCGTACCTCTCGTTGATGTTGTACGCGTTGTCGGCGAACCACGCGTAGTCCGGCAATGTCGATTCATCGTCTCCGAATCCGTACATGGTCGTCGTGCCTCCGCGACAGGCGTACTCCCACTCGGCCTCGGTCGGCAAGCGATAAGTCACGCCCTCTTTCTTGCTAAGACGTTTACAAAACGACACAGCGTCATTCCAACTGACCCACGTTGCCGGGTAATCTCTTCCTTCCTCAACGAACTGTCGCGTGCTCCAAGGGCGGGTGCCCATGACCGCGTACCATTGGCCCTGAGTCACTTCCGTCACACCGATATAGAAGTCGTTGCCAATTCGCACTCTGTGTTCCGGATATGCGGCCGACCTCGATTCTCTCACGGGACTGCCCATCGGAAAGCTACCCGATTTTATCCGCTTCAATTTCATGCTCACTGAGTTCGTCACGGTTCCGCCGCCTTCCGGCGACTTCGTGTCAGCATGTACGAGAACTACCATGAGGTTGTGGACTGCGGTGTGTTGATGCCCGCCAGCGAACTGAACAGCCGTCACGATAATCGCGACCGAGGATAACTTCATTTTTTCTACGTCGGCAATGGGAGAGAACTCGGACAGATAGAACCACATTGTAGATCGATATCATATTCGTTTGTTGCCTGCTCTGCAGAATTAGCTTCTCAGAGGCGAGTGTGGTTAGCATCGCGTGATTTTGCAAAAACCCGAGGCTAGCGCCCGCAGCTCAAATCCGCATTGCCTTGCAACGATGGGGCAACGACTTGTCTCAATAAACCGGCAGAGCCAGTGCCAGATATTTGAATAGCCCACCCCCTGCACCGCGATCGGCTCTGAACGGTTACATTAACCGTAGAGTCACTTCAATACGGGTACGAGAGCTGTCAGGGAATTCGCGGTCATGGGAAGTTCGACGTTCAATTGTTTCGATTTGGAGCAAGTCGCGAGGGCAATTGCTACTGCGACTGGGGTTGCCGAGGCGCAGGTAAAGACAGCGATTGAATTGTTGCAGAACGGTAACACATTGCCGTTCATCGCTCGATATCGTAAAGAGGCCACCGGTGGTTTGGACGAGACGGCGCTGCGGGCGATCGAAGATGCGTTGGCGAAAGCGCAAGAGCTGGCCCGCCGCAAAGCCACTATTCTGCGAACAATTGAACAGCAAGGGTTACTGGACGCTGCCTTGCGAACCGAGATCGAGCAGTGTCAGGACAAGCAACTATTGGAGGACATCTACCTGCCCTTCAAACCCAAGCGGCGGACGCGAGCGGCCACGGCTCGCGAACGCGGTTTGCAGCCGTTGGCGGATTTGCTGTTAGCTCAGCGTCCGCTGGGGCAGTCGCGGTCCGACGTCTTGAGACGATTCGTCAAGCCAGGAAACGATGTGCCGGACGAACCGGCCGCCCTCCAGGGTGCCTGTGACATTGTGGCGGAGCATTGGTCGGAAGATGTCGAGACACGACGCTGGCTGTGCGACCAGGCGAACGGATTTGGGCGAGTCCGATCGCAAGTCAAGCGAGGCAAGAAGGAAGAAGCCATCAAGTTCGAAATGTACTTTGACCATCAGGAGCCAGTGAAGAGGATTCCGTCGCACCGTTTGTTGGCAATGAAACGTGGTGAGGCAGACGGTCTGTTGCGTGTTAGCGTGGCGTTGGACGACGAATATGTACTCCGAAAACTCAAGACGCGTTTGGCGACCAACCGCCTGTTCGAGTTTCATCGAGACTTACTGGAAACGGTCGAGGATTGCTATCAGCGCTTACTGCTGCCGGCCGCCGAATCGGCTACCTTGCAAGGGCTCAAGGAGCGTGCAGACGAGGAAGCGATACGAGTCTTCGCCCAGAATCTCCGCGAGTTGTTGTTGGCACCGCCGGCGGGCCCGCGAGTCACGATGGGGATCGATCCGGGCTTTCGAACCGGCTGCAAGGTCGCCGTCGTTGACGGCACCGGCAAGTTCTTGGAAAGCCGCACCATTTTCCCCACGCCACCTCGCAACGATGTCGCCGCGGCAACCGCCACGCTGAAAGATCTGATTGCTCGCCATAACGTCCAGCTGATCGCCATTGGAAACGGTACCGCGTCTCGCGAAACGGACGCGTTCGTCAGGGAATTGCTAAAGGAATATTCGAGTGAGAGTGAGGGTTCAACGCCGACGAAGATGATCGTTAGTGAGTCCGGCGCGTCGATCTATTCCGCCAGTGAGTTAGCTGCCGGCGAATATCCCGACTTGGACGTCACGGTGCGGGGTGCGATCAGCATCGCGCACCGGCTCCAGGACCCGTTGGGTGAACTGGTCAAGATCGATCCGAAATCCATCGGAGTTGGCCAGTATCAACATGACGTAAACCAAACACGGCTCCGCCACGGTCTTGAGCGGGAAGTTCAGTCGTGCGTCAACTCGGTTGGCGTCGACGTGAACATGGCCAGCAGTTCATTGCTGTCGCACGTAGCCGGCATCGGCCAGAAGCTGGCCGAGCGGATTGTGGAGCATCGAGACTCGCACGGACCGTTTGACAGCCGGCAGAGACTCTTGGACGTGCCCAAGCTGGGCCGCAAAGTGTTCGAACAGGCGGCCGGATTCTTGCGAATTCGAGACGGACGTCAGCCATTGGATAACTCCGCTGTTCACCCAGAGAGCTACCAAGTGGTGAAGAAGATGGCAACCAAGTTGGGCGTCGCCACCGGGCAACTGGTCGGCAATGGGACGTTGGCTGCCAAACTGAACGCTGCGGATTTCGTCGACCAACGTTGCGGCTTGCCGACAGTTGAGGACATTGTTGCTGAATTGGCAAAGCCGGGACGTGATCCTCGCAGTGAGTTCAAGGTGGCTCAATTTGCAGAAGGCATCAACGAGTTGGCCGATTTGAAGAAGGGGATGATTCTGGAAGGGATCATAAGTAACGTCACAAATTTCGGTGCATTCGTGGACCTAGGCGTGCATCAGGATGGCTTGATCCACATCTCAGAACTTGCCAACGAGTACATCAAGACTCCCAGCGATGTCGTCTCGGTCGGCGACGTGGTCCGCGTCAAGGTACTGGATGTCGATGTGCAACGCCGCCGCATCGCCGTTTCACGAAAACAGGCCTGAAATTCGCCCGACGGCAGTCGGATTGAGGATGTTGAAAGTAAATCATCCGCGGCACCGTGCGCCACAGATTTTCGCTTGCATCGGCAAGAAATCTCGATAGTCTGGTTCAAGGCCTGGTTGTTTGTCTCGATTCTTGGAGAGGACTCATGCTACGCATTCGCGTCGTCCCCGCTTGGTTTTTCACGCTCACTTCGATCATTCTTCTATCATTGAACTCAACGGCTCGCGGGGAGGACTGGGGACAATTCCGTGGCCCCAACGCGTCGGGTGTGTCGACGGAGAGTGACAATCCGCCGGTTGAGTTTTCAGCCACCGACAATGTCCGTTGGTCGGTCGAGTTGGGCAAGGGAGTGGCCTGTCCGATCGTAGCGTCCGGTCGCTGCGTAACGACCATGTTGACAAAGGACAACAAGTTTATCGTGATGGCGCTCGACGCCAAGAATGGTAAGCGGCTTTGGCGGCGAGAATTTGATGCGGGCAGCAAACTGCCGGAGATCACACCGCCGAATCAACATGCATCGTCAACGCCCGCAGCAAATAGTGAACGAGTGTTCGTTCATTTCAGTACGCTCGGCATGTTGGCGTTGAACGCTAAGACTGGTGAACTTCTTTGGCAACATAAGCTACCGGCACCTTTTTATCTGATGGGTTGGGGTGCGGCAAACTCGCCGATCCTCTACCAAGATATGGTCATTTTCAATTTAGATGATGACCTCGCTCCGTACTTAGTTGCCCTCGACCAAAAGAGTGGCGATGTCCGATGGCACTCGGAGCGACCGGAGATGCTCGGAGGTTATGCCGTACCTGTGCTCTGTACCGTGAATGGGCGGACGGACATCGTCGTCGCTGGAAGTGGCAAATTGATAGGATACGATCCAGGCACGGGCCAGGAGAGATGGTCGTGTAATTCACTTTTGCGGACCATCATGACCACTCCAGTTGTTTCCGGAGATCGTATCTTCATAACGGTGCAAAGTTATGGCGACACCGACCGAGTGCTCAAATACGCCCTGCTCCAATGGCGCGACACGAACCAGGATGGCAAGCTCGCCAAATCCGAATTGGAAGAAGCATTTCATCAGAAGTTCGAAAAAGGAGACTTGAACAAGGATGGATTCCTGGTCGACAACGAAATTGATCTCGCGTTTCAATCACCCACGAATATGACCGGCGGAGGAAATATCATCCAATCCGTTCGCGGCGGGGGTGAGGGCAATGTGACCAAGACGCATTTGGTTTGGAATCTAAGCCACCGTGCGGCGTCCAATATCGCATCACCGTTGGCTTACGATGGCCGGTTGTTTGTTGTCAAGAAAGGTGGAATCTCCGCGGCCTTCGACCTAAAGACCGGAAAAGTGGTTTGGGAAAAGAAGCGAATTCGCAACTACGGGAACTACTTCGCTTCGCCGGTTGCCGCCGGCGGGTACATCTACGTTCCCGGCGAAAATGGGAGTATCGTTGTGCTCCGGTCAGCAAATGAGGTCGACATCGTCGCCAAAAACGACATTGGCGACAGTATCGTTGCCTCTCCAGCGATCGCGAACAATTTACTTTACGTCCGTACTGTGAATAAGTTGTTCTGCTTTGGAGCCGCAACGGATTGATTGGCAGTTTCCCGTCCACTCAAAGTCATTCAACGCATTTTCGTCAACTGGACATCAACATGACACGTTCGCGCCAACACGTCTCTCGCCTCTGCCTTTTCGGTATCGCATTCTGCAGCTGGGCGTCTTATTCGGCTGCCGCCCAACGTGTACACGTTGTCATTGGGGCCAATGCACCCAAGATCGAACAGTACGCGGCCGACGAGTTGGCGGCGATGTTGCCGCGGCTGTTCGCGGACGTTGAGGGGGTGGTAGCGACGAAAATGCCGAACCGTGCAGCGTATATTATCATGATCGGCAGTCCAGCCACAAATCCAGAGATCAAGCGTGCGATCGGCAGCGGCTGGCCGGTGTTGTCCGACCAAGGTCTTGTGCTAAAGAGTCATGAGTCTTCGCGAGGCCAACAGCTGATCATTGGCGGCGGCAGTCCGACCGCCACTCTATGGGCCGTTTACGAGTTTGGTCATCATCTCGGCGCACGCTACTTGCTTCGAGGTGACATGTACCCCAACACGCCGAAATCACTTTCCTTGGCCGATTTCGACCACATGTCCGAACCACAACTTCGTACTCGCACGTGGCGCACGATCAACGACTTCGCGGTGGGCCCTGAATCGTGGAGTATTGAAGAACACCGACGAGTTTTGAAACAACTGGCAAAATTGAAGTTCAACCGACTGCTGCTGCAAGTCTATCCCTGGCAGCCATTTGTCGATTACGAATTCGCTGGCGTGAAAAAGCAAACGGCCATGTTGTGGTATGGCGAACAGTATCCGGTCGATGGCGAGACCGTAGGCAAGAAAGTGTTCCGTGGTCAAACACGATTTGAGAACCCTCATTTCTCTGGTTGTACGACGCCCACTGAGATGAGCGCTGCCGGAAAATCATATGTGCAGGGAATTATTGCGACCGCCAAAGAACTGGGAATGAGTGTTGGAATCGGCATTTCGCCCTTGGAGTTTCCACGTGAGTTTCAGAGAGTTCTTCCGGAGTCGAGGGTCGGGCGAGGCCTGAATTCGTTGACTATTATTCCAACGGCGGAACAGGGACCGCGAGATGCGACGTTGCGAAAACTTGTCGCGACCAAAATCCGCGCGTATATCAAAACGTATCCGGACCTGGATTCAATCTACTTGACCATTCCGGAGTTTCCGGAGTGGGGGCAACACGCCCATGCAGCCTGGAACATTCTCAAACCGGGTCTAGCCAAAGATGCGCCGTCGCTGGAGGAGCTTCTGCAAACGGCCAGCGACCGATCCCTTATCGCATCGGGTGATCGGGGTATCCAGTCGGTAAAAGGAAATATCGTGGCCTTGGCGTTCTTGAAAGAGTTGCTCAAAGACGAGAGCCTGCTGGAATCACCCAATGGCCACGCTGTCAATCTCGTCATCACCGGCATCGATCCGGCACTTTACAGCTTGCTACCATTCGTAATCCCTGAAAACGCCGGGACCTTGCACTTTGTCG
Source organism: Planctomycetaceae bacterium (assembly GCA_012959465.1). Lineage (GTDB taxonomy): Bacteria > Planctomycetota > Planctomycetia > Pirellulales > Pirellulaceae > UWMA-0346. The sequence goes on from DUDC01000317.1 coordinate 7,249, forward strand.
ACTACACGGCTCGACGAGTGTTGGCGAACCGGGAAATGCTCGAAATCGTGCCAGCCAAAAAAGTTGAGAGCCAGTTGATTCTGACCTTGGCTGATGACAATGTGGGCATCCTTCCTCAATCGGCAACGGCCAGCCTCGAGCAGCTTGTCAGCCATCTCAAGACAAACAACTGGTCGGGCTTCTCGACCCGCTACTGGATACCTGCCGAACTGGATCCGGACATCTATCATCTGTCACGGGCGTCGTGGGACGTCCGTTTGACTGCGGAGGCAGCTCACAAGGAACTGTGGCTAACGGCGACCGGAAACGAGTCCGCCTCAAACCGTTTGTGGATGGCGCGTCAGCATCTGGAACACGCGACAAATTTGATCGACAAGAACGACCTCGGCTTCGCTTTTCCAGTCCAGGGAATGCTGATGAAACACTATATCGCCAGTCCGATACCACAATGGTGGGAAGAGGCCAACGAGTCGTACACGCAATACATGATCGAATTATATCGGGCGAATGGTGCGATCGCCGGAGATGCCAAGCCGATCCTTTTCTATTATGCCAAACGAGGTGAGTACGTACTCGAGTATCTCGCCGCAGTCAAAGCCGTACGCGAAGCGGCCCTTGCCAAAAAGGCCGGCGACACCGAAATGGCGATCGAGCAACTCGAAGTCGCGTTGGAGCAGATGTACAACTGCATTAACACACTATCGGATGTCGCTCGCGACCAAAGCGATCGCGGACTCATCGCTGTCTTGAATGCTTATGCCTATCGGCCACTGTTGGCAGAATACGAAAGACTGGCGGACAGTGAAGAGTAGAGCGTGCGTGACGCCGACGGACAATTGCCAACTTCAAAACACTTCACGAATTGGTTCGCCATTGGCCGCCAGGAAGATGGGGCGGTTGTCGGCAGTTCGCAGCGGCTCATTCAAGTCCATGCCAAGTTTGCGATAGATTGTCGCCGCATAGTCGTCGGGCGTGTAGGCGCGATCGGTGACGTAACCGCCATGGCGATCCGAGGCCCCAACCACTTGGCCACCCGGTGTGCCAGCGCCGGCCATCACGATACTGTAGGCGCCCGTCCAGTGATCGCGTCCTTGGGCTTTGTTGATCTTTGGTGTGCGGCCAAACTCGGTGACGAAGCAGACGAGTGTATCCTCAAGTAAGCCGCGTTGGTCCATGTCTTCGATCAGCGCGGCGAATGCCTGATCGACACTTCCCATCATCCACCACGTGCCGATTCCATACCGGCCGCGTCCGCCTCCTCCCGCGCCGGGAAGATTGCAAGTACCGGTCGCGTAGATGAAGTCGTGATGGTCCCAGTTGAGGTTGGTACCGCCGGGCGTTTTCGTGGTGAGCGGCTCGCGGACGTCGATGGTCACGAATCGTACACCCTGTTCGATCAAGCGGCGACCCAGCAGATAGCACTGTCCGCGATGACCGCGACCGTATGTGTCACGCAATTTGTCGGGCTCTCGTTCGAGATCGAATGCCGTCTTGCTGCTCGGATGCAACAAGCTCTCATGCGCCTGGGCGATCGCCTTTTCCCATCCTTCAGCGTTTTGGCTGGAGTTGGTTGGCAGGCCAATGTCGAGATCACCGAGTAGACCCAGTCGACTCAGAAATCTCTGTTCGCCAATCGCTTTGTTCAGTCCGAGGCCCGGCACTTTCCAGCCGGGTTCCGACAGATCGCGTCCGCCCGTCTTGAACACCTGAGATCCCGGCGGGAGGAAACCGCCACGGGTCATCTTCGCTTGTTCGTGATTTCCAGGTGCCATGATGTAAGGAGCGAGGAAGCGGCAATTCGATCCGATGCGGTGTGCCACGACCGAGCCAATATCTGGCATTTCCACAGGGCCGATTGGCAAATGGCCGGAAAGCGCGTACTGCGTGCCCTTTGGATGACCATTGGCGATGCCCGACGTGTGGTGCATCGAGCGAATCACACTCAACTTATCGGCCACCTTGGAGGTGTGCGTCAACAGTTCCGTGAATTGCATTCCCGGCACGTTGGTCGAGATCGGACGGTATACGCTGCTGTGTTCGGCGAGTGCGTCGGGTTTGGGGTCCCAGGTGTCGGTGTGGGAGAGTCCACCCTGCTCCAAGATGATCAATACATTTTTTGCGCGGCCCGAGCGGTTGTTCGCTCCGCTCTGAGATTCCCTCGCCGTAGATCTGGCCGGAGCGTTGAAAATAGACAAACCACCGGCAAGACCGATTCCGATAAAGTTGCGTCGGCCGAGTCGGTAGGCGCGCGGCATGTACGGTCCTCTTTCAATGTGGCTGAAACCACGGGGAAACTCGGTCTACTAACACGGATTGGCCGCCAAGGGTTTGCGACGCAGATCGCGACTCTTGACCTACCGTGTCGCGATTATAGCACGCTTCGTTCTATATCTAGCGTGTCTGCCAATTCCACCGCTCTCGCATGTGTGCTTTGACCCTTAAAAATTAAGGGTATCGCGGTTTCTGGCACGAGTTCAAAGATAACTCAGCAGAAAAAAAACATCCAATTAACATCCAAACCGGCGAAAAGTCCAGTTCTCAGCCGCCTTCGTCAATGAACTCGCCACGACATTCAGGACAGAGATAAAGCTCTCTCTCACGATCATATAGAAGAGTTGACTCACAAGCAGGGCAGGCAATGTCCGTAGCTTCGCACTGAGACTCTTCAAATAGCTCAAACGCGACGTAATCGTCGATGAATTCTTCCATTGAGTTAATCCTCGGTGACTATGCTTCTATTGCGATTTCCACCCTCAAGCTCATACTCATCGAGAATACCAACAAAGAAGTTAGAGATGCTCCTACAAGAAATTCCATGCTTGCTTTCTAGGTGTGATTTAATCCAAGTGAAAGGCACGTTCGTGCTATCTGGATTGAGAGCCACATAATCAGCAATGATTGAAGGTAGCAATCGCTTCTTCTGCTCTAAACTCATTCCCTTCTTCACGTTCTCTGGATTGATTCCATGAACGGCAGCGTTGCGAAACTCGCGGAAGAGCTGTGGATTGCCGTCTAACGCCGCGAAGTTCTTTTTGATCTCACGGCGAAGCTCTTTGAGTTCTTGCTCTTGATGAGCTTGCTGACGCTCCAGCTTGGCCATTTCTTCTGCAATGGAATCCTGCCAGCTAAGAAGCTGGGATTCCCGTGATTTCAATTGATGAAACGTCTCAAGATCTTGGATTGAGAATGATTTGGCCACGCTGCTCGCTTCCCTATTTTTCTAGGCTTTCCCACTTTGTCACAATATCTTGTATCAAGTTTGACACGTTTGGTCAATCGGTCATTTTACACGCCAACTTGACGAAAATCAAGCCGTTTTGTCACTTTATATCAAGTTTAAGCTTGATAATGACGATAAGTATAGTATAATAGAAAGTATGGTAAGGGGGTGTTTTAGCGAGAACAGCGTGCTTTCGCCCTCTTAGGAAGTGTTGCTTGAACGAACGTTTGGTCAAGCGTTAATGGTTAAAGAATTGATATAAAAAGTTAAGGTTGGAATGTTACACAGTATAGACAAGATGATCACTGCAATGCTCGATCCCTTGCATAAAGAAGTCAGAGAACACCGTCTTCTGATTGATCAGCAATCAGTACAGATTGAAGAGCTTAAAGCGAACTTAGTCACTTTTGAAAAAGAGCTTTATGACGTTAAGGACTTAGCTGAACTGCTGAACTGCTCGACTGACAAC
>DUDC01000318.1 GCA_012959465.1 Planctomycetaceae bacterium
CCGCAACGACCAGTCTTTGGGCCACCATTGGTTAAGGATTCGACTCCGCGGTAATGGTACGTCCTGCAATCGCGACGCCATCGGCGCCACAATCGAGTTGCGCGTTGGTGATAACATTGTTAAGCGTCAGGTGTCTCGGACGCGGAGTTATTTGTCCCAGGTATCGGCCGACATCACGATCGGATTGGGGAAGTCAGAACAAGTTGACCAGTTGCTGATTCGCTGGCCCGACGGGAGTCCGCAGAATGTGGAGGGACCCATCGCGGCAGGGACCGTTTTGACAGTGGAACAAAAGTAAACCCAATGTGTGGCACTGGCTCTGCTAGTGTTTTGTGAAAGTCTTGTCTCATGATCACGAGATCAAGAACCCGAGGCTAGCGCCTTCGGCTCAATTACGCATTGTTCCATCATCTCTTCAATACCAGCACGAAGCGCAATCGAGTGAGTCCTTTGCCGCTCTCGAGACTCACTCGCTTGCGCTTCGTGCTTGTATTTCCAATGCCCCCAGGTCAGCTCACTGCAACTCCGTGTCGATTCGCTCGGCCAGATTGGTGGGACGGCTGTCGGCAGGGACCTGGTCGTAGTTGGGATCTTGAAGTCCGAACGCGTCGGAAATTCGATTGAAGAGCGCAAACAGTGCGGTGACGTACACGCACTCGGTGATCTGGTCTCGCGACCAACCGTGGCGTTCGAGCTGTGTGACATCCCCGGACGACGCCTTGTAGGAATGGACGGTCAGCAGACGCACGTACTGCAGTAGCGCCGTCTCGTTTGCCGGTAGTTGAGCCGCAACCAAATCGCCTTGCCGCAGCGCAACGACCGCTTGTTGTTCCCCTCCCCGCAACTGCAGGAAATAGCTGTGGCTACCAGTTCAGTAAGGGCATTGATTGAGTGCCGAAACATACGTTGCGATCATCTCCTTGATTCGCAACGACAGAGCGCCTGCCGAGAAATGAAGCGGATAGGAGATGTCCATGATCCCCTTGAGGAAGCTCGGGTTCTGGCTGAAGCATTTGAGGATTTCGGGCATCCGATCGCGGCCCGGATTGGCAGACTTCCAAGCCTGATAGATCCGCGCCACTTCACCTTCCGCCTGCTCGTCCTCGGTCCACGGTAAGAACGGAGTCATGTTTTATCCCCTTGCGTCGGACGGTTCAATGTTGTCACCATTCACCGCCAAATCCAAGCGTTCCTGTGATTGCGTTGTAAGTGATTGACGCTTTCATCGCTAAGGTTTGTGTCGAGTAACACGATGTAGCGGAGGTTCGGTTTGCCAAACAGAGCGGGAAGGGCCGCGTCGCTGATCGCCGATCCAGATAAATCGATGGCGTCGAATTCGGACAAGGTCGGTTCGGCGGTCTTCATTTCTTCGTCGGAAAAGTTCGTGGCGTGCAAGACGTTAAGTCGTTTGTTGGGACGGCGTGGATCGCGCCAGCCGACGAGGCGAATCAACCGCAGTATCATCACCCAAATGAAGTGCTCGAGTGCACGCATGTATCGCCTGCCGGCGAAAATATCCGTGACGCGGTAGATGACGTAGCCGCAGAATAGTAACACCAAAAACCAACGGAGAATTGGCGCCTGGACATAAAAGATGCCACCGATAACGACGAACACCACATGTGCCAAAATGGAGACCCTCAACAGGTCCGTGTCGTCGGTTAGAGACCGGCGAATGATCCGCCGCAGTCCGATGTCTTGTTCGTCTTGTTCATCTTCTTTCGTGAGGACACGTTGTAAACCGAAATGATATCCACACTTGGTACAGAGATCCGTTGAGGATCCGCGCAGGCCCTGGCAGTTTGGACAGCGGCCTTCTTTTTCCGCCTCCTTGTTCAAACGTTTCGGTTTGGACACGCCTATCGCCGCATCTGGTCGAGTGTCCGATTGATCTCTAGCGTCGACTTCCAACGGAGCAAGCGTAATCTCGTCGTCCAACATATCGTCGTCGTCGTTCAGGACAACGGCCGTCTCCACCTCCGGCGACGGCGTTTTCACCTCCGGAGTTTTACTTGCCGGAGGCACCACGTTTCCGAAGCAGTGTGGGCAAATGAGCGAATCGTCGTCAACGGTTTCGCCACAACTATGGCAGCCCGGCATATTTCATTCTCATGGGGATTCAATGGAGAGGGATTTGCGTCTAGGAGATTCTTTCACGGACGTCCGTCGGGTGCAAGAAGGCCGACCTAATTCGACCAAGAGTATCCCAGCCGAGCGGTTATCCCCGTTCCATAGACGCCCGAGCCGTGCACCAGGTACGGTTGGTCGGTGAGGTTCTCCAAACTCAAACTTAGCCGATGTTGTTCGCAGCGTCCGAGAGTCTGGGCAACACGTAAATTAAGCGTGGCGAAGCCCGGCGTTCCGCCGATGGGGATGCGTTCGTCGGAAAGATCGCGGACGGGGTCGAGTCGGTCCTGGCGGTCAGACATCCACGTGTAGAAATCGAGTTGCCGCCGCGGTTGACGGTAGCGGAAGCCAAACACCCCCTGCATCGGCGGTATGCGGCTGAGCGGTTGATCGGTGACCAGATTCTTGCCAAACGTGTACCAGTAGTTCCCGTAGATACTCCAGTTGTTCTCCAAGAGCAACTCGCCAGAGAATTCGACACCCTGTAGGAACGAGTTCTGGTTGACTGTGGCGAATGTGTCTGGGGCCGCCGTTACGGAGACCATGTTGTCGTTGAGCTCGGTCCAGAATACGAACATCTCGGTGCGCAGTTGGCTGGTATCGGTCTTGATTCCGATTTCGTAGTTGATCGAATTCTCGGGGGACAAGTTCAGACTCGGTACACTCTGGCCCTGCTGGAGCACATTCGGGTTGTTGGCCATTAGATCGTCAAGATTCGGTGCGCGAAAGCCCTCGGATATCGAGCCGACAAGATGCATGCACGGCCGTAATTCGTAGACCAGTCCGATTTGGCCGATCCAATCTTGGAAGTTGGCATCCACGGCGACTGGCGCGTTTGCGATCAGCGGAGTACCGGCAGTCGCTGCGTGTTCAAATCGGACCCCGGCTACTGCATCCAGTCTGTCGGTGAGGGCCACATCCCAGCTCAAGAAGATACCAATTCTCTGATAGTAGGCGTCATCCGGAATGATCGGCCCGCTCGCCGTGCCACCAAAAGGCGAATCGACATCGTCGTAGTACCAATCGGCGCCGGCCGTTACTTTTCCGAAATAGTCCAGCTCCTTGGCGGCAACCAAATTGACTCCTATCGTTTCGACATCCGTCTCTTGATAGCGGCTGGTGGGCATGCCTCGCGTTTGCACTTCACGTTGGCGGTGGTACGAGGCTGTCACCGTCAGCAGGTCGATGTAGGGATTTGGCGACAACGCCTGTAAACGGACATAGGCCAGATCTCGTTGCTGTGGATCAAAGAAACGGGCGCCACCTGCCGTGTTACTGTTATTTCGGTCTCCAGGGTAACCGGGAAAGCGATCACTGCGGGGCACATCTTCCAATTCAAAATGCTGCAGAGAAAATGTCAGTAGCGTGTCGACATCGATCATGTAATTCAGCTTGATGTCGCCGCCAAACTGCTGATAATTCGTACCGGGTTGGCGGGGGAAATTGTCGTATCCCGTGTCGAGGTCCCGCGCGTTCATGTAACTGGCGCCGGCGAAGTAGCCCGTCGAACCTACCCATCCCTCGACATTCAGGCGGCTGTAGGGAGACGCATTTGACGTGTTGTAATACTGTGTGAACTCTCGATGCGCGTAGTCACCGTGATGCGTGCCGTAATGCGAATTGGCGCCGCGGGAGACCAGATTGATGGCACCACCGATCGCATCCGAGCCCCAGAGGACGGCGCCTTGCCCTCGCAACACTTCCACGTGATCGAGCATGCCGGGATCAACTGTGTTGAAGTACTGGTTGGGCCCTCGGCGAAAGACCGAATTATTGAGTCGAACGCCATCGACCAAGATCAGTACTTGTTGCCCCGTTAGGCCTCGGATGAACGGCGATGCCTGTCCCGCCGAGGTCCGTTGCATCAGGATCCCCGTTTCGTTCTCGAGTGCCTGGAACATGTCGGCCGATTGACGCTGAGCAATTTCGTCGCGGGTCCGAATGGCCGCGGCCGCTGGAATGTCCATCATGTTGGTCCGACTGCGAAAAATGCCTCCCGAGCCGTCAAACTCACTTGGACTACCGAAAATACGTTCACTCAGGCTTGGGAATAACTCGCTCGGATCGACACTCGACGCGGCATTTCCGCCGGATGGTCGCACTACAAGGGGCGGTAGCGTCGGCTGGTCGTCCTGGATGGTGTACCGCACCGGCTCGAAGTCTTGGGCGGCCAGTGTTCCAACATGAAGGAACAAGCCGCACAGCGATATGGAAAGGAGTTTCTTGAGCGAAATTGTATCGACCTTTTTCGCGTTGTCTCTGTTCGGAGAGCACAGGCGAACTCCGGCCATTTCCGAGTGCCCTGTTACCGCAAGACTTTTTTCATAGCGGTACCTGTTAACTTCTTCGGATTATCCGTGTTAGGACTTTTGTTCCGATCCGGTGGCCCGAACAGTTTGACTGTTTTGACTGTTCTGCCGAGACCGGGTGTTGCTGGACCCCGTTGGCCGGGGACGCTACCATGCCGGAATACAGGTAATTTGGCCGGAGGAACGAGCGGCGGCATCGCCGTGGTAAGGTGAATTTGATCAAAAGCGAGAACGATGATGAGCGAGCAAAAGTCGAATCGACGCGACTGGCTGCGTGTCGCGGCCATGGCGACCGGGGCCGGTTTGTTGACCACAACGACGGAGTCTGCACGGGGATATCAAGCTAACGACACACTGCACGTGGCATGTATCGGTACAGGTGGTCGTTGCCGCCGTTTGATGTCGCGTTTGGTTCAAGTTCCCAACGTCAAGATCGTCGCGGTATGTGATATTTGGGACGTGCATTTGGCCGCCGCCAAGAAACTTGCCGACGCGAAAGCCACGACTGAAACCGATTATCGAAAGCTGCTCGAGCGTGGCGACATCGACGCCGTCTTGATCGCTTCACCCGATCATTGGCACGTGCCGATGACAGTGGACGCGTGCAACGCTGGCAAGGACGCTTACGTCGAGAAACCGCTGACTCACGACCTGAGCGAGGGACCGCGAGTCATCGAGGCGCAGAACAAGAACAAGTGTATCGTTCAGGTGGGCACACAACAGCGCAGTATGCCGCACCTGCAAGAGGCACGGAAGATCCTGCAGTCTGGCGAGATCGGTACGGTTCGTAAGATCCACCTGACATGGAATCGCAACACGGCGCGGTGGGTGAAGCCAGACTACGGTATCGATCCCAAGTCGATTCCCTGGAAACAGTTCTTGGGGAACGCTCCAGACCAACCGTTCGACGAATACAGATTCCGCAACTGGCGGTGGTTCTGGGATTTTGGCGGGGGGATTTTTACCGATCTGATGGTCCATTGGATCGATACGGCTCATTGGATGTTGGACATGCATTTGCCGGCCAGTGCCGCCAGCATCGGCGACCATTTCGCCGCGGCGGATTTGTGGCAGACACCCGACACGGTTCAGACCTTGTTGCATTATCCGAAAGACGGAATTCAGGCCTACTTTGAAGGCACCTTTGTCAATCATCGCAATCGCGCCATGATCGAGTTCATGGGTACCAAGGCGACGTTGTATTGCGACCGAGGCAGATACGAGGTTCACGCCGAACGCGGCAGTGATGTCAAGAGTCGAGAGAGAATCGACGGCAAGAAGGGTGTGCGGGGAGCCGATTTTTTCGAGGAGGTCGACGGAGCACTGTTCCATCTGGCCAATTGGGTCGATTGTGTTCGAACTAGGAAGCGGCCCACATGCCCAGTGGAAGAAGGGGTTAAGTCGGCCGCTGCCGCACACTTGGCGAACATGTCCGTCCGCTCCGGTCGTGTGGCGAAATCGTGATGGGTGCCGAGTAGCCGAGTCGATGATATAATGGGTGGAGGACGTATTTAGCACCAGTTTTTCGTTGATTTGACCTCTGGAGACCGCACTTTTGTTCCTCGTTCGACTCTTGATGCCTTCGGTTGCCCGTGTGGAAGTGTGGAAGGCTGCCGTCGGCTGTTCGCTAATCCTGCACGTCTCGGCCATAGCGGCCGTCTACGCCGCCTGGCCAGCAGCGGCGGATCGGGCTCAATTCGACGGGCGAAACCAAGTGGTTCAGATCGAATGGACGCCGGCCGAGATTGAGAATGTCAGCGAAGTTCAGTGGCAGTCCATCTCACCACCGGAAATCTCCCCATCCCTCTCCGCTTCGCCGCAGATCACTCTTTCGGCCACCGACACGAACCTAGCGCGAACCAAGATTGCAGAAACCCAAGATAAATTAAATGGGGCGAAGACCGCCGCCTTTGCCGGCCCGTCACAAAGAGCGAACGGGAGCGGTCTGGCGCGGCGAAAACCGATTGTCGACCCGATCGAAAGCAAGGCGAGTGTCGATTTCGTTTCCCCGTTGGCAAAGAGACCAACGACTGCGATTCCGCTGACTGCAACCTCGTCGCCCTTCGGCAGCAATGAGACATTGCCGGCCGACTTTTCTTTGAACCCGCCGCCTGAGTATCCGGCCATCGCCGTCCGGCAACGGCTTGAAGGTGATGTGCTGCTGGAGGTCCACGTGGGCAGGGACGGCTCGGTGAATCGAGTCACTGTCCTGCGATCGAGCGGTTACCTTGTGTTGGATCGGGCGGCCGTGGAAGCGGTGAGGGCCTGGACGGGGCGACCTGCCATGCGAGCCGGGGAAGCGATCGAAAAGATCGAGCGGCTGCCCATTCAGTTTCGGCTGCTGTAGGTCACTTTCGCCGTACTTTTGTGGAATTTACCCCACCGGCCCTGTGCCGGTGGGGAGTGCGAGCCTTCAGCACCAAGTCACCCGAGGCTAGCGCCTACGGCTCACTAGGAACCCGGCCCAAAGTCGTGGTGACGCGCGGGGCTCGTTTCCGTCGGTCGTTTTCACCCTTCTCAATTTTTGTGCGGCCTTGCTGAAGTCGGGTCCCCGCATCTGGGCCAAACGACTGAGCTGTTGGGGATGGTGATAGACGGTTAGTTGGGCTTGTCGCACGGCCTCGGCGGGTTGCATTTTTTCATCGAGTAAGTTGGCATAGAAGAGCTTCATCAGCACGGACGTTGCCTGGTCGTCGACGGGCCACTGCGTACTGACCACCGTTTGAGCGCCTGCCAAATGAAAGGCGCGGGGCAGCGCGAACCCAGGTTCGTCCCCAGCCCCAACAGCCGATTCGCATGCTGACAGCACGACGAGTTTCAGTTGCGGCAAATGCAGTTGGCTGACGGTAGCCGCGGTCAACAGGTCGGCCTGTTGTGACGATTCGCTGGCAATCAGGAGTCCGGACCCCAGGAATGGGGCCTTGGCCAACAGCGGTGAGTCGCCCTGACCGAGGTTGCGAACGGTCGATCGACCGATTCCATGTGTTGCGAAGTGAGCAATATCAGCTGTTGTCAATTGTTCGAGCACCCATGATCGGTTGGGCACTCTTTTCAGTCCCAGCTGCGGTTTGTCAAAATACCTAGCAACCTGAGTGACTTCCTTGCCAGAAAATGGCAGCCGCATGAGCGTGGCATTGTCGGGAAAATGGACATCGCCAATCAAACATGCCAACGACGATCGCGTGAGTTCAATTGTCGGGTCGCCTGCCTGCGGTCGCTCGGCCACTTCGATCGCCGCCCGCTCGATCAGTCTTCGTTCGTCGACCCAAAGTGCGGCCCAGGGAATCTCATAGACGAGCGGGTCTCCGGTAATAGAGATTTTAGTGGGGAGTTGGGCGAATACCGATTGCAACTGCCGGGACAACCACTGCAAGTCTTCATCGGCGTCCTGATGGTCGATGGTCTTCCGTCGCCACGACTGCAGCTTCTCCATGAACGGGCCGGCGTCGATCACAGCCAGACGCGTGCCGCCATCCGCCGTTGGATGAAACAGCAGCAGCCAATCGAGGTCACCGTGTGGCATGCGGTGTAGCAGCCAGGCAGGACGGTCAGGTGTTGCCAGGTCGCCGGGCGGAACACTGGGGATAAACAGCGTGCCTCGCTCTAACTGGGCGATCTCCTTCAACGTCTCCTGGGTCTGTTTCACGCCAATATTTGGCAGGACCGATTGCAGCAATGTGGTTTGCCAAACGAGTTCCAGGTCGGCCCGACGCAGCATCAACTGTTGGTGTTGATCCTCCCCCGCTACCCTCACCGCAAAATCCGTCTGGTAAAAACGACGAACGGCTTTCGCCAACGTGGCCGGATTCGTTCTTGCCACAATCCCATCGGCCAACAGATCATTCAATATGATCCTGGCCGCTTGCCGTTTACGATGGAACTCAGCCGAGTTTGTCTCCGATGCCAAATCCTTAAGATGCTCCATGTACAAGTCGTACGCCTGTTGCCCGTAATCAACGGCTTCCTGGTCAGATTGGCAAATAGCGGCCAGTTTCCGTCCCGTGCGAAACACGAGCAGCCGTTCGTGAGTGTCTTCCGACTTGAACTTTGGGTGGTTTATGCAATCCCTAATGATCGCAAGGCCTTTAGAAGTGTCGGAAATGGCTTGAGTTAGACTCCGGACGATTGCCCTTTTTGACAAGAACGGTGACTTGGTCGTCCGAGTCAACATTACCGTCGCCGCTTCCGCCTGGGCCGTTCGTCCCTCGCGGAATTCGATAAGTGCTAGATGAAAGTAAGCCATTGCGACCAGATCCGGTGCCGATTGGAGAATTGGATCTGCGGCGACTTCTATCGCTCGTCGAATTGTGGATGGACCGTCAAAGTCTAACTGCAAATAGGCTGCAGCATCGGCAATAGCTACACTTGCATAAATAACATCAGAACACTGTTGTTCACCGATAGGTCGTATCGATCGTAGGCTGAGGCCCGCTCCAAGAAGGTGAGGTTTTAGTATCGCTGGATTAGACATTTCAATCGCAACGTGCGCGATTTCGGTATACATGCTCAACAACAGATACGCATCCGGCGTTTGCAGTCTATGAGCTTCGATTATTGCTGCGTCCAGCATCTGCACTGATTCACGGTATTTTCCCAGACGCCGGTCAGACTTAGCAGCTAAGATGGAGCAGCTAAGGCTCAATGCAAGCTCCTCTCGAGTTTGTTTCGTTGAACGACCTAGAACGAGCTTTGCATGCTGGGCTTTTTCTAATGCCTTGGAAAATTCTCCACGACTGTACAGCCAGTATCCCCAGCGGTCTAGTGTTCTGATCGTCAACCGCTCGCGCAATCGCGGGTCAAGCATGTCGTCTTGCGCGTGCTCGTACACGGCGGCCCAAAGTGCCGTGTAGTCAGCATCGAAGTTAGCTTGTGTTAGAGCTGACAGCTGAAGCATGAAGATCAATCCTGTCGTGTCTCGGAGTCGTGAGGAATAGACGTCGGGTGGAAACTCGCCAAGAAAACTACGACACCTATCGCATGCTCGAAGTGTTTGCCTGTAATCCCCGCGGTGATAGTACAGCCTTGCTAAGTTCCGTTGATGACGTGCTCTAATTAGGAGCCCCTCGTATGACGGCCGGAACTCAAAGACTAGACGGAGTTGATCAAGTGCCTGTTGATTGATTCGTTCGCCGGCGTCGAGATCGCCTGCCAGAATGCACATGTTGGCTGCTTGCACGAGAAAACTGGGAACGACGGGGTGCGAGTGGGGATACATTTCGATTGGATATGCTCCCAGGATCTCCTGGCATGCGAGAGTGGTGTTTTTAATGCAACTCGCGAAATTGGTCGACTGCGCTTGGATATGTGCCCGCACAAGGAGCTGGGTCGCCTGTCTTGCGGCCAAGCGTGATTTGGCCAATCGATCAATTGGAAGCGACGACACCTTAATCGTTCCCGCTACATCGAACTTAAAGAACTGTCGAACTTGTCTGCCGAAATAACGTCGACTGGCAAACGGCCTCGGTAGATAACTATCGGTATGCGTAAGTATCTGTGAATTTATCCATTCAACCGGATCCGACTTTTCCGGGATTCGGAGAAACACCAATGTGAATGAACTGCAATCTGGATGCGGCATTAGGTCGTCTGCGTTGAACCAGAGCATTTTGGCAGCGTTCATTGCCGAAAACTGGTCAATTGGCCAGACGGTACGACATCGCCCATCATCGCTGCACGAAACTATCGCCGTTCGATTCATGGAATGACTCGATCGAACCCTAAGCTCAAAGGTCCTCGCAGTATCGAGTCGCACTGTCGGTGAAGTGGCGGTGTCCACAGGATTATTGCCGTGTTCGCCCGTCCACACGGTCACGTCAATGCGCTGACCTTGATGCGATGTAAAAGCGGTAGTAGCAAGTAGCATTAAGAAAAGATGCACGATATTTCTCCCGTGGATTCCATAGGAGTAGTATCGTGCATCTTGGAGGCCGTTGCATCCCCTGACATTATGGTGTCAGGGCAATGCTCTGTTTTCGGTCAATTAAGGTCTATGTAAATCGGAAGGTCCTCGTCTTCTTCATCTAGAACGGCAAAGAAATTGTCGAATGACGCTACATCGCGTGAGTCGTCAGGTTCAATTTCCGGTTCTGGTGCACCGCCTCGATACTCATTAAGTACAGCCTGAACTAGCGCGGCAACGTCGCTAAACCGGAGGTGACCGTCTTGGTTGACGTCGACCCATAACGGTTCCGTTCTTCCGGTCGGTAAGTGTCCTGTGCCATTCTGGTGAACGTAAACCACAAGATCCACGAGGTCGCCGACGTTCAATCGTCCGTCGCCATTTACATCATAAGGGTTGCTTGTGTTGAAGTTCAACGGTCCCACAATGGAACCCGTGCCACCCGTCACGGGCGGGTCAAAGTTGCCGACGACAGGCATGGAGTAATCGTCGCCGTATTGG
>DUDC01000319.1 GCA_012959465.1 Planctomycetaceae bacterium
AGCGGCATTCCAGGGTTTGAGGCCTAGATAGGCCCTAGACTAGGCTCTGTTTCCCTCCCGTCAACCGTCCACGACGACTCAACCTGACCCACGCCCTGAAAATCTCTTGGTATGCCGATTTGAAAAATAGCAAGAACTGCGATAGCTTGGTGATGCCGCGGAGAAACGCGGAAACCAGGAACCGCTCCCAGAGTGATTAATTTTCAAGGAACATATCCCAATTCAAGAAGAGGAGTTTTTGATGGCTCAACGAACGAATCGACGTCGATTCATACAGACAACGGCGGCTGCCGGTGTCGGATTTTGGGCAGGTGGCGGTGTCAGCCCACGCCCCAGCCGTGCAGCAATTGACGAAATCAGTTTCGCCTGCATTGGTGTCGGCGGCAAAGGCTCCAGCGACTCTTCTGAGGCTGGGAAAAACGGGAACATCGTCGCGATCTGTGACATCGACGATCGTCGACTGGGTAGCGCATCTGGGAAATATCCCAATGCTAAAAAGTACCACGACTACCGCAAGATGATGGAGCAAATGGGTTCGTCGATTGACGCGGTGACGGTCAGCACACCAGACCATACACACGCTCCGGCGGCCTCTCTTTCGTTGATCATGGGCAAGGCCACTTTCACGCAAAAACCGCTCACCAAGTCGATCTACGAAGCTCGCGTACTCGGCGAATTAGCGACCAAAGCGAACGTAGCGACGCAAATGGGCAACCAGGGTACGGCGAACTCAACGTTGCGCCGGTCGGCCGCCCTCATCAAAGCGGGCGCGATTGGAACGGTTTCGGAAGTTCACGTGTGGACCAATCGACCGGTATGGCCTCAGGGCTTGGATCGGCCCACCGACGTACACTCGATTCCCGACCATATCAAATGGGATCTATTCCTTGGGCCAGCGCCCGCGCGACCTTATCACCCGGCGTACCAACCATTCAAGTGGCGTGGCTGGTGGGATTTTGGTACTGGCGCTCTCGGTGACATGGCCTGTCACACTTTGAACATGTCGTTCATGGCGTTGAATCTGCGTGACCCGACCTCTGTGGTGGCCGAGACAACTGGCCACAACAAAGAGACCTACCCGGCCGCCTCGAAAATTAACTTCGAATTCCCCGCCATCGGCGATCGTCCGGCCGTCAAGATGATCTGGTATGACGGTGGTAACAAACCGTCCGCCGACTTGTTCCACAATGGCGTGCCCAAAACGGGCGCATTGGTCGTTGGTGACAAGGGGTCCTTCCTTTCACCGGGCGATTACGGTTCCGATGCGTCGAAGTCGGGCGTCATTTCCAATGGCGAATTCACCCCACTGAGGTCGATCAAGGATCCCGAAGTTGAATACCCAGTTTCTCCGGGGCATTTCAAGGAATGGGTTGCGGCAATCGAAGGTGGAACACCCTCGCTATCCAACTTCCCGAACTATGCAGGTCCGTTGACCGAGACGATTTTGTTGGGCAACCTGGCCGTCTGGGCAGATGGCAAGAAAATCGAATGGGACGCCAAAAATCTGGTTGCTGCCAACGCGCCAGAAGTGGCACATATTGTGAAGCCCGAGTATCGCGACGGCTACACGATGGATTGGAAACTAGGCGCAACCTAGAAAAAGCTGCATTTCGATACATCCATGTAAGAAAAGCGAGGGCCCGTTTGGGCTCTCGCTTTTCTTGTCGTTGACGGATCTCGCCACGCTCTATGAGTTAGGCAAGACGAGCGGGTTGCCGGCAACTCGATTTCGAACCTACGTGGGGCGTATTGGGAATTGAAGCCGAAAACAACTCCCCTGCCCCGGTTTACTTTCGACATCAATCGTACCGTCGTGTTCTTTTAAAATTTTGAGGCTGACGGGAAGGCCGAGCCCCGTTCCGCGAGTTCCTTTTGTGGACTCAAAGACCTGAAAAATCCTCTCCTGGTCGCTCGGCGGAATACCCTCACCGTTGTCCGAGATCGTCACGACCACAGATTTCGAGTCATCGCAAAGCGAAGTGGAAACAGAAACGACGGCGTCATCAACCTCTCGACAAGCGTCAACCGCATTTGCAGCCACATTGAGAATCGCTCGATGCATCAAGTCCGTGTCGAACAGGATGAGCGGCAGGTCCTCGTTTCGGTGAAAGCGCAACTCGGTCTGTGCCTCATCAGCGCGAGCTTGCAACAGCTCGCAAACGTCACCGACCAATTGATTCAGATCGTGTTCCTCAAAGTCAGGGCGACGATCCTTGCTAAAAGTGAGCATATCCATGACCAGGTTCGAGATGCGGTCCTGGTTTTTTTCCACAATCGACCAGCCCTTTTCAATGGCGTCGGCATTGTCGTTTTCCAATCCGACATTGACGAGGTAACTGCCGCCCTGCATTCCCTGAAGAATGTTCTTTATATCGTGTGATAGCCCGGCAATCGCTTTGCCCATCGCCGCCATTCGTTCGGCCTGCACCAACGCAGAATAATAGGACGTGTCTTCAACCGCCAAAGCCGCCTGATGCCCGATCGCAACCATGAGTTTCAAGTGCTCGGAGCTGAACTTCTGCGGCGAGCCTTGCACCATCACCTGACCAGGCGGCGTGTAGGTATCGACATAGATGGCTCCAACCGTTCCATAGCGACCTTGCATTGGAACGCAGATTGCTTCTCTAACACCTTTGGTCAAGATACTGCGGCCGGCTTCCCAACGTTGATCGTCACGGGCATTGCTAGTCACAACACCTTCGTTGTTCTGCAGTACGTAGTCCAGAATGGTCCGGCTGATCGACAGCGTATCGGCCCCGGCCTTCGCGCGTCGATCGCGGCGAGCCTTAGGTATCAACTTCCCCGATTTGCTGTCCAACAACATCACACAACCACGGTCCGCATCGACCCATTCGAAAATCAAATCGAGGATTCGCACCAACAATTCATCAATATCCAGCGTGTGACTCACGGCCAACGCCGTACTGTACATCACCTGAAGATTGCTGCGCGCCCGCGCTAGCCAGGGACTATCTCCGTCCAATGATGGATAGACTTCAGGGCCCTGCGACGAGACGATCTGGGATGGTTCGTCAGTTGGCGACCCTTGCGCTTCGGAAATCGTGATCTGACCGAATTCGGTGACGTCGCCGTGCACCGGTGCAGTGTAGATGAGCAATGTGCTACCGACCTGAAGACGATCGCCGCTGCGAAGCAACTGATCCTCCACCTGGACACCATTGATGAAGCACCCATTCGAACTGCGGAGATCAGATAATGTGTAGCGGTCGTTCTCTCGCCTCAACTCTGCGTGACGACGCGACACTTCCGAGTCGTGGATCTGAATCGCACTGTCATGATCCCGTCCGATAAAATAGGTGTCCAGCGAGAGCTCGAATCGCCGTCCTTGATCGCGGCCACGAATGACAAAAAGCGACGCCATGAAAGGAACCGTACCAACGGGGAATTTGCTTTTTTCGAACCAGACATCAAACAATTTAGGCAGGCAAACGGAATAAAACTACCGGTGCGACCGACAATTCGATCGTCCCAAACCACATGCTCATTGACCGCCAAGCTCTGACGACCGAAACCACCTTCGTTTTTTTCTGGCGCAAGCGACACGACAGGGTTCCCCCACACTACCAAATTCGTGTAGGTTGTTAGTAAGGGTGACGTGAGACCGGCCGATTTCGCCTAAATCCAATCGAATGCGTTGCAAAATAGGCAGTTTACGCAACCTCCGTCACTTCGGCCCAAGATTGTGATTTCCCAGTCGGTAGACAGGCGATATTATCGAAGGATTACGGCCGAAGTTAGTTGCCAGATTCGAGACCCATCAATCAAGGATGACGAGATGGTTGCCCGCCCTTTGCCGCCGCGAAATATTGAGCTGGGTGAATTAGGCCGGCCCTCTCCAAAAGTAGGGAAACAAAACATGAACAAACGTCCCAGCTTAATCGGACGTCGGACGGTACTTTGCGGAATCGCCGGTACTTTGCTCTGCAATATTGGGATCGCGCAGCAACAACCTCGCAAGAATCTCAAGGAACCCGTTTATCGGGTTTCGACTGCAAAATCCGATACGAAAAAGAATGTTCCGCTGCATCCGTTGGACGAAGCCTTGCAGATGGCCAACGCCAGCCTTGAGAACATCCAACGAAATGTCAATGATTACACTTGCGTGCTCATCAAGCGTGAACGAATCAAGGGCAAATTGGGCCAATTCGAGTACATTTTCACCAAGGTCCGCAATCATAAAGAATCACGAGGAAAAGTAACGCAGCCGTTTAGCGTCTACATGTACTTCCTCAAGCCGGCCAAGATCAAAGGCCGCGAAGTGATGTACGTGGAAGGAACCAATCGGGGTCGCCTGACGGCTCACGAAAACAGCATCGTGATTCCAACGGTAAACCTTGATCCCAACAGTGCCCTCGCGATGCGAGGCCAACGTTACCCCATCACGGACGTCGGGATCGAGAACTTGGTCAAAAAGCTGATTGAACGGGGCGAGAAGGAGAAGAAGTCTGGCAATTGTGAAGTCAGTTTCAACTACAACGCTAAATTTAACCAACGCCCCTGCACGGTCTTGCAAGTAAAACACCCGGTTAAAGAAGCGGGACTAGAGTTCTATATTGCCCAGATCTTCATCGACAAAGAACTCAACCTTCCCGTGCGATACATCGCCTATGACTTCCCGACCAAGAAGGATTCGGCAACGCCCATTTTGGAAGAGTACAACTACACCAGGTTGAAGATCAACGTCGGCCTCACTGACGCCGATTTTGACACCAATAACGAAGAATACAACTTCTAGCACGAAACTGTTACCTTAAGAATGCGTAATTTGAACGCCGAGCTGCATAAGCGACGGTGAACTTGTCCAGCAAACTCCGGCGGCTCGCGAGACCCTCGCTAGACGCCGTTTGTTGTTGCTACACTTCTGAATCAAGGAGACCATTTCATGGCCAAAAAACGCAACCTCCTTTTACCGCTCGTTTTCGCTGGGTTGATGGGCTTTGTCACGATCGGTTGCGGTGATAAAACAACCGAAGCCCCAATTTCAGAAGACGAAATCGAGGATCTCGGTCCACCCGACGTTGAGACGGGAGACGATAGCTCGACAACGAATGAGTAGTTGTTTCATGATCGTGGCGACGACCGCAACGGACGATTCGCCATCGGGTAGGCGTGTTGACGGGAGGCTTCGATGAAAACTGTTCGCGTCGCCGCCGTTCAAATGCAACACCGTCCCGGAAATGTCCCAGAGAATTTGAACGCGGTCAGGCGAATCACCCGTCGAGCGGTCGAGCAAGGTGCCGAATTGGTCGTTTTTCCGGAGTGCTGCGTCAGTGGCTACTGGCACCTTCGCAATCTTGACCGCAGTGGACTTTTGGAGTTGGCGGAACAGGCCGACTCTGGTCCTACCATGGAATGCCTGGCGTCGCTTGCGCGAGAGCTCCAGGTCACGGTGGGTGCTGGGTTCGTAGAATTGGCTGACAGCCAGCTATACAACTCGTACACAGTCGTGATGCCGGACGGTTCCCGCGCCACACACCGAAAGCTGCATTGTTTTGTCAGCAGTCACATGTCGAGTGGTGACCAGTACACGGTCTTTGACACGCCATTCGGCCGTTGCGGAGTTTTGATCTGCTACGACAACAACATCATTGAAAACGTGCGCGCCTGTGCGCTGCAGGGTGCGGAGATTTTATTGGCGCCACACCAGACTGGCGGTTGTGATTCCGGGAGCCCATTCGCGATGGGCGTGGTTTCACAGGACGTGTGGGACCGCCGCTTGACTCATCCCGAGGAGATTGAGGCCGAGTTTCGCGGAGACAAGGGGCGAGCCTGGCTGATGCGATGGTTACCAGCTCGAGCCCATGACAACGGTCTTTTTCTCATCTTCGCAAACGGTGTGGGTCCAGACGATGATGAAGTCCGAACGGGAAACGCCATGATCTTGGATCCCTACGGTCGAATCCTCAGCGAAACCTGGGCTGCGGAAGAGAAGATTGTTTTGGCCGACCTGGATCCCACTTTGAGAGACCGATGCACGGGCGTACGTTGGATTCGCGCTCGCCGTCCCAGTCTCTATGGCCCGCTCACGCAGGATACTGGTCGGGAAGAAGACACACGTGCGGTACGTTTTGAACATCTGCGTTCTCAACGGTCCGATCCGCCAGGCGAGTAGAATCGCCGGCCGCAGGCAAGAAGTCGGTTTACGGGCGGGTTTGGATGCTCACTCAAATTGTCTCTGGTGGTCAAACGGGCGTCGACCGAGCCGCCCTCGATGTAGCAATCGAGCTGGGGCTGCAGCACGGCGGATGGTGTCCTCGCGGGCGTCGCGCCGAGGACGGTCCAATTAGCAACCTATATCGGTTGCGGGAAACCGAGTCGGCCAACTACGCCGTCCGTACCGAACGCAACATCATCGACAGTGATGCGACGCTCATCCTCTACCGCTGTGCTCTATCTAGCGGCACCAAACTCACTCGACAGCTAGCGGAAAAGCACGACAAGCCGATGATGATGATCGACCTCCACGAGGACCCCGATGAGGTGTCGGCGCGGATAACGGAATGGTTACGAGACCAGAAATCGGTCATCGAGACACTCAACGTGGCCGGTCCCCGAGCTTCGTCTCACGAGTCCATTTACGCTGATGCTCGACAAGCCTTGTTCCGGGCCATTTCAGACTGTACCCAGTAGCGTTTACGCCGCATTGGCGTGTGCGATAGGGAAGGAAGGTCCACCTGGGCGGCTCGGCTTAATCGCCAGCTATGCCGGACATTCGAGCGGACTTTAACGCCCACGCCATCTGTCCAACAACTGAAAGAAGTTCTGCGTTAATTGACCCGGTAGTTGCCAAACCCCAATCCACCGGCACAGGGCCGGTGGGGATTGAGAAACCCGAGGCTAGCGCCTGCGGCTCAAGAATGTGGGCGACAGCATGCGAATCGGGCGAAAACTGTCGTTGTTGTTGCGAGAACTCGACGGCTGAACCGAATCGTCACGGCTTTTCCGGGGATTCCGTGGATTTTCCGCCGGTTGCCTGGGATTGTCTACCGAATCGGTATGCCTGTCATCGCCGACAATCGTCGGTTGAACATGAACGCCCAGAGAGGGGGAGTCCGACTGATCGCTTGGAATGTTGACGCTCGGCAGTTGGTCAGTTCGAGAGGGGTCCCAGAATAACCGCTGGAAGACCATTGCCAGAAACAGCATGAGCAGTACGCCGATAACACCCAGCGAAACCTGCATCTCCTTACCCATTCCTCGCCTCCTCCCTGAGGCTGATGCTATTCCCAAGCTCGGTTTCAGCTCAAACGTCTCGCCACCCTAAGTTTGGCGCTCCGACTGCGTGGATTATCGATTATTTCTGCTTCATTAGGCCTAATTGGTTTTCGAGTCAAGGCCTCATATCGTTCATCGTCACGAAATGCCTGCTTCACCTGTCGATCTTCCAGAGAATGAAAACTAATGATCGCCAACTTCCCATCGGTCTCCATGATTTCTGGGAACCGCCTGAGAGCGGTTTCCAGGGCCTTAAGCTCGTCATTGACGGCAATTCTGAGAGCCTGAAACGTCCGAGTTGCCGGTGCGATCTTTTCTCCCCGCTTTGATGCGGGCGGATAGGCGCGACGAACGATCTCCGCCAGCTCTGTCGCCGTGTCAATCGGTTTTTCTTGCCGCCGCGCCACAATCGCGCGCGCGATACGCCGACTAAGTCGTTCTTCGCCATACTGGTAGATCAAATCGGCCAGATGTTCGCTACTGAGTCGATTGATCAGGCGGTAGGCCGGCTCGCCTCGCCGGGGGTCAAACCGAAGGTCCAACGGCCCGTCACTTTCAAAGCTAAAACCACGCTGCCGGTCGGCTAGTTGATCGCTGGACAGCCCCAGGTCCAACAAGATCCCATCGACCGATCGGAGACCTATTTCGTCGAGCAACTCCGGCAGATCCGCGTAGTTGTTTTCAAAAAACTGGACGCGAGGATCGGAAAACCGGGCTCTCAGCCGCTCTACGGCGTCAGGGTCGCGATCGATGGCTATCACCCTCCCCGAGGGCCCAACTCGCGCTAACATCCTCTGCACGTGCCCACCACCGCCGGCTGTACCGTCGACTATTGTGGCCCCGGATGTGATCTGTAACGCCTCAATCGCCTCGACCGGCAACACGGGCGTGTGAATTGTCCCCGAAGTCATTGAAAACCAACCATTTATGAGACGAATTCTGGGTTCTTGTGTTCACCCAAACGAAGCGAAGTCGGCCCCCAAACCTACACCGGGAGAATTGAGATTCCCAGTGCCGTGTTTTGAAAAAAAATTTGTCGGACGAAAGTACCGCATCGGTAAGACGTTCGGTCGAAGCAAGTGCTGGTGACGGCAATAGAATGTCCCAAATGACGTTTGACGGCGAGTGCGAAGTGGGTATCTTGGGAGTGATGTGGAGAGGAATGGGATAAAATGGCAATTCGGACGCCGCCCACCATCCAACGGTCAACTTGCCAAGCTGCCTTGATGGATTTTGCAGCGTGTCCCAATCACTGACGCCCAACTGTGCTCACCGGATCCTACCTACGATCAGTGGACTCGAAATGCCGTATTTCACTCCCGAAAGTGATTCGGGAAACATTGAATCAGGCCGTTCCACCGCTTCACTCGATCAACGAGCCGAGGAAAGGCAGCACCACGCCAGGCTCAGACGATCTGTCGTCCACATCAACACCCCTGACGGTCTACCTGACACCGGGTACCGACGGGTCGTTGGACCTGTACGATCCAGAAGAATTCAAGCAGCTCGCGAAGAGAATACACGCCAGTTCCCCGGCCTCGCAGGATGGCCGAGCGTTTCGTCGTCTTTTTTATGCCCAAGCCATACAGGTCGACATGGATCGACAGGGACGGCTCCGCATCCCAGCAGAGCTCATGGAGTTGGCCAAGTTGTCTGGTGAAGTGATGTTAGTTGGCGTCGGGGACCATATGGAGATCTGGAATCCCGATCAGTGGCAAGCGTATTTAGCGGAAAAACAAACCAAATTTGACGAGATCGCGGAGAAGGCGTTGGCCTGGCCACCGAGATCATGACAACAAACACAAGTCTCCACGGAGAACTTTGATACGTCTGTCCGTGTTCGCCGCTCGGAACGGCAGCGTGCTACCCGGCCACGGAAGCTCGTTGAAACAGCCTTTGATGGCTCCAAATTCCGAATCCTGTCGACGGATCGACGGGAGGTGAACGGTCGCGAGAATCGACGTCCATCGACTCTCCGGCTAGCATCGACCCGACTTGGGGTGAATGGATTTGCCCCGGGTCGTTTGCTTTTCCACGTAATCGACTTGACGATATCGGCGACAATCCCTATCCCCTACGATCTTCATTGCAGTAGGCGGGAACGGAGGCCAATCGATGAGGTGTTTGAGTTATGCCGTCGTCATCGTGATGGCGGCCGTCGCGACTGGCCAGGGAGGTAGTTGGCCTGGTATCGAGGCCCTGCCCTCGTCTCCCTCAACCGATCCAGCCGTGCAGCACGAGGATGCCAACTCATCTTCATCTTACGCGATCAACCAATCGACCGTTCCCGTAGAGGATCAACAGTTACCTGGTGGTGTGCAACCAGTTGTCGATATCTGGGAAGCGACGATCGGCAGCGGGATCGAAGAATTTCGTGGCTACCGCCACGAATCGAGCGCCACCGAATGGATTCTGGGCGATGGTGACCAATTTGGGATGTTCTCCTTTATTTTCGGAACAGCTTTTCATCGCCGTGGAATCGCCAATGGCTTTGCGACCGGCTTCCAATGGCACTTGTTTGCAGGTCCAGCTCATGTCGACGTTCCACCACGCGTCTACGATTTCCTATTGGGCTACCAAAATCGTGATTGGATAGGGACGTTTGGATACGACATCTCTGCCATGGTCTCGGCGTCGAGTGACTTTGAGGGCAGTGCCCGCGACGGCATCCGTTTTCCAAGTCATGCTGTCGGCTACCTCCGTCTGGCCTCGAACCTCGAATTGGTCTTTGGCGTCGACTATATTGACCGGGAAGACGTTCGGATTCTGCCGGTAGGCGGGCTAATACTCCGCCCAACTGACGCAATTCGTTTGCAATTGGTTTTTCCTCGTCCTCGAATCGACTTGGCGCTGAACCAGACGCATCGGCTTTATGTGTCTGGCGAGCTCGGAGGCGGTGAATGGGCGATAAGGCGAGATATTTCTCTGGTCAACGACCTGTTCACGTATTCGGATCTCCGAATTGCGATCGGCCTGGAGGGAACTGAAGCGACCGATGTGTCGGGCTTCGAAATCGCCTGGATCTTCAATCGACAAATCCAGTTTCTGGTAGGGCCTGGAAACGCGGAATTGGATGATACCGTGATGTTGCGTTTCGTTCGTTCACATTAAAAGTCGCTTGCCGTTCACCATGCTCTTAGAGCCCATCAGCAGCCCGATCGGCATTCTGTTCGCACTTTTCGCGACATGCGCATTTTTCTT
Organism: Planctomycetaceae bacterium; assembly: GCA_012959465.1. Taxonomy (GTDB): domain Bacteria; phylum Planctomycetota; class Planctomycetia; order Pirellulales; family Pirellulaceae; genus UWMA-0346. The sequence goes on from DUDC01000319.1 coordinate 10,438, forward strand.
CTATTTGGAACGAGCAACTCAGTGGAAATTGTTTCAGTTCCTTCCACCACTGGTGTTCATTTATGTCGTGCCGGTCGTACTGTCCAACGTCGGATTGATCGTCTCGAAATCGCCGGTCTACGACGAAATCAGTTCGCTCGTTCTTCCGATGATGTTGGTATTGCTCCTCATTCAACTTGACGTGAAAACGGCACTGCGGGTCATGGGGCCTGGAATCGGCGTGATGTTGTTCGGCACGATCGGAGTGGTCGTTGGCGCCCCATTGGGTTTCTTGGTGGTCCGTTCATTCCTCGCCGAAGATAGCTGGAAAGCCTTTGGCACACTCGCCGGGAGCTGGATCGGCGGGACGGGAAATATGG
>DUDC01000320.1:0-49496 GCA_012959465.1 Planctomycetaceae bacterium
TTACCTTGCGTGGTCGAGCCAGATTTTTGACTAGCTCTGCGACGCTATGACAACCAACGAACTGTTTACCAGCGGCTCGACCGCCGATGAACGCATCTACTTTTTCGGTCGTTCGATTGAATACGGCCACGCGATACCCACGACTCTCCACGTTCAATGCCAGATTCTCGCCCATCACAGCCAGGCCGATCAGGCCAAAATCACACAAGTCACTCATCGATCGCTTTTTTCCGGTTGGGACCTTCGGTCGGTAGACAGCGTCCAAACCCCGGATTTTAGTGGGCAATTGACGGTCCGAATAGGGGCGTGAGCCGGTGACGGCGTTGGCGTTATCGTCGGTCCAAAGTCGGAATGGGGGCCCGACTTTGCCGCCGAGGTGGCCCGAATCGTAGGCGAGGGATGACGCAAATCGCGGATCCTCTCTGGCTGACGCAGCGGGTTACAAACCGCCGAAGAAAAGAGGCCGAGGTGTGGAAATACCTCGTGCTGGTGCAAGCAGAGAGTGGACAGTTTATCGCATTCGACTAGGCGGCGACTGGTAACCTTGCCGTTTTCGATAACTCGAGTTGAGTACAAACCGAGCGGACGACTTGTTCTCGCGCGGCGTCAAGCACTCGTTGTTCCGTCCTCGCGTCCAAGGACCGCAAGATCGCCAATCGCATCACGTGTCGGCGAATGACCTTGTCGGCGCGGACCTGAACGTAGCCCAATCGCTGGTTGGCCGTCATCGAGCTGCCGGTGCCCTGCGCCCGTCGCAGCACTTCCGCACCGGCCAAATTCGCAATCGTCTCGACGTGTTCGAGGATATCAACAGGACGTCGCCAGGAGAGAAACCGTAAATGAAGACCCATATTTTCTGTCCTTCCTATCAGGAAGAGATGCCCATCATCACTTCGCGAACAACACGAGTGTCTGATTCTAGGAATCGTACGACGACGCCGGATTCTTCAACCTGTACGTCGCAAGTGCGTGCTGGTTCGAGTAGGTAAACTGTACAGGCGTCATCTGTTGGTCTAGGCAAACCCTCCATCATTCCCATTTCACGACTCACCCCGAAGAGGTTTCGCAGCCTTCCCATTCCCCTTGACCGCGCCAATCGATTTCTCTAACCTTGCTCACTTCAGGCGCCGTAGCCAAGTGGCTAAGGCAGCGGATTGCAAATCCGCCATCATGAGTTCGAATCTCATCGGCGCCTCTTAGAGACTAAGGGCTTACGTCAAAGGCGTAGGTCCTTTTTTTGGGTGATGGGTAAACCGCACCAAAGACCCCACGGATTGTCCGAGGGCTCGTGTTGAGGGTTGGCTGAAAGCCAACCAGTCCACTGGCCAACAACGTGCAACGCAAATGCGAGATTCTCTAATAAGCGTTGCCGCGCTTATGCGTCACTACTTTTCTCGAGGACGTACTTCCAACCGTTTTCGGCTTTTGAGACCACGTTACACTTGGTCGCGACGCGCCACAGTGCCTTGGGGACCGGGGTGGGGTCGTATTGGTAGAGGTCTGGAAAAGCGGCCTTCAACGCTTCCGTCGCCCGCTTAGCGTGGTAGTGCGGGACTCGGGCGTCAATGTGATGGGCAACGTGGGTGCTGCCAATACGATGGTGGAGAAAGTCGAACACAGGACCGTAGGGTCGATCGATGCTCATGAACGCGCCCTTCACCCACGACCATTCATCATTTTCAAAGTGGGGCACGTCAACGTCGGTATGGTGCAACCAGGTGTAGAGCACTAGCCAGAAGTTCACGACCAGATAGGGCCCGACGTATAAGACAAGCACGGGGACGATTGACCCGGCCGAATACGCCCACAGAGCAAGAGCGGTTAAAACGGCGATCACGCCGATATCCGAGATCCAGACCTTGGCGCGCCACTTCCCGGGAAATAGGGCTGCCGAAAACGGCTGCAATGGCCAAAAGTGATTTGTCACGCCTCGCGCGGGACCACCACTGGCACCGGTCAACAAATAGGCGGGCCAACCAAACAGCAACCTCGCGATCATATTCAAGATACCGAACGCCTCGTCTCCGATGAAGCTCTGCCATTTGGCGCTCGCTTCTCCTTTTTTCGTATTCATTCGATAGGGCACAAACGTCTCGCCATCACTCAAGTGATTTGTTCTAGCGTGGTGCAAGGCGTGGCTTCGTTGCCAGGAGAAATAGGGGACCAACAGGGCCGAATGCAACGTAAAACCGACGGTGTCCTGAATCCAGTTTTGTCGACAAAACGCCCGGTGGCCACATTCGTGGGCCACCACCCAACATCCGATAGCCACCGTCCCAGTCACGGCCGCATAGGCTATCCAGGCCGGAATCCAAGCCCAACTCAATGGAATCAAGTAACCGACAACGCCGCAACTGATTGTCAAGGAAAGCGAAATCGCCATGTACATCATCGACGTAGCAAGGCTGCGCTCAAAACACTCTTTCGGAATAGCAGCCAGAATCCGTTCTTTGGAAGGCCATGACCCGCCGTTTTCCAACGTCACCGATTCCTGGTCCTTGGTTTCGTCCGCATCTTTGCTGAATCCAGTTGCAACTGACAATGGACGCTCCTGAAAAATTAACAACAAAGTGAATGCAATAGGTTAGTTGGTTTGTAGTTTCGCCGCTACGACGAAATTACCTGCGGTAAACCGCATTCCCAACCAAGAGAGGGGGCAGAATGAGCCGATCACCAAAATCTGGCTCAGCGTGTCGACCCCAAATATTACAGGTACTCTTGATCCTTCACAATGCCGGGCAGGGGCACGGAATACTTGCCGTTGGGAAGCGTCTTCAGCGGCGATTCACCGTCCAAGGTCAAATCGGCAAGATTGGGGGCGAATTCATGTTCGCCTTTCATGAAGTCATCCAGAGTGATCTTCTGGCCCGTATGAGCGGCCATGCGGCCCATGGAAGTGACGGCGCTTGCCATCACGCCTCTTTCGACCTCATTGTACGGGAGGTCCTGTCGTATCGCGTGAATCAGATCATTCCATTCCAACTGATAGGGGTTGAGTTCCGGTTGTGGATAGGACCACTGCAAGTTTGTCGAGTCTTCATTGTGACCCTTGTAGATTCGGCATTTCGCCGGCGTGTGTGCCGCGGACGAGATCACACCAAGTCCTTTAGAGCCATGGGCGTAGCTGGCGAACTCCGAATGACACCCTGGCATCGTTCGGCCGTTGACGAACAGTTTTGTTCCGTCGCTGAACGTGTACTCCATCGAATACGTGTCGAAGTTCTGATCGACATTGTCGCCCCGATAGTGTCGCCCGCCAGTGCCCTTCACATCGACGGGCCAAGCGTTCTTCATCCAACACGATTCGTCGATATTGTGAATTAAGAAGTCGCTGACAGCACCACCGCTCAACCACAAGAAACCGTGGAAGTTCCGGATCTGAAACATCAGTTCGCTCATTCCGTCGGGCTTTGGTTTCACGTCAGCTGAGCCCGTGCGACCGGCCATGCGATAGGCCCGCACCATGTTGACTTCGCCAATCTCGCCGTCTTGAATCCGCTGAAAGAGCTCTTGACGCGCTTTGCAATGGCGACACATGAGCCCAACGGCGACCTTCAGATTCTTGGCGGTCGCTTTCTTATTGAGCTCCAACATGCGACGCGATGTCGGGGCGTCCACCGTCACCGGCTTCTCCATGAACACGTTCAAACCTTTTTCGATGGCATAGGTATAATGCAACCATCGGAAAGCGGGCGGAGTTGTCAAAATGACAATGTCACCCGGTGATAGAACGTCCATTGCTTTCTTGTAGGCGTCGAAGCCAATGTACTTGTGCTCGTCCAGTACAGCGACTTTCTCTTTGTCCTTGATCTGGGCCGACAAACTACCGTAGCTGGCATTGAGTCGCACGTCGAACACGTCTGCCATGGCCATCAATTGAATCGATTCGTTGGGCACCGACAGAGCATTTTTAGCGGCACCCGTACCTCGACCGCCGCAACCGACCAAAGCGATCTTCACGGTACTAGAAGCCTGAGCGTGCACGTTGGGAACTGTGGCCGCTACCAATGTTGTCGCGGCAGCTACGGTACCCGTCGTCTTTAAAAAATCACGGCGTGAACTGGCCCGATTGATTTTATTCTCGCTCATTTACTCTCTCCTAATGTTGTGTCGGTCGTGTTGGCTCTGCCTCAAGTCTTATTTGACGGGATCGAGCTGAATGGGTGCGGTCTTTTCCCACTTCGCCTGCTTCTCTTTCTGCGTTGGCTCGACGTACGGCCGGACCACGCGAAACCCAACACTCAGCGCGTCTGTATGATACCAGATACTCTGGGGGAGTTGGGGGTCTTGCTCCTTCCATCCCTCATCGGAGGCGATCCGTTTCGCGCTGCGAAGATCCTCAGCCACATCGTCCCAACCACCACCGCGAACGACTCGTGGGTACAGCGTTGTGGGAATGACGACGGGATTGTCGATGGTCTTCCCCTTGAACTTCGCATAGATATCTTCGACGTATTGATCGAGAACCCACTCGGAGACGTTGCCATGCATATCGTGCAGGCCCCACGGATTAGGCTTCTTCCGCCCGACTGGCTTATATTGGCCGTCGCTGTTTTCGCCATACCAGGCATAGTCGCCAAGTTGGCTGCCATCTTCACCGAAGTGGTAAGCCGTCGTTGTTCCCGCGCGACATGCGTATTCCCACTCCGCCTCGGTCGGGAGGCGATAGTACCTCCCCGTTTTTTTCGTTAACCACTTGCAGTAGGTACGTGCGGCGTGCTGAGTCATGCAGATCGCAGGGTATTTGCGTTTCCCCATACTGAAGCTCATATCGGTGTAGGGATCGGTAGGTCGAGTGACGGCGTCCGCCCCATCATCACGCGGCGATCCGCCGAACATGAGCAGCTGACGTCGGAGAATGTCAAGTTCCTCGCCCCAAACATCGAAGGCGTCCCAAGTAATCTCGCATTTTGCCATCCAAAACGGCGAGATCTTGATCTGCCGTTGTGGTCCCTCGTCGCCCACGTGACCTGCCTCGTTGACGGAACTCCCCATCGCATATGTACCGCCTTGAATCGGCACCATTTCAATTTTGACCGGTGTGTGTTCTAGAAGCTCTGTGTATGCGGTCATCGCCTGAGGCGAATCGGCATATGCGTTGGCGATCTTCAGCGGTTTTACCGAAGGGTCGGCAGCAGAGGCCGGCAAAGTGCAAATGGCGTTAAACGCCACGATGCCAACAAGAAGGACAATGATGTGCCTCGGTCGGAACTCACCAATGACAAACATACGATGCTCACCTTTTTTCAGTCGACTGATCTTCCGTTCCTTCTTTCCGCCGCATTATTCTAATTCCTGGCCGCTTCAGAGTGTAGGCGTTCCGATAAAGTTCTGCGGCAGGCCACGCCGCTGGTAAGGAAATCTGATGACGAAAGGACGAAAACTCTTCAAATTGTCTGTCAATGGCGAGCGAGTAGCATGTCCGCGTTCGATTTGTCATTCGTCATTTGTCAAGCGTCAGGGGTTGTTTTTCGGTACTGGCGATGTAACGGATCACTGAGATTCAATGAAAGCTCCGACGACATGTCGGCTCGACCCACGTTTTCGGCACGATGGGCAATTCGCGGCGTTTCAGTGGTCAAGTACGCCGCTTTCCGGTCAACTTCACTTTGCTTTGAGATGCCAATTCGAATACATTAGCGTACATTGATATGTTGGTTTGAGGACACGAATGTGACAGCGAAAGTGTTGAACTATTTGCCCAACGCCCTGCACTTTGGAAAGTTCGTTTTGTGTCTAGTGATCGTCAACGGCACATCGACCGAACGAGTGGGCGGCGAAGAGCTGCGTGTTGTTCCCAACCGCATCGAGCTATTGGGCCATGATGCTGGCGCGGGCGTGTTGGTCGATCTTCTTGAACAGACGATCGAGATGGGCCCCCGCTATTCGGATGTAACTGGTCGGGCCATCTATCATTCGTCCGATCCAAACGTGTTTACGGTGGACCGTCACGGGGTGGTACGTTCGCAGGCGAATGGCCAGGGAACGCTGACCGTTGAGTACGCTGAGCACCGCAAGCTAGTACCCGTCGTGGTGCGAGCGGCAGGCGTCCGTCGCAACTATCATTTTGAGCGAGACATTATTCCTCTATTGAGTAAGTTCCGCTGCAACAGTTCGGGATGCCATGGAAAAGCCGAGGGCCAGAATGGACTAAAACTGTCGGTATTCGGTTTCGACCCAGCCGCGGACCACGACGCCTTGACGAAAGAGGGACGCGGTCGCCGGACAAATACGGCCGCCCCGTTGAGCAGCTTGCTCATCACGAAGGCCAGCGGGGGCTTGCCGCATGGGGGCGGTGTGCGAATTGTTCCAGGATCCCGCGAGTACACTCGACTCTCCGAATGGATTCAGGCTGGAACACCGGTCGGTGATGATGATGCTCCGATGATTTCGCAGATCGAGCTGCAACCGCAAGACCGTCCACTGGAGATGAAATGGCAGCAACAACTTCGCGTTAAAGCAGTCTACACGGACGGCAGCACCGAAGATGTCACCTCGACGGCCACCTATCAAGTCAATAACGATGGTTTGGCAAGCGTTGATTCGGAGGGTTTGATTACGATCGGGGAGCATCCCGGCCAAGTCGCCGTGATGGCCTCGTACATGGGTCAGGTGGCAACATTCAAGGCTCTCATTCCGCAACAAGTCTATTCGGTGGTCGACGCAGAATACCGAGTTCGCAACGCTATCGATCATCAAGTCAATCGCCAACTACGTAGGCTTCGCATCGTGCCTTCACCTCGTGCGACTGATGCAGAATTCATGCGACGTGTCTACCTAGATGTGATCGGTACGCTACCGACGGCGGTAGAAGCCGAGTCGTTCTTGACCAGTGAAGCGGTCGACAAACGACAACGCCTCGTCGATCAACTTCTGAATCGTCCAGAGTACGCAGACTTGTGGTCATTGAGATGGGCGGATGTGCTGCGAGTTGATCGACAATCGCTTGGACACAAGAACGCCCAATCCTATTACCGTTGGATCCGTACGCAGTTCGCTCAGAACCGTCCTTTTGATGAATTCGCGCACGAGATTGTCTCGGCGGCCGGACTTCTAGCTTACCAACCAGCGGGGCATTTTTACCAAGTCGTCAAAACGCCCGGCGAACGAGCCAGTACACTCTCGCAGGTGTTCCTTGGTGTACGCATCGCTTGCGCCGAGTGCCACCACCATCCGTTTGACCGTTGGTCGCAAACCGACTACTACGGCATGGCCGCTTACTTTCAAGGGGTCTCGACGAAGACCACGGCTCGTGGGCCGTTGCTAACAGTCGGCAAGACGGCATCGCTTCCCCATCCGCGAACGCGAGCGCCGATTGCCGCTCGTCCGTTAGCGTCCGAGGCTCTGACCGATGCTAGTGATCCGCGACGAGGGCTCGCCGACTGGATGATCGACCCGAACAATCCATACTTTGCTCGAGCCGCAGTGAATCGAGTGTGGGCAAAACTCCTCGGTCGGGGCCTTGTCGAACCAGTTGACGATTTTCGTGATACGAATCCACCAAGCAACTCTCAATTACTTGACGTGCTAGCCGAACACTTGGTCCAATCGAAATACGATATGCACGCATTGATTCGGTTCATCACGAATTCGGAGACATACCAGCGTTCCTCAACACCCAATAAGTCGAATTTTGATGACGAGGGGAACTACTCACGCGGGCTGCTAAAACGGATGGATGCGGAAGTTCTATATGATGCGATCAACCAGGTTGCCGGTGCGGTGGAGAAGTTTCGCGGTGTGCCTCATGGCAGCCGTGCAATCCAGTTGTGGGACAGTGAAGTTCAGCACGATTTCCTTGGCCTCTTCGGACGGCCCCAGCGAAAGACCAGTTGCGAGTGCGAACGAGTTGGACAAGTAAGCGTCGGCCAAGTGCTCCATGTGCTGAATTCGCCAGAGATTGAGGCCAAACTACGCCACCCACAAGGACTCGTCTTAAGGCTCACCAAACAACACTCGGAAAACGGTGAATTGACAACCGCACTCTACCTGACCTTTTTCGGGCGGCTCCCATCGCCGGAAGAGCTGGACGTCGGAGCAACGCACTTGGGGCAATCGGCCGACCGATCGGCGGCGGCAGTCGACCTTTCCTGGGCACTGCTCAATTCACTGGAATTTCTTTTCAATCATTAGATAGTGTCACCCGGATCCGATAACACAACTCGGTGAAACAGACATGGCAAATGCACTTGTACGAGAAACCCATTGTGATCGACTACGACGGCGCGATTTCATTCGCATCGGTTCGGCCGGCCTTTTCGGGACTGCCTGGGGCTTGCCGCAATTGTTGGCCGGCACCGGCAAAACGGCGAGTGAGATGTCGCTGGTGGTTGTCTTCCTCAAGGGTGGACTGAGCACGATTGACACCTGGGACCTGAAGCCGCAGGCTCCAGTCGAGTTCCGCGGCGAATTTCGACCCATCTCCACCAATGTCCCGGGCATTCAAATCGGAGAACACCTGCCGTTAGTTGCACAGCAGATGGACAAGTTCGCCATCATCCGGTCTTTTGGCCATCGTAACTCCGATCACGGACCGGCCGACCATTACATGCTGACCGGTTACCACCCCACATCCGGTTTCAATGCTGGATTGACGCCGAACAACCAGCGACCAGCGCACGGGGCCATCATCGCACGGAAGTTGGGACCTCGTCATTCGATGCCGCCTTACGTTTGTTTGCCCGACATGCACCCCAGTGGTGGGTCGGCCTATCTAGGTCCCTTGGCAGCCCCATTTGCAGTCAACGCCGACCCAAATGATCCGGGGTTTTCCGTCCGCGACATCGTCCCTCCTCTAGATCTTGATGTGTCCCGATTGGAATCGCGAGTCGCTCTTCTCGGCAAGGTAGACCGATTTGCGCGGCAGGAAGAAGGCCGCGCCAATCGAGACGCCAAAGTGATGAGCGTCTTTCGTGAGAAGGCGTTTTCGATGATGTCCTCTCCAGCCGTCAAAAAGGCATTCGACATTCAATCGGAAAAAACGACTCTACGTGACCGATACGGCCGCACGTCGTTGGGCCAATCGTGCCTGATGGCCAGGCGGCTAGTCGAATCGGGTGTGCGCTGCGTTACGATCAATCATGTCGATTGGGACACGCACGACAACAATTTCTTGTCGTTAAAAAGAGATCTGCTTCCGCAACTGGACATGGCCATGTCGACCTTTCTGGAAGATCTCTCGAACCGGGGTCTGCTGCAGCGCACGCTTGTCGTCGTGACCGGCGAGTTTGGGCGAACACCGCGAATCAATAAGAACGCGGGGCGCGATCATTGGGGGCCAGGTTTCAGTGTGGCGATCGCCGGTGGCGGCGTTCAGGGCGGCCAGGTGATTGGACGTTCTGACGAACGAGCCGAACGGCCAGACGAAAAGCCGAAGGGTCCAGAGGACTTGTCCGCAACCATCCATCATTTGATGGAAATTCGTCCTGACGACGAGTTTCTGACACCGGAAGGACGTCCCGTGAAAATCGTCAGCGACGGACATGTCATCTACGACCTACTTTAAGGCACCCACATGTCCCGTTTGTTCGTTTGTCTATTGATTATTGCTGGCTTGGCCAACCCGTCGTTCGCCGAACCTCCGTCGGCGGAGTACATTTTTCCAGCCGGAGGCCAGCGCGGAACGACGGTTCAGATTCGTGTTGGCGCTCACTATCTTCACGGCGGCTGCCGATTCAAGATGGATGGCCCCGGTGTCGAAGCGTCAAAACGAATCGAAGAGACAAGCACGACTTGGTTTGAAGGACCGATGATCTTCAAGCCAGCCTCGCAACGCAGTGAAAACTATCCCCGCGATCACGTGGGAAAAGTCATCATCGCCGCCGAGGCACCACTCGGAAGTCGCGACTGGCGGCTCTGGACATCACAGGGCATCACGCCGTCTCGTCAATTCGTCGTCGGCGATCTTGCTGAAGTGATTGAAGAAGAAGTGGACGGGACGGCAATACCGCAAGCGGTAATCACTCCAACGACCATCAATGGACGAATCTTCCCTCGCGAGGATGTCGATATTTGGACGTTCCAAGCGACCGCCGGCCAATCCGTCACGTGCTGCGTCGTCGCCAGCGCGATTGGCTCACCGTTGGATTCCGTGCTGGAACTCTATGGTCCGCGTGGCAAGCGATTGGCGCAGAACGACGATGATCGAGGTGCGGATTCTCAAATCCAGTTCCGGATTCTCGAGACGGGCGCGTACCGAATTCATATTCTCGATAGCCAATTTCGCGGCGGACAATCCTATGTATACCGCTTGACCGTAACAACCGGAGAATGGCTGAACCAAGTCTTCCCGTTGGGCGGCCGCAGTGGCACCAAGACCAACTTCGAACTGACGGCCAACGGCTCGACGTCGTCGGCCTTATTGCCACTGCCGGAAATGGTGAACGCCCGGGGAGCGGGTTTGTTTCACGCAACCTTCACTGTGCCCGGGGCGGCCCATGTCAGACGTCATCTGATCGACGTCGATTCCAATCTGCAGTTCGACGAGACGAGGGCAGGGGAGGGGATCCGCGATCTTCCCGCGACGATCAACGGGCGAATCGGCAAGGTCGGAGAACGCGACCGCTTTCCTTTGGAAGTCCAGCAAGCTGGCAGCCTGCGATTTCGATTGCTCGCCCAGTCATTGGGATCACCACTGGATGCGAGGATTACACTGAGCGATGCAGAGGAAAAAGTGCTCAAGGTGTGGGGCGACCGGGACAATCCACAAGAGATTGAACAGACATTTGCTTTCAAAGAGGCCGGTCGATACGTCCTGCAAATTGAGTCGCTTTGGGAACGTGGTGGAGGCGATGACCATGCCTATCGATTCAAGATCGAGTTGCCAGCGGAGCCCGACTTCGAGTTATCGCTGCCAACGGACGCCATCTCGGTTGACCGCGGCGGCACAGTGAAACTGAAAGTGACCGCGAAGCGAAGGGGTGGTTTTAACGAGCCGGTTAGCTTGGTTGTCCAGGGGCTACCCACCAGTGTCACGGTCGCAGAAACCTCCATTGCCAAAGGCAAAGGAAACGTCGATTTGGTCCTGACCGCCGCCGCCGATGCAGATGTCGAGCTGCGGACACTGAAGATCGTTGGCTCCGCTATGATCGGCGAAGCAACGGTAACCCGAACAGTACAGGTCGCCCGTGGCGTTGGCAGGGCCTCAACAGACAAGATTCAAATGATGGTCTGCATGCCGACGCCATTTACTATTGATGGAATTGCATTTCAGACCAGGTATGGGGCGCGGGGCACGGTCTTTCGCCGTCATTACGTCGTGCATCGAAACGGCTATAGTGGTCGCCTCACGATCCGCTTGGCCGACCGTCAGCTCCGGCATTTGCAAGGCATTACGGGGCCAGTGTTGGAGCTGAGCGAGTCGGACACTGACTTCGACTACCCGGTAAAAGTCTCGACATGGTTGGAGATGAACCGCACAAGTCGCACGGTGGTGATGGCGATCGGAGAAGTCCAAGACGAAATGGGGCAATCGCATATCGTTAGTTTCACTTCTGGAGTTCCCAAGGACCAGATCATCTTGTTGACCGCGCCCTCGGCCATGAATGTGCGAACCGAGCATCGGGCCATCCAGGTTGTCCCGAATTCGACTGTCACTGTACCGGTGACGGTGAATCGCGGCCAGCTACCAGACGGTCGAGTGACGGTGAAATTAATCGCGCCAGCTCACTTCCGGTCAGTGGCAGCGGCACCGGTCGTCATTGCGAGCGGCGACACGCGAGGTGCGGTCCAGATTCGATTCGGTTCGTCGTCCACACCATTCAACATGCCCGTCGTAATTCGAGCGACAACAAAGGACGCGAACGGTGATGAAGTGGTCGCTGACACCAAGCTGGAATTGGTTCTGCCAGCGGTGGATCCAGAATAAGGCTCGAGGGGACGAACCGTGGGTCGTTTTATCTCGCCTGCGTCCCTCTAGCATTCGCCAACCGAGCGAGTCGTTTGCGAGTCGCCCGTCGCCTGCCGAGATGGGAGACCCAATCGAGCAGACTGGGACAGAATCGCCGAGTCCAATAGAGAGTGTGCGCCAAGGGAGTGACGACGACCATGCGTCGATTTCGTTCGATCGCTCGCACCGTTCGGTTCGCAACTCGCACCGGTGTGGTTGCCAACCAATTTGGCGGCACACGTGTTTCACGGTTGGGCGGCAGGTCGGCGCGGTGAAACAGCTCTGTCCGAACGAATCCTGGACAAACGGTAGTGACGCCAACACCCAGTTTACCGTAGTCAACTCGCAATGACTCCGAAAAACCAACGAGCCCAAACTTGGTTGCTTGGTAAATGGTCAGCTTCGGCAACAGTGCATAGCCGCACATGCTGGAGACGTTGACAATGTGTGCCTCAGGCCGCCGAAGCAACTCCGGCAACAGGAGCCTCGTCAACTGAATCGGCGCCTGTAGATTGACAGCGAGTAGCTTGTCCGCCTGTTCGGCCGTCATATCGTGAAACGGCCCATGAAACAGCAGACCTGCATTGTTGATCAAAAGGTCCAGCGGCTGCTGGGACGCATACGATGCCAACTCGGCAATCGCCAGTTTCTGACTGAGGTCACAGACGTGCCAATCGACGTGCGAGGACTCTTTACGCAATTGCTCGGCCGCCTGAGCGAGCCGATCGCTATTGTCGGACGCGATCAAGATGCTCGCCCCTCGTCGGGCCAGAACCTGTGCCAAAGCGAATCCAATTCCAGAGCATCCGCCCGTTATCAGTGCTCGTTTTCCATCCAGTCGGCGCATATCCCTCAGCTCTTTGCAGCATCCGAAACCGTCCTCAAGAGCGTAGTGTGTCTGAGCTCAGTCTCCTGTTGCAAGAGCAATTTATGTTGAGAACGCGGTTCAGCGGCGGCACGTCCTGAACTCGTTCGGGCACGATTCTGCCACAAAATCCGGCTTTTTTTTACACAAAAGGGCTGACGGCCCCCCTCCACAAGGCTATTCTAAATATAGGTCGTGCCCCATGAGCTGCATTCTCCACCTATGCAGGTTGGCTACAGTCATCCATTGTGATGCGTGATAAAGGGTAACTACGGTTATCCAAAAGAACGGGCAAAAAAATCATGACCATACGCGTACTTATTGCCGACGACCACGAGGTCATTCGGTGCGGGCTTCGAAGCCTGTTTGCCGGTACGGAAATCGAAGTCGTGGCCGAGGCGTCGACCGGGACAGAAGCCGTCGAAAAAACGATCGAGACCCGCCCAGATGTCGCCATTTTGGATGTCCGCATGGCGGAAGGCGACGGCTTGAATTGTTTGGGGAGAATCAAGTTAGACTATCCTGATCTACCGGTGCTGATTTTCTCTGCCTTTGACAACCCAACCTATATTGCTCGAGCCGTTTCCTGGGACGCGATAGGCTTTGTCCTCAAGACTTCGCCGAGCGACGTTCTATTGCAGGCGATCCGCAAAGCCGCTCAAGGCGAGTCGGCATGGACACGAGACGAATTGCGTCGAGTGACTGGGGCACTGGCAACACCGCGGCTTAATTCCAACGTCGAAGTGCCTCTGACACGCCGCGAAAGCGAAGTGCTCAAGCAGCTCGCGTTAGGTCTGACGAATAAGGAGATAGCTCAGGCCCTGGGAATCAGTTACGAGACGGTCAAAGAGCACGTCCAACACATCCTCCGCAAGATCGGCGTTTCCGATCGAACTCAAGCCGCGGTTTGGGCAGTGCGTAACGACCTAGTCTGAGAAGCGTGACAAAAAAAACGCCCCGGTAATAGGGCGTTTCTGAAATCGTCCACTCGTTTTCGCTGAGAATTCACTTTTGAAGGCGAAACGCCGACCAGCGATAGTTGGGATGGGTCAAGGTAAAGCCGACTGGCGAAGTCACCACAACCGGGTTGTAGTTCTGAACGTGTGGGTAACTGGCTGCCGTCGGGCGGAGTGGGCTGTAGCCATACCATTTTGCGGCGTCAATGCGAGCTTGCCGTTGCGCCGCTCGATGTTTTGCTTTCTGTCGGATGATGTACCAGGGGTCATCCAAGCGTCGTTGATCTTCTAAGTGCAACGACCGCTGTGAATCACCGGCCGAGGCATGCCGCTCGTTCAGCGGCTTTTTCTCGACGTTCGCGGTGGCATTTTCCGACTCGGTGAGTTCCTTAACCACAGGCTCTTGTGCAGAGATCGTGGAATTGAGCAGGAGAGTGGCGAGTAGTGCTAGTCCATATTTCTTCATCGCATCGACTCCGGTCGAGTAGCGTTTCAAGTTGATCGATCCTAGTTCGCGAGACCTGGAGTACTCGCCATCCTATAACAAAGATTCGACCTTCATCGATCGACCAGATTAGGCTGGATTTGCGGAATTTGACGCATTGCCGCCAGCGCAGGTTAAACCTTGACGGTCAGGGACAAGGTAGGGCGCGACGTGGCAGACTTTGCGGGCACCCTGTCGAATCACTACCGCATACGCGTCACAAAACGGCCGGCAGCGGCAAACTCCTTCGAGGAAGAGGTGCAACGCATCACTTCGACGGCCACCTTTAATGGTCTTCCCACCGCTAGAGTTCATTTGCAGACCGATGATCGCCCCTGTATCGACGCGTTTCTCGAGCAACATGGCGGCCCGGTAATGTCCGTCAGGTACTTAGATCGCGGCGAACCTCGTCGGTCGCCAGCAGCCGGAATACCATTGTCTGAGTTGCTAGCGACCTCTTCGGCGGCTTTTTGCCGTGCATCGACGAACTCCGAGACTTGGCCCGAACATTCGTCAGCCTCGGCCTCACCATCCGTCACTCGTGGCAGGCTCCGTCGGGGCCGCCGCGTCAGTTTCGCACACCGCTTGATCGATGGGGGATTGTCATGCGTTCATGGTGCGCACGTTTTTGCAGAGTCTGTTACGATTATGAGCGTCATACGGCAAGCGACCACATTCGCTTCACACGTGGTTGGTTGTTTCGCGGCACGTTTTTCCAGGAATGAGGGTAGCGGGTTGATTCTAGACGGCATTCACTATGCGACGGGAGAGGGGCTACGGCTGCATATTCGCGACGGACGAATTGCCGGAATTGAATCCGTCGAATCTAAACCGAGTTGGCCATACATCGCACCTGGCTTTGTCGACGTTCAGGTCAACGGCTACGGTGGACAAGACTTCAATGACCCCGAATTGACTGTTGAAAAAGTGAGGCAGGTCGTCCTTCCAATGGACCGGGACGGCGTCACTGCCTCGTGTCCGACGTTGACGACGCACAGTTTCGAGTTGATGCACCACGCGATTGAAACGATCGCGCAGGCCTGTGACGAAGACCCCGAAGTTGCGCGTCGCGTTGCTGGAGTGCATGTCGAAGGACCCTACCTATCTGAGGAGGATGGCCCTCGTGGTGCTCATCCCCGCAAACATATCAGAGCACCAGACTGGGACGAATTTCAGAAATGGCAGGAAGCCAGTGGAAGTCGGATTGCGATTCTTACACTCGCGCCGGAATACGACGAGGTCGTTCCGTTCATTCGCCAAGTTGTCGACTCGGGCGTCGTGGTGTCTATCGGGCATACAGCCGCGTCACCGGATCAAGTCAAGGCTGCGGTGGACGCTGGTGCGTCGATGAGTACTCATCTCGGAAACGGCGCGCACGGCGAAATACGCAGACATCCGAATTACATCTGGGAACAACTAGCCGACGACCGGCTTGTTGCCAGCTTGATCGTCGACGGCCATCATCTGCCGGCGAGTGTCGTCAAGTCATTTGTTCGCGGAAAACACCCGAGTCGTTGTGTTGTGGTCAGCGATATCACCGGCCTGGGTGGAATGCCGCCTGGTCGATATCAGACTCAAGCTTTGGGCGACGTCGAAGTGCTGGATGATGGGCGATTGGTCGTGGGAGGACAACGACAGTTTCTCGCCGGCGCTGCACTGCCGATCCACGTGGCTATTGCCAACTTGATCCGATTCGCGGCGGTGTCGCTTGATGAAGCGATCCAAATGGCATCTATTCGCCCCAGCGAAATCGTCGGATTCCCCGTCACGCGGCTCGAAGTGGGCTGCACCGCCAACGTCATCCGCTTTGACCTACCGGATCTGGCGACGAACGAGCCGATTACGATTCGGGAAAATGTAATTGCCGGCGAACGAGTCTATTCGCAGGAATAGAAAACACTCGAGGCACTGGCTCTGCCAGTGTCTTACGTATCTAAAAGAACATCCGAGGCTAGCGCCTACGGCTCAGTGTGTGGCACTGGTCCTGAGATCACTGACGGTAGAATCCCAATCCGTTGCCATCTAGTGAGTGCGTTCCGACTGTCCCAGCCTCGATCTGAAACATTGACGGGTATTGCTCGTCCCAACCGGCGTTACCTGCCGGGCAGTATTGACGTCCATTACCCTCGATTGCCGCAACGGATGGGATTCTCGCGGCCAATGAAGCCGAGTGCAGGAACGAGCTGCCGACACAAGTTAGATCCTGGACACAGAGAAACAAGTTGTGTTTTTGCGCGGCAGCGCCCATCAACAGCGCTTCGGTATGACCTTTACATGCCTTCAAGGCCACACCGCTGTATCCCAATTCCCGAGCTAACAGTAACGACTCGTAATCGACAAGTGACTCGTCAATGACGACCGGCTTGATCTTGGCCGCCTCGTGCATACGATTCTCCATGTTTCCACGAAGGTCACGGTGCGTCGGTTGTTCGATGTACTGGACACGGCTTAATGCTTGCGGCACAACCTCCGCCAACTTGCTCAAGAATTCCAATACGTACTCAACGTTTTCGCACCGCTCGTTGAAGTCTAGAGAATAGAACCACTGCTTACGTCCTCGTGTCGCTTGTGCGGCGGCCGCCGCACCTTCGGTGCTGGCCACGCGTTGTACGTCCCAGGCCAAATCGTCACCGGCCAGCTTGATCTTGAGGTGCGTCAGGCCGTCGGCGACAATCCACTCGCCGAGTGTCTCGGGCAGCCCGTCATCCAACCGATCGTTCAAATCGGCCTCGGTAAGAGGGTCTAGTGCACCGACCAGATGATAGAGGGGCATCGCTGGCTTTGTTTGCCGCAGTGTGTACTGGTCCAGATACTCTCCTGCAAACGACGAATCCAGGTAGTGTGACAGGTCCGTGTTGACCCAATCGGCACCCAACAAGTTGTAGCTGTTCTGTTGGTGAGCGCGACCGTACGCATCGTGAATGGCCGCTTCCAATGGGCTCGAACAGACCAGCCGTGCTAGTCGAGGCATCTGCTCACCCAACTCGTCAGTCACCGCCGCCGAATCTTGCCCATGGGCTTCGGCTAGAAGCGAGGTCAGTTCCAATGGATGTCCGTATTGCGGACAATCAGCGGCCGCCTCTACCATTTTCGTTGCCAGTTGTACCATGGCAGTAAGGGTCTGCTCGCCCGAAAGACTCGCCGAAGGCCAACCCCAGACATTACCGACGGGCATGCTCCCGGACCCCGTGCCGTGTTTTTTCCCATCTCGCGTTTCCATGTCCACTGTCACATGAAACAGCGTAACATCGTCGACAATTCGACCGCCGAACTTTATCGGCGTTCGATAGCCTATCCGTTCGGTGGCGCAGGAAATATCGACAATTCGAACGTCAGTGGATTTCGTCATGGAATACGTCTCGTGAAGTTAGGTAGCAACCTGTCGCCGTGCTGCATGGACCCTGGCGTTCGCCGTTTGTCAGAGTACGGCAAGATGACCGGTCCTCGGCGGACCGAACCGCATCGCGGTCGCCGATAATGTTATTTCCTTGCCTTGGGATGCGGAGTCCTCGTCTGCTTGCCCCTCGTCTTGTTCCCTTTTCCTCGCTGCATCGCTTTTTTTCCTTTGGCCGGTTCACCTCGCAATTTCAGGATCTGGTCTCGCAAACCGGCGGCCCGTTCAAAATCCAACGATTCGGCAGCAGCGAACATTTCCTTTTCTAGTTCGGCCAGCACTTCCGCTTGCGTCTCTTGCTCGTCGTTCCCCGCCACCAAATCGGTCGCTCTTCGTCGGGCCGTGGCATCGGTGTCGATACCGTGCCGTATATTTTTTTTGATCGATTCGGGCGTAATATCATGCTCGGAATTGTACGCCTCCTGAATGTGGCGACGGCGTTCGGTCTCTTCGATTGCCAACCGCATCGATTTCGTCACAACGTCGGCATACAAAATGACCTTTGCATTCACATTGCGGGCAGCTCGGCCAATCGTTTGCACCAGCGACGTTTCACTTCGCAAGAAGCCCTCCTTGTCGGCATCGAGAATGGCAACCATCGAGACTTCTGGCAGGTCGAGCCCTTCACGAAGTAGGTTCACGCCAACCAACGCCTCGAATTCTCCCTGCCTCAATTGTTGCAGCAAGTCAACACGTTCAAATGCGTCGAGTTCACTGTGGAGCCACTTGCAAGCGACGCCGCTTTCATTGATATAATTCGCGAGGTCTTCGGCAAGTCGCTTAGTCAACGCGGTCACCAAGACTCGCTCTCCACTAGCTGCTCTTTCGCGAATCTGACCCAACAAGTGCTTTACCTGGCCGCGGGCCGGCTGAATTTCGATGACGGGGTCCAACAAACCAGTAGGTCTAATAACCTGCTCGACCACCTCACCTCCGGACTGTTGTAACTCGTAATCGCTGGGCGTCGCCGAGACAAAAACGGCGTTGCCTACCATCGCTTCCCATTCGGGGAATTTCAGGGGCCGATTGTCCAATGCACTCGGCAGCCGAAACCCGTGTTCGACCAGCGTTGTCTTGCGACTGCGGTCACCGGCGTACATCGCGCGAATCTGAGGTACGGTCACATGTGATTCATCAACGAGTAGAAGAAAGTCCTTGGGGAAGAAGTCGTACAATGTAGACGGTCGCTCGCCCTCCGCTCGCCCCGACAGGTGACGGCTGTAGTTTTCGATTCCTGGACAGTGGCCCACTTGGCGCATCATTTCGATATCGTATCGCGTCCGGGCGCTAAGCCTCTGCGCCTCGAGTAATTTACCTTCTTCACGAAATCGACTCAGTTGTTGATCGAGTTCAGATTTAATTTGGTCCACCGCCTGCTCGATGCGTTCTTCTGGCATGACAAAATGCTTGGCCGGATAGACGAACAGTTGGGGTTGTTGATGAAGCACCTCACCCGATGTCGGATTGATAATCGAGAGTTGCTCGATTTCGTCACCCCACAACTCCACACGAAATGCAAATTCTTCATAGGCGGGCCAAATTTCGACGCAGTCGCCGCGGACGCGAAACGTGCTGCGGCCGAATGACACGTCGTTGCGTTCATAGAGGATATCTACGAGCCTAGCCAACATCTCGTCTCGATCGATCTCTTGACCAACACGAAGGGAGACCATCATCTTCTGGTAGTCTTCCGGCGAACCGAGGCCATAAATCGAAGAAACGCTAGCGACAACAATGACGTCCTTGCGACTTACCAATGCGCTGGTCGCCGCCAGACGCAAGCGGTCAATTTCGTCGTTGATCGATGCGTCCTTCTCGATATAGATATCGCGCTGAGGAATGTAGGCCTCGGGCTGATAATAGTCGTAGTAGCTGACAAAATAGTGAACGGCGTTGTGAGGGAAAAACTCTCTGAATTCCCCGTATAGTTGAGCGGCCAGTGTCTTGTTATGGGAGATGACCAACGTGGGGCACTGCAAATGCTGGATGACATTCGCCATGGTGAACGTTTTACCCGAACCAGTAACCCCCAATAAGACCTGCTTTTGGCGATTGGTTCTAAACCCTTCTATCAACGCGGCAATCGCATCCGGCTGGTCGCCCGCCGGTTCAAAGTCCGCTTGAAGTCGGAATTCTTCCACAGCATCTTCCCCTACACGGGATCGTCCCAATCCACTCTGATGCACCCGTCGCGAGTAATTGTCTCGAGTAAGAAGTGGGTCGTTACACGTCATGTTCACCCGAAATGTAGGCAAGGGACCCCGACAAAGGGCTGTCCCTCGCACACGTTTCGGGTGCGAAATTCAACAGCCCCCCTAAGATAAACCATAACCGTCTCAGACGTTAGGGTTGGACATCAATCATCGGGGACAAACTTTAAGTAGGGCCGCAACTTCTCCACCGTCTTCGGTCCAATTCCTCGCACGTGAGCCAAATCTTCGCAGCAAGTAAACAGGGCCTGATTCGTGCGCCACTCGATCAGCCGCTGTGCGATCGTTGGCCCCACGCCAGGTAACAGCACGAGTTCGTCAATATCCGCGTGGTTGATATCGACAATAAAGGAGACGTTGATCCGCTGCGGCGATCCCAAATCGACGCAGTCAAAGCCGCTTCGGAAAAACAGCCTGGTGATGATGAGCGTCAAAATGACCAGCAGAGCGACCGCGGAACGTCGGCGGTCCACCGACTCGATCGTACCCATGCGTTCCTCCAATCCTTTACGCACGCTATCATGTCGCAGTGTCCTGCCTCCGTTCAACTGTTGCAACCTTTCCCCACGAGTCAAGCGTCAAATGCCCAATGACTACAAACAACTCGCCTGGTCTGACCAACTGGTTGACGACTGCCTGCAATTAATTCGCCTGGCGATCAGAGAGGACTTAGATCGCGAACAAGACTGGACAACCGTGGCACTGGTGTCCCCTACTCAGAAATCGCAAGCCACCATTGTCGCCCGCCAGGATGGCGTTTTTTGCGGCCAACATGTGGTTGATGTCATTGCCACGGCGATGCAGCTGACGGTCGAAACCGAGACATTCGCCGAAGATGGTGATGCCGTCGTCGGTGGCACCCAGCTCGTAAGAATCACTGGAAACGCACGAGACATATTGACCGCCGAACGGACGATTCTCAATTTCATGGGACGACTGTGTGGCATCGCCACGCACACAGCCAAGTTTGTTGCAGGTGTCCGTGGTACGAATGTCGGCGTCTTCGACACGCGGAAAACGACGCCTGGGTGGCGCCGTCTTGAGAAGTTTGCCGTCAGATGCGGTGGTGGAACCAATCATCGCACCGGCCTGTTCGATGCCATCCTCATCAAAGACAATCATCTGGCATTCGCTGGACTCGTCGACACGCCCGACTTGGCGGTCGCCAAAATCCGTGAGTTTCTCGAGCACGCAGATTCGCCCGTCGAACGCGAACAGATGCCGATCACTGTCGAAGTCGATTCCCTGGAGCAATTGGCGCGTGTCCTGCCAGCCAATCCCGACATTGTGCTCGTCGACAACATGACTCTCGACCAACTCCGCGAAGCGAGTCGCATGCGAACCGCCGCTGCTCCAGATGTCATTTTGGAGGCTTCCGGGGGCATCACATTGGAGTTGTTGGCGGCGGTCGCCAAAACGGGGATCGACCGCGTCAGCATCGGCGCGCTGACTCATTCAGCTATCAATATGGATCTGGGACTGGATTGGCTAGTGCCGAGCTAAATCGGTTGGATATTGGCCCGGAATAACTCAATCGCTTCGCGATCGCGACTGCAGGCGAGAAACAAATACGTGCCATCGGTCCAGGCACCCACATGCCAGCCTCCCGACGTCGGCACTGCCAGAAAGGGAATCCTCTGCTCCATTTCCTCAGCTAGCGGCTGTTTCAAACGAACCAGATAAACATCCTTGCCAGTTCGCTTCTGTCGAAACACCGTTGCGGTGCGCCCGGCAAGCGGAAATTCGGCCCGATCCCGCAGCGGCCAGACAAGAGGCTCTTCATTCGCCACCCAAATCAACTCACCGTCCAGCGCATTGACACTCGTGGATGCCAAACTCTCCAGTGATTCGAGTGGTAGGGGACGAGACGGCAACGACGTAGCGAGCGTTATCACCACAGCAACCAAGCCGGCTAAAACAACGCCGAACACCAGAGGATGACGCCGAATCGCAGACTTCATTGAAACTCTGTCACGGCCCAATGAGACCTTTTCGCTCACTTGATCTCGATCATCCGTAGTGACATCCGCCGAATCGGGTTCCGCCAACAGTTGGCTGAGGACTTGCGCCTCCAACCTCGCGGGAACATCCACCTGCTCGAGAGCATCGACCACCTGGTCGTCAAATCGCCGGGTCGCTTCCCAGCAAGCTAACTGCTCGCTCGATAACGCAGGCACGGTGAGCTCGTCCAACTCATGCACTCCATCAAACTCTTGTTGAACGCGCATCTGCTCCAACGACGATTCAACACGGGAAGTGAACTCCTGCGGCATGTCCACACGGTTCAGCATCTGCATCACATCGCGATCCAACGCACCCAGCCGTTCCCACGCTTCCCGCATCGGCTCCGAATCCACCAGCGTCTGTTCGACTTCATCGCGCAACGACCCTTCCAATTCGTCCAGCGAATGCACGGCAAGCAGCGCTTCCCAGATTCGTTGTTGGTTGTTCATGGTCGTTTCTCCGCGGAGGGCGAACGATCGCGATACTCCGTTCGGCTTGTCAGACGCTGCCTCAATCGGTCTTTGGCACGGGAGAGGCGGCTCATGACAGTGCCCATTTTCAAGTCCAGCATCTCAGCGATTTGTTTATACGATGCATCCTCAAAATAAAACATCAATAGAATCGTGCGATCGTGGTCCGGAAGTTCCTCCAACGCGATTTGCAAAGCCTCTTTGTCGACCTCGATATCCTCCTTCCAGGGGGAGGGTACCTGAGCCAAATCCAAATCCAAATCCCAAGCCATCCGCGGCGACGATTTTCGCAATCGCTTGAGAAAACAACTGCGTAGGATTGCAAACAGCCACGCCCGAGCTTTGGCCGGTTCTCTCAACTGTTCCAACCTCTGCTGTGCTATCAGGAAGGCCTGCTGCGAAAGGTCCTCCGCATCGGCACCTGTACCAGAGAGTCGAAACGCATAGCGATAAACGGCTGGGAGGTAGTCGGCAACCAGCATCTCCATCGTCGGACCTCCAGCGGGACCGTTTGCCGGAACCTCTGGATTCGCTCCATCGCCTGTCGATGCATTCATGTCAATTTCGCCTTATATCGGAAGATCCATCCAGCTGACAGTTTATTCCAACTGGCGGTGGATTATTTGCCCTTTGACTGGGGTGGGACACTGATTTGTTGATTTTCCCACCAGCCCCGCCTAACCAATTCACTCCGTTCGCATCGCCAAACGCGATGCGAACGGAGTGAATTGGGTTGGTGTTTTATTGGGCCAGGTAGTTGCCAAGCCCCAAAAACCACCGGTACCCGACCGGTGGGCACTCTGTCGCTTCAGCACGACTGAAGCCCTGACACACATTTGTACGGACCATTGCCGCGATCTTGCTCGCTCGTAAATTCGAAATGACTGAAAAAATCCTTTTTTTGAGGGAATATAAGGTCCGTTTAGAGTATCACTCATCATGTGACGCCCTCCCGCAGGGCAAACTGATACAATGTTCTCCCCGAAGGATTCTGTTTCCTCCGGGAATTCACTCCAAGGAGAGATGAGATGAAGAAGTTTATCTGGATTGCAATGGTCGCCCTCTGCATGTTCTCATTCGCCGGCTGCGGCGGTGGCGAAACGGATCTCGAAGACCCCATCGACTCACCCGATGGTGCCAATACCGATGGTGGCGACACCGATGGTGGTCCGTCCGCTGGTGGCGACACCGGGGCTGGCGACACTGAGGCTGGCGACACTGAGGCTGGCGACACTGAGGCTGGCGACACTGAGGCTGGCGACACCAAAGGTGGCGAAGCTGAGGCTGGTGAACCCAAAGACGACAACTAGTATCACATTTGCGGTTATTGCCGAATAAACTGAATTGCAAGACGCGTGCGACTCGAGAGAGACGCACGCGTCTTTTTTTGCCATAACGCCGCCGCACGATCGGTTTGACACGGCCCCCTGGCAGCCTATGTTTTCAATGCAACAGTCCCTTGGGGAGGGGAACTGATGCGTTGCGCGGCGGGGGAGCTTGGAGCTTCGAGGGGACCCCGCCGCCTTTTTACGCGCTTCGAGACAAATCGATGATTGAAAATCGTGGCCGACGCCGATCCGCTTTTACGCTCGCCGAATCACTGATTGCCATCACGCTGGTCAGCATGGCCGGTACCAGTCTGCTATTGGCAACTCAAGTTGCTTTTAACAACACCATCAACGCCAAAGAGCAAGTCGTCGCCGACGGCATGACGACATTCCTGTTTGATGAAGTCGCTGGCCTGCCCTATCACGACAAATCGGAGACCGCGTTTGAGACGATACTTGGCCCCGAGACGGGTGAAATGAGTCGGGTCAGTTTTGATGATCTGGACGATTTTAACGGTCTTACGATGAGCCCGATCAGTGATGAATGGGGCATCCCGTTGGGAGAGGGCGATGGAATTGGAGGAAGTCGTCCGGCCGAGCTACGCAGTTCCGATGCGAAGTTTTGGCGAGCCATCTTCACCGTCAGGTACGTCGATGAAAGTGATCCGTCCATCGACCTGATCTCCGGCACAAGTGGCCTGCGTTCTGTCACGATCGAAATTGAAAAATCGATCAACGGTGCCTGGATTCCTATTTCATCGCGTCGACGAGTGTTCGCCTATGTCCCCAAATCCTAGAATCTCGCCAACTGCCGGACGACGGCGGGCCATGACACTGGTCGAAATGTCGATTTCGATCGCCGTCATGTCAATGGTCGCCCTCTCCGCTAGCATGTTGACGACAACAGTTCACGACACGCATGTCGCCGCAACTCACCTCAATCGAATGACCCAACACGGTCGCGCGGCGTGTCGTCGAATTCGAGACGCACTCAATCGTGCGCAAGCGAACTCGGTGTTTCCTGGCTTCATTGTTCGCAACGACTTGATTGGCGGTGTCTCCCTGCCCAACACGCTGGTGGTGTGGGCACCGGACGTTTCCCCGAGCGACCCAACCGCACTGCCTTTGGTCTCGGAATTGGTTGTGTTTCAACCGGATCCGGATGACCCGAGACGATTGGTCGAGATCACAGATCCTACCGATACCTCCACGGTCCCGGAGCTCATGGACACGACTTCATGGAACACCCTCATGACGTCATTGGAAAACAATGGTAAACGCGCCACGCTGACGCGTTATCTGCATTTCGATACCGATCTTAGCGGTGTTCCGATGAGCCTGATTCGATTCACCGCTCGGCTGCGGCCAGATCAGTCGCAGATCGACGCCTACATCGCCGAGACGGCCACCTGGGACGACATTTATTGGCCACAGAATCTCTATTCATCAGCTTCGGGCATGCGCGAGAACGAGTGCCTGTTTGAGTTTCAACTACGCGACGACCCGCCGGCCGTCCAAGACATAACGACATTCTGGGGTTCATCAGCCGTGTTCTACCTGGAACCGCAACCCTGATTTCAGTAGTGGCGAGCGAGAGACACCGAGTAGAAAATCAAATCAGCAGCAGAGCAATGTCACTGAGATCGAGAGTCGCCATGGCAATTCAAAATCGAAAGTCCAGACGCAAGGGTGTCGCGCTACTCTTGGTTCTCGGCATTCTTGCCACCACGCTCGGAATCGGATTTGTGTTGATCCAACAGTCGGCGACAACCGCGAACTTGAGCGTCAACGTGGATCATCAGCAACGCGCCCGCTTGGCCGCTCAGACGGGGATCATGATTGGCCTGCGAGCCGTGCAAGAGGGTACATGGGCGGGCGTCGCCACATCGACATCACAGGATCTGGGGAATGGCGATTCGTTCACGATCTCCTATGCGATCGGTGACCCTCGGTTGAACCAATCGTCAACCGCAGCGGAATGGGCCGAGTATGCGATGCGAGTCACGATAAGCGTGGTCGGTACGTCACAACCGGCGCAGCCGGGTATGGCCGCCAGCACGCACAATAAACAAGCGGTGGTGCAACTGGTGCGGAAACAGTTCCAGTCCAGTCCAGCTGGTTGGTCCGACGTCCAGTCCTATACCCTCTACGCCTGGGACGACGGCAAGGCTCTCAACATGGAATTGCCGTTTTGCGTGCACGGCGACTGCTACCTGCAAGGGGCACTGACATTGGCCGATTCCTACCCCAATGATGAAGGCAACGGTAAATTCGAAGGGCGAGTCGACGACCTTGACATCTGGGGGTCATGGACCACATACGACCCAATGGGCGCTCCAACGGTCACTTGGAGTGGCTTCGAGTGGGATTTCGATGAGACAGATCCGGCAACGGTTTCCGTCGACCTGCAGGGCAATCAAGACGCTGTCTTCGCGGGCGTCGTGCTGGACAAAGACGGTAGAAACCCAGACCCCGACAATGCGATTGAAATCAAGAGCGGAAATACGATTTCGTTAGGGGGAATTGACGTCTGGTCGAACTCGCAATTGTCGATCTCGGTATGGATCTACTTGCAGAAGCATAATCCTCGCGACCACGTCATCGTGGAAAAAAGCGATGGCACGAACGTTTACTGGGCCGTGGGTGTGGACAAAAACAAAGCCTATTTCGAGGTCCGCTCGGAGGGTCAAACCAAAAGAGCCAAAGGGACGACGAAGGTCAAGAAAAACGAGTGGACCCACATTACGGGGGTCTACGAGGACGAGGACGTCAAGGTGTACGTGAATGGCGTGCTGGACAAAACGGTGGCGCACAGCAGCAGTTCGAGTATTGTCGATACCAACTCTGGCGCGGCGGTCATCATGGGCAGGCATGCCCCGGGCTCCGCTCTCGTACGATACCTGACCGACACGATGAGACTGGCGAAGGCGACAGCAGGTCCATTCGAAATCGATCTGCGTCCGTTCAATGGCGATATCACTTACCACGGTCCCAATCAACCGAAGGCGACGAAGGATCTCCTCAAGAAAAACCTGGGATTGGTCACTAGCGAAACACCGAGAGACGATACGCCGCCGGCGACTCACCCCGGTACGGTGACCAGCTACCAGCTCTTCGATGGTGGCCCCACGTACAACATTCCGGTGATGCCCGCGGAGATCTCCGGCACTGAATACACGTTTGATGCCCTGACCAATCCTCTGGGCATCTACCGGTGCACAGGCGGCTTGACGTTAAATGACAACTCCTCCATTACCGGTATGGTAATCACCGATGGCACGGTCACGGTCTCGGGAAGCGACGTCACGATGGATGCCACCAACCTACCAGGGCTCGATGGCGACAGTACGATCTACCAGATTCCTGCGGTTGTTGGCGGCTCGGACATCAAAGTTGAAACTGGGGCGGCCAATTGTCAGTGGCAGGGACTGGTCTATGCCAGCAAATTTGAGTTGCTAGAGAGTAGCGTCAGTTCTTTTCAACTGACCGGCAAGTTGGTGACGCCCGAGATAATCGTGAATAAACGATCGGGGTGGGATCTTGGCGAATCTTGGTGGCAGAGCGCACTCAACACATTCCTGTCCGCCGAAGACGGAGACGGGTACTACTTTCCCACATCACTCGGCCTGTCACCCGTTCCAGCATTCTATATTCAGCCTGAGACCAGCGCGACCGAGTATCTGTGGCCCGACTGGAGCCAACCGTTATACGAGGCAGATCCGACCGACGGCGTCTTGCGGTGGAAGATAATCTGGATGGAATGAGCCGTAGGCGCTAGCGGTCTGTTAACTTAGTGCGGAAAACTCGCAATCCCCACCGGCCCTGTGCCGGTGGAATTGTGGTTTGGCAACTACCTAGCCAACACCACACGCACCCAATTCTTTCTTTCGCACTGCTAGCCCGGGTGTTTTTTCCACACCTGGCAAAGCCAGTACCACACATATTGGTTGCGACCGGCGCAACCCCGCTAAACGTTGCGAACATACTGTGTCATTTGGCTCTCCGACCCGCTGTAACGGGAAAACGCATGCTAGGTTTGAAACGGAGTATTGCGCTGAACAACAGCCCGGAAACGCTCACACATGACGTCCAAAAACCACCTCCGCTCATTCACACTCATGGAACTGCTGATCGCTGTGGCGATCATCGGTGTCGCCGTGGGTATGGCGTTGACGGAATTCGATACAACCCAACAATCGACGGCCACGCAAGCAGCGGCCCTGGTGGCCAATCAACTCGATTATGTTCGTGAACTTGCCGTTGCCAACAACACAAACTACACGGTGACTTTCGATAAGGTGAACGACCGCTTCGCGCTAACACATACAGGCACTGACACTAGCCTGGATATACTGCCGCAATCTTACTTTTGGCAAGAGGGTGAGACGGCGGCAATACAGTATTACGATTTGGATCGCATTCCTGCCCAATGGTGCGTTGCGCTGACGGGCGCTGGTTGGTACTCCGACAATACGATCAGCGAGACGTCGGTCGAGTTCCTACCATCGGGAGGTACAACGGTTGGCGATGACCTCAGTATCTGCCTGGAGGTGGGTTCTGCAGACCCCAATTACATCACCATCACCGTCTCTTCGGTCACGGGATTGACAGAAGTCGGCCCGATATCCAAGTCGACGCTGATCTCCGCCTGGCAGACGATTCGTCTGCCGATCGCAACAATACCCTCTTTCTAAACAGAAGCAGCCCACGATTCGATGATCAAAGCAAGTATCCCTTGGCCGAAAAAGACAACGCCGATCGGATTGGACATTGGCAGCCGATCCCTGAAGCTCGTCCAACTCTGCACCGAACACCGCCGTGTCATCGAATCGTCACGCTGGGATTGGAATGGTGCGGACGATTGGTTTGACGCTAGCAGTAGCGACCCCAACAGTACCAATGATGCCTTTGTACTCGCGCTGAAGAACGCCCTTACTGGGCGGAATTTCGAAGGGCGGAATGTGGTGACGTCGATATCGGGAAACCACTTCTTCCTGCAGAATATCCGCGTACCCAAGGGAGGCAAGGCACAGTTGGAGGCGGCCGTTCATCGCGAAGCGGCGAGTCGGATCCCGTTTCCCGTCGAAGAGTCTGAGATTCGCTTTTGGGACTGCGCTGAAGTTCGGCAGGGCGACACTTCGATGCGAGAGATTATCGTGTTCGCCTGCCACCGCCCCGATATCATGTGTATCGCCCAGTCCATCGTCGCTGCGGGTCTTAATCCGATTGTCGTCGATGTCGAACCAGCAGCGCTCATCCGCAGCTATGCTGCCCAGAACCGCCGAGATGACGAACGCGGATTACGCGTCATGTTGCTCCATTTTGGCTACGGGGTCACATCCGTTATCATCGCCGAAAACGAAGACGCATTGTTTGTAAAATACCTCGATGTCGGCGGACGGCAGATCGACGAGGCGATTGCCGAACAACTCCAGCTGGGCGTTGTCGAAGCGAACGCGTTACGAAAGCGAAAACAACTCGATCAACACATCGCCAAGACGCTACAGGATGCTGGACGGCCAGTGATCGAAAAGCTCCTCAGTGAACTCTCGATGTGTATCCGCTATCACAGTGTGACATTTCGAGGGCGCCCCATCTCGAAGCTGATCATCAGTGGAGGTGAAGTCTCGACAGA
Source organism: Planctomycetaceae bacterium (assembly GCA_012959465.1). Classification (GTDB taxonomy): domain Bacteria; phylum Planctomycetota; class Planctomycetia; order Pirellulales; family Pirellulaceae; genus UWMA-0346. The sequence goes on from DUDC01000320.1 coordinate 29,234, forward strand.
CGTTGCCGAAACGCTCGAACAACGACTCGGACTCTCCACCAAATTGAGCAATCCCTTTCGCCGCACCGAAAACGCTCCGGTTGTCGATACGCCAAGCCAGTGGGAGGTCGCGGTCGGCCTCGCTCGCCGACAGGTGGTGGCATCGTGAAGAATATCAATTTCTTATCCGACGCATTCCTCGACCGACAACTTCGTCGACAAGATCGCGTCTTCTTGGCCTCGGTAACGATCACCGCAATTACCGTCATTACTTCCGTCACGATCGTGATGTGCATGCTTCATCAATCCGTGTCATACGCGAGCAAATCACTCGACGGCGAAATCGTCTCGTCACAACAGAAAAACGCCGACTTTGCGAATCTTCAGGCCCGCTTGGACGGACACGACGAAAAAGCAAATCTGTTGGCGTATCTGGATCAGCAATGGCCGATCTCGCGAATTCTCTCCGAGGTCACGGCACCGCTTCCAAAACAGATTTCATTAATCGAATTGTCCTACGATCGAAATGTTGCCGCAAATTCCCGCAAGGGTAAGAAAAATCCGTTCAATTCCGTTCCGGCAGCTGAGGAAGATGCTGGTTCGCCGTACGCCCGCGAACTAAAGGCGCTACGGGACATGACCGAGAGTATCCCCTGGATCATCACGATCGAAGGCGAGACAACCGATGCTGCCGTCTTGCACCTGTTTGTCGATAAGCTGCGTTCGTCGCAGTTGTTCGCTTCGGCCCACCTCGATGGGTTTCGCACCAGCAACGAGAATAGTGATACCGAGACTCGCTTGTTCACTCTTCACTTGACGATTGCCGCCGGACATGCGGAGCCAGGTGCGCCGCAGCCAGTCCATGCCAAAGAGGTTGTTGCGGAGGTGCCAAGTGAAACTTAACCGCAATCTCATCACGATCGCCATACTGGCTGTGGTAGCCGTAACATTTCTCATCGTTGTCGCGCGACCTCTGCGAAAGTCGATCGCCAGCGAACGAAACACCATCCGCATGAAACAGGGCAACATCACGCAGACCATGCAATTGGCCCCCCAAGTCACGCAGCTTCGTATCCGTCAGAAGGCGGTGCAAGAGTATATGAGTGTGATGTCGAAACGGCTTCCCAAACCGGAAGAGATACCAGCCATTCTGGGAACGATTACCGCCTTGGGGACTGAGTGTGGTGTTCGGATCGTTGACTTTGCCCCGCAACCCCATGTTGACTCGGACGTTCTGGGTCAAGACGTCCTGTCCCTCAAGGTCTCGGGACATTTTCCCCAGATTCACCAGTTCATCATCATGATCGAACGTCTTGATCCCACAATCTGGGTACAGCGGCTCGTATTGACGCGACGAGACAAAGCGGGAGTTTCCGCCGAGATAAGTCTGTTAATCTTTTCCAGCAATACCGATTTTTCCGATTTTCCTGATCGTTAGTGTCCGATAAGGAAGGAGGTGTAGGTCTCTCCGTTCTTGCTGAGAGGGCTGCCCCATCATGAAGAAGAAGAAGAAGAAGAACCTGATTACCATGATGAAGAAGGAGTTGGCACGAAATAAGGCCAAGTCAGCGGTGTTGGCGGTCGGTTGCATTGTCATGGTTTACTATTGGGTCCCGCTACTAACGGGTGGGAAAAAGAGCCCAAAGTCAACTGCCAGTGCGAAGGATGAGGCGCCGCAACCGGTCGAGCAAACGACGACCACTGTATCCACTCCCACAACAACACAAGCTGCAGCTCGCCACTGGACCCAAATCGCTAACGCGATCATATCGGATACCCACATGACTTCCGCGCCGCCAGCCGACTCGACTGAAAGTCCCTTTGCGGGATTTCAACCAGCAGAGGAGGTGGAACAACTAGCCGATCCTCAACTAGACGTCGCAGAGATCGTCGATGAAACGACAAGCCCAACGGACCTTGTCGTCAACGGCGTAATGGTTGGAGGGACGCGTTCAGTGGCCACAATCAACGGAGTTGTCTACAGACTTGGAGACTTTGTGACGTCGCGTGACAGCGAGCGGCCTGGTCAATACGAAATCGTGTCGATACATGCCGATTCTGTCGCTGTAATTCAAGAAGGCCGTAGGTACGCTCTTCCGATCAACAAGCCATGGAGTGCCGCCAACGGCAAGCAAGCACCAAACTTTCGATAACCGCCATCCACTTCATTCCAACGGTCACGGACGACCTCATGGTCAGGCTCCTAAAAATACTCCTGTTTCTCGCCTGTCTTGTCACTGGCATCGGCGCGGCGATTCTAGTCGCGAGTCCCGATAGCTTGCTAACTGGTCAGCGTTTGGCGGAAGAACATCCGTTTTCCAAACTGCGGGCGTTCGTCGCAGCCAAACCTGAACTGGCCACGAACGGCCATCAGAATCAAGACGAGTCCACGCTTGTGGGGCCAAACTCCATCGGCTCTCTAGAGAGACCGCCAAGGTCCTTGGACAACAGCCCATTGACCTATCCTGTGTTGCCCCAACCCGTTCACGTCAGCCCGTCACCGCCGGTGAGCACGCAAGTCGAGGACCTGAAGAACCTTCTGGATCAAATCAAGAATCTCGGTGGCCCAGCGGCGACCTATGAAGAGGTGCGCGACGCACAACTTAAAAGACCGACAGGCGTTGGACCCGGTCCCACCGGTGGTTCGCCAGGTCCCATTGGGCCTCCGGCCACGCCGCCAGCGGATGCGGATCTGCCACCACCCGAAGAACGGCTTATGGTACGCACTGAAGGCGACGGCACCACAAGCATCAACATTTACGGTGCGGATATTCGACAGGTGCTGGACATGTTCAGCGTCCAAGGGCAACTCAACATCTTGACTGGACCGAGTGTAACGGGTCCGGTTTTCGGATCATTGTCGAATGTCCATATGCATGAAGCGCTGGACGCCGTCGTTCGACTAGCCGGTTTTCAGGCCGTGCGGTTCGGTGAGTTCATTTTGGTGGGAACGCCCAGTGAGCTTATCGAGATGCAACGTCTCTCCGAAACCATGATCACGCGAGTGTATCGTCCGAACTATATCTCTGCACAAGAATTGCAGGTCCTGATCACTCCTCTGATCAGTGGAGATGGATCCTCTTCCGTAGTCAGCAGCTCCGTGGCCGTCTCCACACCGTCAGAGCAGGGGATTACCAGCGGTGGCGATAGTACGGGCGGCGATTCATTTGCCGGCAACGAAGTGGTGGTCGTTCGCGACTTGACATCCATTATCCAACAGATCGATCGCATTTACGACCAACTAGATGTACAGCCACGCCAAGTGACGATCGAAGCCACGATCCTCAGTGTCCGTTTGGACGACAGGAATCAATTCGGCGTGGACTTCGAATTGCTGTTGAATCAAAGCGACGCGAGACTCGTTGCCAATTCTCCCTTGTCCAGCCTGGCAGCGATCGATGTCTCGGGTGGAGGACTCAAGTTCGGTTTCCTCGACACCGACGTCTCCTCATTCATCTCTGCGTTGGAGACGGTTGGAGATACGAATGTCGTGGCATCGCCGCGTCTGATGTGCCTCAACAAACAAATAGCAGAGATCTTGATCGGTTCCAAACTGGGCTACGTCAGCACGACAGTGACTCAAACGGCCACCACGCAGGCGGTTGAGTTCCTTGAAGTTGGAACTCAACTTCGCTTCCGTCCTTTCATCTCGGATGATGGAAACGTACGTCTTGAGATCCACCCGGAACTCTCCACGGGATCGGTCCGCATCGAGGAAGGGTTTACGCTGCCGGATAAAGACGTGACGCAAGTCACGACAAACATTATTTGCCCTAACAACAGAACGGTGATCATCGGTGGTCTGATCCGAGAGGACCTGAGCGTAACAACTACACAGATTCCGTTACTCGGCAATCTGCCAGTGATCGGCCCGTTGTTCCGCCAACAAACCGAATCTAAGGAACGCCGCGAACTCATCGTGCTGCTAACACCACGGATCACCGACCTAGCGGTAGCGCACAACGAAGCAACGGCCGTGGAAAACGCGTTCTTAGAACGACACTCAATCAAGGTAGACAAGATGAGCATTATTGGTCGGCAATACCATGGAAGGCGGTTCGTCCGCTTGTCCCAGGCCGCCTTCCACTCCGGTGACATTGATTCCGCACGACGGTACGTCAATTTGAGTCTGCAGTTCAATCCACAATCGATCGACGCCGTGCGTTTACGACAAGAAGTCAACGCGGCGCACCGTCACTCCGAGTCGATCGACATGCACTTACGGACGGGTCTCCTGCCGGGTAGCCGACCGCATGTCGATTATTCGCGGAAAGGCACACCCTGGAGGCCGGAACCAGCTCCCTTCGAAGATCCGATCACGATTGAAACCCAAGGCAACGCCGGCCCTAGGATGGACATAACCACACCGTCCTACGAGCCGTTCATCCCGCCGACCAGAACCGCGCCGCGAACAGAATAAGAACCGAATGAGGAGAATTTCCATGAGCCAGCGACTTCAACCGACATGTAAAGCTGTCAAGGCGTTGCTTGTAGTGGTCGGGGCGGTTGTGCTGGCAAGCGGATGCTCATCCGTAACGCGACCCTTCCAGACTTTGGTCCTATTGCCCGAGGTCGAGGCGTCTGAAAACTCCCGCTCGGAAGATTCTCTCCAGTCCGCGATCTCCGATAATCGAGAACAGGCTTTACTATCGATGGCTGAAGACCGTTGGCAGAGTGGGGATTCACTCGATTGCGAGAAGCTGCTGAACCGTTTGTTGGAATCGACTCCCGACAGTCGAGACGGACTGCAAATGTTGGCGGAATTGTATCTAGCGACCGACCGACCTCAGCTGGCCCTGAAAGAGTTTTCGCTGCTGTTGCAGGACGATCCCGAATCGTTGGACCTGCAATACCACTACGCCGTCGCTTTAGAAGACGCGGGGCGGGAAGCCGATGCCAACCGTCAATTCCACGAGCTGGCAGAAGCAGCCGGGCCCGATTCGTGGCTATCCAACCTGCCACGCTCGTTCGCATCGGGTCCCACGCCGCTCTCGTCGTCTGCGACGATCCAGGACTGGCAGATCGCCAACCGCTGGGCCAATTCCAGCGCTAGATTGGCGTCAAGTTCCACAGCTGCCATGCGATAACGGTCCGGTTGATTGGTCGTGTGCCACGTCCAATATGCTCAATGTGAGGCACTGGCTCTGTCAGTGTTTGAGCCGAACGCGTCGGGTCTGGATGATGACCCGAACGCATCTTAAAAAACACCCGAGGCTAGCGCCTTCGGCTCAAATCCTCATTGTTCCGAGCCAGCAATACAAGCACGAAGCGACACCGCGTTAGGGATATGATCTTTTGCACCGGTTCTAACGCTCGTGCAGATTGGTCAGTTTTTGAATCGACCGGTGGACATTCGTCTTGCCTGACCTAGGGTTGTGTGGCCTTCTACGTAAGCAAATAGGGGTGTTGTCCGTAAGGAACGAGCAAGAATTCATGTCCTTGATTATCCCCAAGTCTGCAATGTCGCCATCGTGCGCTGCAGGAGCAGCGATCGGTGCATCGATCGCATTGTTCGCTGCCAGCCTGCTCGGCAGCTCAATCCATAGCGTGGCGGCGATCCCCATATCGCTTGCGCTGGCAGCCACTGGCGGTGTGCTCCTCTGGCGGTTCGGTAGTCCGACCCACGGCTCTCAAAAGAAAGTGATCGACAACCTGCAACTGCTCTGCCAACTCGATCATCACGATTTGACCGAAGATCGACTGAACGAACAACTACCCCGACTACAGGAAAACAGTCCATGGTCCGAAGCGTTCATTTGTGTCCGCGACTGCCTGACTAAATATGGCCAACAATTACAAGACACCGAACAACGGCGAGCCGAGGCAGAAGTCAGGCTGAGAACGTATAGCACGGAGCGCAATCGCTATCGCGAGATCCTGCACTCACTCTCTTTGCCTATTCTGACAATGAACTATTTCGGCGAGGTGGTGTTCTCAAATACGGCAGCGAACCAAGCCTTGGGAATTGCCGAGGAGAGTGAAAACCTCTCGGTCGATCGTTTGAGCAATGGGCAACTCATCCGCTTGATGAAGGATGTGCGGCGCCGCAAACTCCCAGCCCAACGCACCGCAGATATCCTGCTGGGCGACGAGGACCACGAACACCAATTTCAGGCGGTCTGCCATGGGCTGCGGACAACGCCCGAAGAGGGAGATGATGAGCACGGGGCAACGGTTTTCCTCGAAGACATTTCCGAACTGAAGGAAATCCAGAAACGCAATGCCCAATTCGTCTCGGCGGTTAGCCACGAGATGAAGACACCCCTGACCAGCATCAAGGCCTACGTCGAGTTGTTATCGGACGGAGATGCGGAAGACCAGAAAACTCGCGACGAATTCCTCGATGTCATCGACAGTCAGGCCGACCGCCTGGAACGTCTGATTCACAATCTGTTGAATTTGGCTCGCATTGAAGCTGGCGTGGTCGACGTTAACAAGGAACACCTCTCTATGAACGAAGTTCTGGAGGAGGCGTTTAGCGTCGTTCAACCGTCAGCCGAACAGAAGAAGATCAAGCTGCTCAACGATCTCAGCCCAATGTACATAGGCGTCCTAGCGGATCGTGACATGTTGCAGCAATCGGCGATCAACTTGCTTTCGAACGCCGTGAAGTACACGCCCGAAGGTGGAGCGGTCACTTTGACAAGTCGTTTAGACGACAAGACGGCCGTTTTTGAAGTCCAAGATACGGGCGTCGGACTAGGCGAAGACGATTGCAAGATGATTTTCGAAAAATTCTATCGTGTCAACAAGAACATGGCGTCGGGAACTGGATTGGGGCTGCCATTGGCAAAACACATCGCCGAAGACGTTCATGGTGGCACGCTGCTTGTCACCAGTGAACTGGACAAAGGAAGCACGTTTACCATTCGGATTCCTTCTGTCGGAGCACAGAAAAAATAGTAACTCGGCAGCGGTTGTGACAATCGCGATTGCCGACCTGCCAGCAAGGGGTAACCAACGTGACCGCGCGCATTCTTGTTTGTGATGATGAAGCTCATATCGTCCGCGCTGCCGAATTCAAACTCCGCAAGGCGGGCTTTGAAGTGATAACGGCCAGCGATGGCGAAGAGGGTTGGACAGCGGTTCTCGAACACCGACCGGACCTAGTCATCGTCGACTGCCAAATGCCCTACCTAACAGGCTTAGAAATGTCTAAGCGGATCATGAACCACGAGGAAATCAGCGGAACGCCGGTTCTGATGCTGACAGCAAAGGGCTACGAATTGTCGGAGCAGCTGGCCCGATCTGAATATGGTGTTTCAAAGATCATGCTTAAGCCTTTTTCGCCTCGTGCATTAGTCGCCGAGGCGCATGCAATGCTGGCGACCAACGAAGCGAGATCCGCCGAGGCCACGCTGTGAATCTGCCCACCGAAATCTTTGGGGACGTCGTGGTCGTCCACACGCCCGATGAAATCACGTCGGACAATGCCGAGGAGTTGGAGGACTTCCTCACGACCCTCGAACGTTCCCTCGTCATTGTGGACCTGGACGGCACGGAGTCCTTTGACAGTCGAGGAATTGAGGCCATTCTCACATCGCTTGACTCATTGAGAGCCATGGGTGGCGCGCTGAAGATCGCCACAGCGAACATCACGAATCGCAAGATATTTGAAATCACCAGAATCGACGACCAAGTCGACGTTTACGGCAGCGTACTCGAAGCGGTGAAGAGCTTCGCGTAACGCTCAAACGACTTTTCCTTTTTGCGTGTCCAACCATGAGCACAACAACCGCTGACAAACCAATTCGACTTGGAAATCTCCTCGTCGAACGCGGCGTCCTAGCGGACGAACAGCTTCAGACGGCGCTGGATTATCAGAAATCCAATGGAAAGGGCAAGCTGCTTGGTGAAATCCTCATCGAGTTGGAACTCTGCACGGAAGAGCAAATCCTGGAGTCACTAGCGGAGGGATATGATATCCCTTACGCGCAGTTGGACCAACGCCTCCATGACCCACAAACGCTCGAGTACATCGACCGTGAATTGATCGACAAGCACGAGATTTTTCCTCTCTTCTGCATTCGCGACGTATTGACCGTTGCGGTGACCGAACCGTCGAACCTGTTCCTCATCGAAGAGCTACAACGTCTCACCAACAAGGTGGTCCAGATCGTCGCGACGTCTCCCAAAGACATTCGTCGCATGATCTCGACACTTCCTGACTCGTCGATTTTCGTCATCGACGACATCATCGACGACAATGCGAACGCCGAAGTCACGCTGATCGAAGATGCCATCGATGACATCGCTGAAGTCGAGGACTTGGAAGAGCGGTCGCCGGTCATTCGGTTAGTCAACTATGTGATCTTCAACGCGGTCAAGGAAGGGGCCAGCGATATCCACATCGAACCAAACGAGCGGTGCTTGAGAATTCGAAATCGTATCGACGGGCGACTTTACAAGTCGTTGGAGGTTCCGCTACGACTTCACAGCGCTGTCACCAGCCGTATCAAGATCATGGCGTCGCTCGACATTAGCGAACGTCGGCTGCCTCAGGATGGTCGCGTTCACGTGATGTTAGACGGCCGCAAAGTTGATCTTCGCGTCAGTATATTCCCGGGCAGTCGAGGCGAAAAAACCGTCATTCGAGTGCTTGATACCCGAAACGTGTCGCTCAACTTGAGAGACCTTGGGTTCGCAGAAGTTGTGCTGAAACGTTTGCAGGAAGAAATCCACTCGCCAAACGGCATCATTCTAGTCACCGGTCCGACAGGCAGCGGAAAATCGACAACGCTCTACGCTGCCCTCAATGAAATCGCCACCATGGCGAACAACATCTGCACGGTTGAGGATCCGATCGAATACCACTTGTCGATGATCAACCAATTCCAGGTTCAAGAGAAAATTGGGTTGACGTTCTCCAAGGCACTGCGGGCGTTGTTACGACAGGACCCGGACGTCATCATGCTGGGCGAGATTCGCGACGAAGAGACGGCTCGAACCGCGATTCAAGCGGCGTTAACCGGACACCTTGTCTGCAGCACGCTCCATACCAACGATGCGCCCTCGGCGATTACACGTCTTGTCAACATGGGCGTCGAATCGTACCTGATTAGTGCCGCGCTTAACATGGTACTCGCACAACAACTCGTCCGACGCATTTGCCCAAAGTGCCGCGAGACGTTTGAGCCGCCTCGCCCCTTGCGACGTGTCCTTGAGAGACTCGAATTGGATGTCACGAAGTTGTTCAAGGGCGTTGGCTGTCGCCGCTGTCGCAACTCGGGATTCAGCGGGCGAATTGGTCTTCATGAACTATTGGTGGTCAACGACGAATTGCGGGATGCCATCGTGGCCGACGCATCGATTAGCCAAATCCGCAACATGGCCATCGTGGCTGGGATGGTCACGATGCAGGATGACGGACTAGGCAAAGTGCGTGAGGGAATTACCACCATTGAAGAAGTCATGCACGTCGCAGGTCAGCACGACATGCTGGCCATTGAAGAGGAAAAAACGGCAACCAGTTAAGCCGAAGAAAAGCACATGCCAAGTTTTCAATTCACTGCCGTTGATGCGGCCGGCGAACAGCACGAGGATGTCCGCGACGCGGAAAACAAGGAAGATCTCAAACAAACCTTGGCAGCAGAAGGGCTGCAAGTGCTCACTGTTTCGCTAGACCTACCGAGCGTGAACATACTCACACCGCGAGTAAAACAGAAGGACTTGCTTTATATCACGAGCCAGCTCGCGGTCATGATCGAAACAGGGATCAACGTCACCTCCGCTCTCGAATCGGTGTGCGAACAAGTCGAAAACGCACGACTCCGCCATGCACTGGAACAGGTGAGGCTAGGCGTCGAAGGTGGCGACGACCTATCGAGCATGTTGGAGGAACACCCCAAGATTTTTGATGCCAAGATCACGGCTCTCGTCCGCGCCAGTGAACAGACCGGTACACTCGGAGAAATGCTGGAACGCATTAGCAACGACATCGCTCGCGACATCTCTCAGCGGGGCAAGATAAAATCTGCTCTGACCTATCCTGCCGTGATGGCCTCGGTGGCGGTCGGCGTGACCATCTTTCTACTGACGTTCATCATGCCACAATTCGAGCCCCTCTTTAAACGGCGAAATGTGGAACTGCCCAAAATCACAAGTGCGCTGATGGCCGTGTCCCATATGATGCTCGAATACTGGTGGGCCTGGTTGGGTGGCCTCATCATTTGCACCGTCAGCCTCGTCTACTGGCTAAAATCAAAACACGGGCAGCGAACCATGGATGGGTTCCGCATCTACGCGCCCCTCTTGGGACCCACCGTTCGACTCATCATTCTCGCCCGCAGTGTCCGCACTCTAGGACTGATGATCAAAAGCGGCGTATCGATGCTGGACGCCCTGCAATTGACCTCGGAAGTCGCCGGCAACCACTATTACAAATTGGTCTGGCTGGAGGTCATCGATCGTGTCACGCAAGGGGAGCGAATTGTCGACACCCTCCGCGGGAATCCGCTCTTTCCAAAGTCGCTGGTCCAAATGATCGGGTCGGGAGAAGAAACCGGAAAATTGGATTTTGTGCTGGAGAAAATCAGCAGGCACTACGAGGAGGAAACCGCATCGTCGATCAAATCGGTCACGACGATGGTCGAACCTCTATTGATTACGGTGATGGGCTTCGTCGTCGGGGGAATTAGTATGTCCCTGCTGCTGCCCATCTTTCGGCTTAGCCGGGCTCATTAGCCGGGCCGTTTCCGTGAGGTTGTTGCCTTGGCAACTAGCCGAGCAAACGGGCTCGACGCGCTCGACGTTCTGCGCGAAGTCGCGCTCGTCGTTTGATTTCGCTTGGCTTCTCGTAATATTCGCGACGCCGCATTTCCTTCTTGATACCGCTTCTTTCGACCAACTTTCTAAAACGCCGCACGGCGTCCTGAATCGATTCACGGTCACGGACGATCAGACGAACCATTCGTACTCCTCAACGGTCTGTTCAAAGAGGTTTTGCCAGCTAGAACGCCGCAAAACCGAATCCCTACAAGATACCAGTTTTTACGATACGAACCGCACACTATACCCGAACAACAAAGCAACTGTCTAGCCCGTAGATGTCGGCTTTGGGATTTGCGGCAGGCCGACGTATCGGCAACCAGAGTACGCCATTGCTGGCACCCTTACTTGTATCGGCTCGAGATGTCGACTCACACAGCAAACTCAGGCAATTTAGTGAGTTAACGGACTATGGGCGCCGTTGTTGGCGGCGGCGATCGGTCTCGCGTAACGTGGCCTTGCGAAGCCGGAGCTTCGTCGGTGTCACTTCAACCAACTCGTCGTCCTCGATGTATTCCAAGGCAGCTTCAAGGGAGAGCACCCGCGGTGGTTTGAGAAGGACATTGGCGTCACTTCCCGCGGCTCGAATATTGGTCAGTTTCTTCTCTCTCGTCGGATTGACCACCATATCGTTGTCTCGGCTGTTCTCGCCAACGATCATTCCCTCGTAAACTTCGTCGCCCGGTTTGACCAACAGTTCGGCCCGATCCTGTAGCCCATCCAGACCGTACGCGACGGCTTTTCCGGATACCATCGAGACCAACACACCGTTCGGGCGGCGAGGAACTTCTCCCTCTTGCGGCCGATATCCAGAGAACCGATGGTGAATTACCGCTTCCCCCTGGGTCGCGTTGAGCAGCTTCGTCCGCAGACCAATGAGTCCCCGCGCTGGAATGATGAACGTCGCCTGTGTAAATTCACCTCGTGGCGACATTTCCGTCAACTGCCCCCGGCGGAGACCAACCAGTTCCATCACCGGTCCCAACTTGTCCTCCGGCACCTCGACGACCAGCGTCTCGAAGGGCTCCAACCAAACACCATTTTCTCGTTTTTTTATCACGCGAGGTTTGCCAATACTCAGTTCGTAGCCCTCGCGACGCATCGTTTCAATCAACACCGACAAATGCAACACACCACGTCCAGCTACCGCATACGAATCAGTGCCCGCGATGGGTTTCACGCGGAGTGCCACATTCCGTTCCAATTCTCGGTCCAGCCGTTCACGAAGTTGCCTCGTGGTAACGTACTTGCCTTCCCGTCCGGCGAATGGCGATGAGTTGATGCCGAAGACCATCTCCAAGGTTGGTTCATCGACTGTGACGCGGGGCAGGGGGCAGCGCACTTCTGAATCGCAAACTGTGTCGCCTATTTCTATTTCATCCAAACCCATCACCGCCACGACCTCACCGCATGACACCGATTCCACCTCGACCTGACCGAGGTTTTCAAAGATGTTCACCGCTGCGACCCTGGCTGGCCGAAAGCCTCCGTCCTTGCAAGCGATTTGCACGGATTGACCCTTGTGAATTTTACCCGAGGAAATGCGGCCAACGGCAATTCGTCCCACGTACTCTGACCAATCCAGCGTGGTAACCAACAACTGTAATGGCGCTTCCGAATTGACCTTCGGGCCCGGGATCACATCCAGGACCATGTCGAGCAGTGGTTCCATTCCCTGGTCGAGTAGATCGAGGTCATGGGTCGCAACTCCGTCCTTCGCACTGGTGAAGATGTAGGAAAAGTCACCTAGCTTGTCGCCGCCCAACTCCATGATCAGTTCAAAGGCTTCGTCCAACGCTTCCAGCGGTCGGCCGTCGGGGCGGTCAATCTTGTTGACCACAACGATAGGTCGAAGACCGCACTCCAACGCTTTGGACAAGACGAAACGCGTTTGAGGCATGGGGCCCTCCGCCGCGTCGACCAACAACAACGCACCGTCGGCCATGCGCAACACTCGTTCGACCTCGCCACCAAAATCGGCGTGCCCAGGCGTATCGATGATGTTGACCTTCACGCCCCGGTGTGTCAAAGCGATGTTCTTTGCCAGGATTGTGATGCCCCGCTCTCGTTCTAGATCGTTGGAATCCAGAATCTGTTCCTGTTGCAGTTGTGTATCGCGAAATTGACCGCTGTTGCGAAGCAGCGCATCAACCAGCGTTGTCTTGCCGTGATCAACATGGGCAATAATGACGATGTTTCGAATGTCATCACGACGAGCCATTGGGGTCCATTCTGGAGGCGGAGGGGGTGCTAATGGGGGGGTGACGTACGGTGGGCAAACTGGAGAGAAGCTCTAGAGATTACGCTGCCGACCGATTCTGCACAATGACAGACCATTCATTTCAAAAAACCGGGGATGGATGGCGGTTCCACGGACTCTGCTAGCGGGCAACCCCATTGCCTTCGTGTAAAATAAAAACCACTGCTCACAGGTGTCTTGTACCTCGCTAACGCGCCCCCGTCCGCACCCAATGATCAAGCTATCCTCCATTCCTCAGATTTATCGCAATTTGCGGCGTGGTACGGAGATCCTGCGGATATTGAGCCGTTATGGGCTGGCGGACTGGTTGAGCCGCTTAAACGTGGAGTTCATCAAGGACCGGTTGCGCGATCGCGAGGGGGAAGCACTGGCGCGGCATACACAGGAGAAACGGATCCGACTTGCCTTAACCGAATTGGGGCCCACTTTCATCAAACTGGGGCAATTGCTCAGCACGCGTCCCGATGTTGCCGGGCCAACGCTGGCGAACGAATTACAAAGACTCCAGGCAGATGCCCCGGCAGACGACACCGCCACAGTGAAGGACATTGTCGAGGGCGAGTTGGGGCAACCGATTCCCGATGTGTTTGGTCAGTTTTCCGACAAACCGATCGCGTCAGCGTCCATCGGTCAAGTCCATTCGGCAACACTGCGCGACGGCGAACCGGTTGTGGTCAAGGTCCAACACGCCAGCATCGCTCACACGATTTACGAAGACTTGGAAATCCTCTCTGGGCTGGCATTGTTGGCCGAGAGGATTCCCGAGTTTCAACCCTATCGCCCAGTCGAAACGGTCGCCGAACTGGCGCGGAGCGTCCGCCGCGAACTGGACTTTGGTCGCGAAGAACGGAACCTGCAGCAGTTTGCCAAGCTGTTCCATTTCGACTCCGACGTTCGAGTGCCCAAGACCGTCGATGAATTGTGCACCAGTAAAGTCCTTACCATGGAACGGTTGGATGGGATTCCACTTGCGGAAAAAGGAGCCCTGCTGTCAGCGGGACATGACCTGAAGCAACTGGCCCGGTGCTGCGCCAAAGCCTACCTCAAGATGATCTTCGACGAAGGGTGTTTCCATGCGGACCCGCACCCCGGCAACCTCCTCGCACTTCCCGGAGGAGTGCTCGGATTGCTCGATTTTGGACAGATTGGACGAATCGACGAACGGCTTCGGATCGAAATGGAAGAGATGTTGCTGGCGGTCGCGCAAAAGGACGTCGTTTCGCTGACCGGAGTCATTCAACGGCTCGGTCATGTCCCGGCGGAATTTGACGATGGAGCCCTGTCGATTGATGTCGCCGATTTCGTCGCCAACTACTCGTCCATGCCGCTTCAACAGCTAGAGCTCAGTCGGCTTCTCACCGAGATCACTGATATCATCCATCGACATCAAATCCAACTGCCGCCCCAAGCTGGACTACTGATCAAAGTGCTTGTCACGCTTGAGGGAACCATGAAGTCTCTCGACCCCGAGATGGCCGTTATGGACCTGATGAAGCCCATCCGGAAGAAGATTATCACACGCAGGCTCTCACCATTCCGTCAATGGCGACGGTTCCGGCGGACGCTTGTCGATTTCGAACAATTGGTTGAAGTACTACCCCGACGTCTCACCAATATCCTCGAGCAAGTACAGACGGGGAAATTCGACGTCCATTTAGACCACCGCCGCTTGGAACCGAGCGTCAATCGATTGGTTCTCGGTCTGCTGGCCAGCGCGTTATTTTTGGGGTCAGCGATCCTGTTAAGCCAAGAGGTCCCCCCACTGATATTTTTTCAGCGACCCGGACCCCTAGGCATGCAGAACACCTCGATACTCGGGCTAGCAGGGAGTTGCCTCTCGTTGCTGATCGGCCTGAGATTGTTGCGCGCGATCGGCAAGAGCGGTCATCTGGATCGTCGCGAGTAATGCGCGACTTCAGGCGGCGTCTGCGGAAACGTCGGTTGCGTCCTCCGCAGCTTCACGCCGAGATTGAGCGTTTGTTTGAATAAGAACCTCGATTCGCTCATTCAACTCGTCCAGCTCCAACAGCACTTCGTCCTGCTCCTTATCGAGCTGTGCCACGAGATTGACAGCGTTGGCCGTAGAGGATTCGGCAGCCCTTCCCCTTGATTCGTCCGAAATACTCAACGAAATCGTTTCGAGTTCTTGGGATTCCGTTGGCGTCGAGTTGGTGTCGATCGTGTGCGACAAAGTTCTCTGACCCCTCTCGAGTGATGCTCTTCACCGTTTCACGGCCATGTCGGCGCCGTGCGAGAAACACATCGGCATCTGCGTTGCGGAGTCACCAGACAAAGTCGACAAATTCCAAGCCAACTTCCATCGACGGCGGCCGCACGATGGAGACTGCCAAAAAGACAGGATCTCGGAAGAAGTAACAGTGTCGCCATTTTGGCAGTATCGCCGACCGCCGAACGAGATCAATAATCTTACCGGAATAATGTAAGCCGTATATTCAAAACAACTTACATCATGATCAAGTTCGTTTGGCACGGAGTTTGCGAATGTCGGAGTAGGGGGCCGATGATCGTCGCCAGACGGGCGGCAGGAATCAGCGGCTTAGGTTCACTCTGTTCATTGGTTCGATTCAGGAGATAAGAAAATGGCACAAGAATTAATTTCCAGCCGATTCGCACGTTTGTTTGACGACGCTTTCACCACAACGGAAACGACCCGTTCATCTGTCCCGGTCGACCTTGCCGAATGGGAAGATCGATTTGAGTTGCAATTTGACGTTCCCGGTGTCCGCAGCGAAGACGTATCCATCGAGTACCAGGAGGGATCGTTGACGATCTCAGGAAACCGGCAGATCACACCGAAAGACGGTTGTAAGTTGCACCACCGCGAGCGGCGGACCGGCAAATTCCAGCGTGTCTTTTCCATTCAGCGGGACATCGACGTCGATGCCATTTCGGCCAGTAACGAAAACGGCGTGCTGACCGTGATACTGCCCAAAAGCGACAGGGCAAGACCTCGAAAAATAGAGATCTTGCGCAACTAACCGCTGGTACCGTGAATGGTCGCCGGTTCAATTGGCAAATCAGCCGTTTTGCGATGGCGTCCGGTTTTGTCCTTGTCTCACACAAAGCCACAAAGAAAGAGTGTTTGCCCGGCGACTACACGCTGCCAACGGGAACTTTGTGGCTTTGTGTGAGCAACGCCTGATTTCCTTCACTCAAGAGGTCTGCGGGGACGTTGCACGCTACGCATTCCCGAGCTACTATCTCTTGAACAGGAAACATGTTGTACTCGGTTTCAAAACGCGGAGTAATCGTCATGATCTACCGATTAATTGGAAGTGTCCTTGTGGTAACTGCCATCGGGTGTTTCGGGTGTTCGGGACCGACAAACGATGACTCAGCGGGCCAGGACCCGATCACTGACAACCATGACAACCATGACAACCATGATCATCACGATCACGATCATTCGTCCGGTCCGCACGATGGACACATCTTGGAGTTGGGCGACGAAGAGTTTCACGCCGAGTGGTTACACGATGACGATTCCGGCCAGCTGACCGTTTACATTCTTGATGCCGAAATGAAGAGCGTGGTGGCGGCGAAGTCCGTTACGATTATCACTCAAGTCCAAGGTCAGGATGCCAAGTCGTATACCTTGGGAAAGTCGACCATCGATGACGAAACCGTCTTTGAACTCAAGGACATTTCGTTGGTCGAGGCGTTGAAAATTGTCAGTGAGGGGGTCACTGCAAAACTCAATGTCAAAATCGGAGAGCAGTCGTTTGAACAGGAGTTTGAAGAACATAGCGGCCATGACCACTAGACGATAAACCGGGATTTAATGCGTATCCTGGCCATCGAACCCTACTATGGCGGCAGTCACCGCGCGTTCCTCGACGGGTGGGTAGAGAACAGCCGCCACGACTGGCACCTTCTGACCTATTCGGCTCACCATTGGAAATGGCGAGTGCGCCATAGCGCTATCAGTGCAGCGCAGTGGTTTAACGACCGAGCGGGAAACGAGAGTTGGGATGCCATCTTGTGTTCATCCATGCTGGACCTGGCAACCTGGCGGGGATTACTTGCGATTAAACCGCCGCCGGTCGTTCTCTATTTCCATGAAAACCAGTTGACGTACCCGACGCAAACCGATTCGCCGCGTGACCTGCACTTCGGGTTTACGAATTGGACGTCAACTTTGGCCGCCGACGCCGTCTGGTTCAATTCCGAGTTCCATCGAGGAGCCTGGGTGAATGCGGTTCGCCAACTTCTCAATCGCATGCCGGCGCCCTCGATGGACCAACAAGAACGTCGTACGGAATCCAAGTTCTCGGTGCAGTCCCCTGGCATATCGCTCATCGCACCGCACCCTCGTGCGCCGGACGAACCGTTGACGATCGTCTGGGCGGCAAGATGGGAACACGACAAGCGACCGGATCGCTTTCTAAGAGCAATCGACCAACTCAACGCCGAAGGTCACGACTTTCGCCTGCAAGTTCTAGGCCAAGCGTACGACGACGTGCCGTCCGCCATGACGGACCTTCACTCGCGCTACGCACACAAAATCACCCACTGGGGACCGGCACCCACCGATCAATACCGAGCAATCTTGAGTGAGTCTGACGTGGTGATTTCCACTGCTGACCACGAGTTCTTTGGCTTGGCGGCGGTGGAAGCGATCTCGGCTGGATGTTATCCGCTACTACCGAATCGGCTTTCTTATCCGGAACTGATCGGAGGACAACAGGACGATCATCTCTACCGAACGGTCGATGGATTGGGGCGTTGCCTGGCGGAGCTAAGTGAACGAAAACGGGCCACCGGAAGCGTCTGGCAAAGTGATCCACACCTCCTCGGTGATTCGATGATTCGCTATTCCTGGCACCGCCGAGCGAAAGCGATGGACGAACAAATCCAACGGTTGACTGAGCGGGCAACGTGAGTGTCGCGCGAAGAGCCGATCGACAAATGACGTGGTCAGCCTTCCAGTTCCCAGCCTTTGCGATAGACCTTCCGCAACAACATGTCGACTTTTTCGTCGCCGGTGCTCAATGTGTCCGGCTTGTACTCGATTTCATGACCAGCGCGATAGGCGACGTTTCCAAGTAGCACAACTTCTGTGAACGGTCCCGCATAGGCAAAGTTGCTACCAGTTGCCGATCCTGTCTTGCAGGCCGCTATCCACTGCTGGTGATGTTGTGTCCCAGAAAACAGTGGGGGATCCGTTTTATCCGCCGACTCATCAACGCCCAATAACTTGGGTGCCTGGCCGTGCTGAATGGCGATTTTCCCTTTTGAGCCAATGAATAGCGATCCGTTCATGGGGAGGAGCTCAGCCACCTCCCCCGCCGGCTTGGCAGTGCCCTCGTACCAATACACGACCAACGCTTCTTGATCGGTAGTGGCGGGGAACGTGAATTTGGTCGTCATCTCTTTCGGGCCGCTGTGCGGATGAGGAGCTGGTCCCTGCGAAGCAACTTTCACGGGCCGGCCGCCGAGGTTGAAGGCAGTAAACGTGGGGTCCAACAGGTGGATCGCCATGTCACCAATCGCGCCGCAGCCGAAGTCCCACCATCCTCGCCAACGGAAGGGAACATAGGCTGGGTGATAGTCACGGCTAGTCGCAGGCCCCAACCAGATGTCCCAGTGCAAGTTGGCCGGAATGTCCTGTTTTTGCGAAGGGCGGTCGAGACCTTGAGGCCACCACCGGCCAGGTCGATCGGTGATCACATGCACCTCTTGCACCTTGCCGATCGCTCCAGCACGAAGCAACTTGACAAGCCGCACGTAACCGGGGTGCTCGTGATTCTGCGTCCCCATTTGAGTTGCCAGCTTTCGTTCGGTCGCGACGGTCGCGATCTTGCGAGCTTCCTCGACGGTATGCGTCAGCGGCTTTTCGCAATAGACGTGCAAGTCTCGCATCATGGCTCGCATCGTCGCGGGAGCGTGGTGGTGATCGGGCGTTGCCACGACGACGGCATCGAGGTCTTTTTGCTCCAATAACCGACGATAGTCGTGATACGTCTTTGCCGCCGGGTAACGACCAGCGGCGGCGGCAAGTCGCTGTTCATCGACGTCGCACAAGGCGACGATCGATTCCGTACTGACGCCGGCGAGATCACCCTGACCTCGACCGCCAACACCGATCACTCCGATGTTGAGCCGCTCATTCGCGCCAAAAACGCGGGCCGGGATGATACAGGGAATGGCGACCGCAGCCGCGGTTTTGAGCGCCGTACGGCGAGTGATCGTTAATCGGCTCATGAATTGCTCCAGGTAGACGCCCGCTTGGGGTTGGCATGATTCGAGACCTCGATTTTCCTCTGGCCAGTGGGGCGATGCAAGACGGTCGGTAGGTTTTGTAAGCCGACGCAGCTTCAGTTTGTGGGGCACACCCGGCTGTCCCTGATCCACAACACCCGCTGGATAGGCTAAAACTCTAGTCTGCGAGTCACGACCAGTCCATGCCCAACAGCTAAAGAAAAGCCATGCGTATCGTCCGCTACCTTGATCGGGACCGTCTAGAGCATTATGGGTGCCTTCACGAATCGGGCGAAACAACACGGGTCGTGGGCGACCTGTATACGAAGATAGAGGATACGGGCGACGCTGCTCAGATCGATCAACTGTTGGCACCAATCGCTGCTACGGACATCCTCTGTATCGGTCTGAACTACCAGAAGCACGCGGACGAAGGCAAGATGGCGGCACCCGAGCACCCCATCGTTTTCATGAAGACATCGAGCTCGATCCAACACCCGGGCCAGCCAATCATCTTGCCCACGAAACTCGCCAGCCATGAGGTCGATTACGAATGTGAGCTGGTTGTGATTATCGGCAAGACATGCCACAACGTCTGCAAAGACGACGCTTTAGATTACGTATTGGGATACACGTGCGGCAACGACATCTCAGCGCGTGATTGGCAACTCAAATGGGGTGGTGGTCAATGGTGTCGCGGAAAGACGTTCGCCACGTTCGCGCCAATGGGGCCCTGCCTGACCACAGCTGACGAGATCCCCGACCCCAACTCGCTCGGAATCCGCACTGTGCTCAACGGTCAAGTGATGCAGGACTGGAACACCGACGACATGATCTTCGATGTGCCGACTTTGATCGAATTCCTCAGTGGCAGCACGCTGTTGTTGCCAGGTACAGCCATCTTCACTGGAACACCACACGGAGTTGGAGCAGCGAGAAAGCCGCCGCTGTTCCTCCAGGACGGTGACACGGTGTCGATCGAAATTGAGCAGATCGGGACGTTGACCAATCCGGTAGTCGCTGAGTACTAGATTG
>DUDC01000320.1:49506-58237 GCA_012959465.1 Planctomycetaceae bacterium
GGGGGACTTGAGGCCGGTATTAAGCCGCAGGCGCTAGCCTCGGGTTTTGCCAGATCAGGCGACCAATGGATCGGACCCGACGCTAGCCTCGGGTTTCAACTCACGCCGCCCACCAACCACAAAAAAAGGGGGCCGATCCCAAACGGGAATCGTCCCCCATAAATGAAGTCTCGTTAGTTACTCGGTCCAATTGCCAAGGATTTCGGCGAAGAACTCATCATCGCCGTCAACCACACTATCGTCGAGGTATTCGCGAAGGGCGACGTCTTCGTCCGTGTCCGTGGAGCCGACGACCACAGCGGCCGACGAGCTACCCACAACCGACTCGTCGCGTGCCGGCGAGTCACTGATCACATTTTCTCGCGAACCGACACCCGTGAAGTCAACTCCAGCAGCCGGACGGACCGACAAGATGTCGCTGCCGGGTGCTTCGCCCTGACCCATTGCTTTCCTACGCAGGTGTTTCAAAACAGGAAGCACATCGTGGATCGAATTTCGTTGGTCACCATTCACGTCCGTGTAATGGTAGCCAGCGGTCGAACGCGATCCAGCCGACTCGCCATTGCCAAGGTAGTCGTTTTGAATAGCGTTGATGACCAGCAAGGCATCGAAGGGGTTCACGTTTCCGTCGTCATTGACATCAACGGGATTGTTGATGTTCTGAATCGGCTCGCCGGAAGCGATGACCGTAATCGTGTTGGCAAGGAAACTAATATCATTGGGGAACACCGGAGCTGGGGTCGGCTCCCACACGAGCGTGTCATGGTCACCACCGACTAGCGGCGGACCCGGATCGACAATCTCGTCAGAGATATTGGGAGTGTAGGTGATGACACCCAGCGAGTTAGCCCTAAATGGCACCCTAAACACCAACTGCGGACCGGAACCAGGAGGAGTGGATGACACGTCCTGGAAGGCACCCGCTTCGTTGATGATGCCTGGCGTCAAAACGTCCCCCTCAGGGATGCTCTGAAAGGAACCGTCGAAGACCAATGGTCCGGTTAACGACGTCGACCCGGCTGGATAAAGCACGTCCAAGTAGGCGGCAAAGATACCGTGGTCGTCTTCGCTCAGACCACCGGTCACAAGCCGAATGTCCTCCACGAAGACGTTGACCATGTATTCGCTACCAATCGTTACCTGGTTGTCAGCAATCGAGCTGCCAGCCAGCGTGGTAAACTCGATGAAGTACTGAACTTCGTCGTCACCGTTGGCATCGCCCACATAGACTGTAACAACGGCGCTACTGGTGCTTCCCACGGTATCGACAACGTTGTAAGCAAACTGGTCGATCCCCTGGTAGTTCTGGCCGGGTACGTAGACCAAAACGTCGTCGGTCGGATCGAGAGTGCCTCGATTATCAATCGACACGCTACCGTTGGACGGGGTGTCTGTGCTGCTGATCCGCAATGGGCCGCTGGTGCCCGGAAGATCGTTTTGCAGAACATTGATGATCGCACCAGGCGAGTTGAGCCCGACAATCTCCTGGTCGTCGATTGCCACTGGATTCGCAAACGTTGGCACGACCGCGACAGTCACCGTCGCCGTCGACTGCGAACCACTCAAGTCCTCGACCGTGTAGGTAAAGGTATCGGTTCCGGAGAACAAAGGCCGAGGTGTGTAAATCACCGATAGCGTATCACCCGCAATGGCGACGGTACCGCTGGTAAACGAGGTGTCGGTGTCTTGAACAAAGAGACCGCCCGATGAGCTCGGGAAATCGTTAGCCAGGACATCCAAAGTGTTGTTCGAACTGTCTTGGTCGACGGAGAAGGGATCGTCGTTGGCAATCGGATTGTCGCCAAAGACGTTGAGAAGGAAGTCCTCAACCTCACCGGCCATTGCCGGTCCATAAGCGCCGAGGTTGTATTCCCAACCATAGCGGATGCGGGCCATTCGAGGGCCAGTGAGCGTATTTTCCGGTAGGACGAACGAGACCGATGTTGTACCTTCCAAAAGACGTTCATTGTTGATTAACTTTTCGCTAGCGTCGAACACGCCATCATTGTTAGCATCGATCCAGCCGTGCAAGTAACCAGGTCGCAGGCCGCCCAGTGAGACCGTGACGTCGGCCGTGACGGTAGCTCCAGCGAAGAAGTCGTTGGACGTGATGACAATTCCATCGTCTCCAGTATCGGAGGCGAGTGCGTCAACTTCGGAAGTGTTTTCGGCACCGAGACGGAAATCTGGAATTACGCCATGACGTGGACCGTTGTCAGCGAGCGAGGTATTGGAACCCATGTCGCCAAAGTCAAATTGGTCGCCGCCGTAAATCCCAAAGTCGAGACCCGTGGTGGGAGCCAAACTGTCACCCAGGGTGAGGCTGCGTTCACCGTTGGTCGGTGAGGAACGCATCCAACCCGGCGGTACGATGATCCGCGTAATAAATGGTCCGGGTGTCAGCTCAACGCTGGCGATACTGAGAGCCAGATTAAACGTACCGTCAGCTGCTGTAATGGTCGAGGGCTCGCTGAACTGGAATAGGTCGTCGTTGTTCACATCGAGGAAGACGTGGACACCGCCGACGCCATTTTCACCAAAGACGTTGACCTGAGGTAGTTGCAGGGAGCCATCCTGATTCGAATCGTTGAAGACAATTCCACTAATCTCGCCGGGTTGCCCGCGGTGGATCGGAATATCGATGTCAATATCATCACCGCGAGGAGGACCCGGGACAATGATCGGGTCTGGTGTTTCGAAGGGTCCCGGCGTGGGAATCGGCAGCTCAATGATCAGCTGAAAGTCCGTATGCCAGTAATTGGGGATCGTATAGCCACCACTGGAATCGGTAATGACTGACCATTCGCCAATCTCGTCTTCGACACCGTCAAAGTCGCGATCGAGTATAATCCGCACGCCACCAATTCCAAATTCACCCGGATCCTGTTGCCCGCTTTCGTTGACGTCGTCAAAAACGGTGCCCATCACATCACCTCGGGGCATCGCGTCGATGGCACCCATCAGGTTGAGACGACCACCGGTCACCGAGTCGTTGCGAAGGCTGTCCAGGACATCCACGCCTTGGAGGATGTACGCCTTCAACTGCGCGGCGGTAGCATCGGGGTTGATGGCCGCCAAGACTCCGATAGCACCGGCGACGTGCGGCGAAGCCATCGACGTGCCACTTTGGTAATCGTAAAAGCCATCTTGCGGCGGGACGGTGCTGGCGATATCGACGCCCGGTGCGTGCAAATCAACCGTTGTCTCTCCATAGTTCGTAAAAATGGCTGGCAAGTCCGACCGGTCCGTCGCACCAACCGAAATAATCAGTGGATTGGCATAACCGGAGGGAAAATGCTCGATCCCATCATTGTCCTGGCCATCGTTGCCGGAGGCGGCCACGAAAAGGATGCCCGCGTCCGTTGTGGCTTGAATGGCGATCTCTACGATACCATCTCTTGCAGCGCCACCGTAACTGTTGTTACTGACGACAATGTTCACGCCCTTGGACAGCTGGTCCAACATGTAGTTGTAGGCGCCGATCAATGCGGTTGAGGTGAAAGCCGGATCCCCCGCCTTAAGCGACATGATCTTCGCGCCCCAGGCAACACCGGTAACGCCCTCGTTATTGTCTCCAATAGCAGCCACCGTGCCAGAGACGTGAACTCCATGAGGAGCCTTGTCGGTCAGATCCAATGTGTTATTGACAAAGTCAAAGCCAAAATAGTCGTCGATGTAGCCATTGTCGTCATCGTCGATTCCGTTGTTCGGAATCTCGTCATCGTTCGTCCAGAGGTTTTCAAATAAGTCTGGATGGGATATGACTTGCCCCGTGTCGATGACCGCAATAACGACATCGGGAGAACCGATCCCAATTTCCCAAGCTGCAAACCCGTCAATATCGGCGCCAACTACGCCCGCAAAACCGCCGGGCCCCACGCTACCGTTGTTGTCGATACCCCATTGTTCGCCAAGGAACGTATCATTCGGAATGTAACGCAAGGGCTGCGAAACATAGTTCGGTTCGACTAAATTGACCTGTGGATAGCTCTCTAAATCATCGATCAGCGAGTGAGTGACTTGGCCGGCATCGCTGCCGCCATCGCCACCACCCGTCATGCGAAAATGGGCCATATTGAGGTGTTTGAAGGTCCGTACGATCTCACCGCCATTTTGTGTGGCGATGAGGTTCATCAACGGAACGGACGTTCCTGGCTCGAATAGCACGGCCAGCTCACCCTCAACAGCGGGGGCGGACAAGTCGGCCGCTAACAAATCGCGGGCTTCCAACTTCTCGACCCTCAGGTCGCGACTGCGGCGACGCTGGCGATGTCGTTTGGACAGGTTGCTGGTGGACCGACTTGACTTCTGATTTCTTTTCTTCACGGCATTACCCAAAAAAGAAGATGAGTCTCTGCTCGAACTCGTTATGGCGACGCAAGTTAGCGTTACTTACCCAAACCCAACCATGGCGAATTCCCGCTAACCCCGCTAGCGGCTCGCTATTTCTGACGCGGTTAGCAAGAGTCGAGTTCCCCTGACTTTGCGGAAAACTCCAATTCCTACCTTGGCGTTGTTGGCGGTCGAGCGGTGCGATCAAATCTACGAATCACTCGTTGGCCAACACCAATCCAGACTAATTGCCCATTTTAACTATTTCCACTACTTTCACGACGATTCGTTCCAATCCGAGGGAAATCGCGACCGTCTCGGATCCGCCAGTCGCAAGGATGTTTCACCTATGACGGATTTTATTGCCGTTTATGATAACGCAATCACTCTGGATCTCTGTGGTGAAATTCTTAGCCGATTCAATAAATATGCGGAAAAGTCGCAGCCGGGCGTGACTGGGCAGGGTGTCAATCGAGCAAAGAAGGACAGCACCGACCTTACTATTTCGGGGCGCCCCGAGTGGAAAGACCTGCACGACCAGGTCATGCAGGCCACGATTGCTCATGTGACCCGCTATATGACCGAACATTCGGCCATGCTGGCTGGAGCTGTGGCAGCGACGATGCGGGATCCGGCAAACGGTGAGGCGTACGAGTTGTCTGTCGAGAACTTCGATCGCCTGGCCAACAACCAGATCCCGGCATTGGTCACGCATTTCTATCGTCCCGGGAGCATCATTTTACAATAATACCAACAGGAATCGGGCGGTTACCATCATTGGCACTCTGAGACGTATCCGCGGGACGCCAACTGCGACACATTACATCGGGTGCTGTTGTTCATGTTTTACTTGAACGATGTTGCCGACGGAGGCGAGACTTCCTTCCTCTACCAAGATCGGCATGTGCAGCCTCAAGCTGGTCGGATGGTCATCGCGCCCGCCGGGTTTACGCACACCCACAAAGGGCAGGTGCCCAAGTCCAGTGATAAATACATCCTCACTTCATGGATTCTCTTTCAGCGCGCAGAACAGCTTTATGCCGTCGGTAAAGGCTAATGGATCGTTCAAGCCAAAAATGGAGTGAGCATCCTGCTTGGTTCTCTTGAATCCCAAGCTGAAGGCTCACGCCTGACACTCCCAGCGGCAATCAAAAAAAGCCCCGGCCTGAATGCCGGGGCTCTGTTCTGTTTTGGAAACGCCCACTGTTTACCACATCCACTCAAGACCACCCGTGTAGCCGTAGTAAAAGACATTGCCATTGTCATTGATGATTGGCGTGCGAGCACCACCGATGAAGGGAGGTTTAGCGTTGAAGTTCTCAGCCGCCAGTGCGACGCCGTCCGCGAACAGGGCCTGAATACCTGCACGGATCGAGAAGTTCTCATTGAAGCGATAGACACCCATCAAGTTCGCCTCAGCGAGAAACGCGACAGTATCTTTCTCAACCGTCTCACGAATCGGATTGGTCAGCGACGCGGCGAATATGTCGGTCGCCTGTTGGGCCCGGTTGTAGTAGATGCCGGATCTTACATCGGCACCAACTCTCACGCCCGGGATCACGGTCATCCACAAATCACCACCGATCTGGTAACCGGTCATGCTGTTGACGGTTTCCACGAAGTAGTTGGTAAACCCGGTGATCGTTGCCGCAGCGTTGTTGGGATCAACGTAGTTGACGGTGATGAAGTTTCCGAATTTTTCTTCCAGAAGGAAGTAGCGGAAACCCATCAACCAACTGCCCTGAAGGCGGCAGTTGGGAGCCATCCAGCGTCGACGAAAGTCCAACTCGATGGAGTCGAAGTTGGATGAGTAGTCGATCCTGGATGATTCGGCTCCATCGGAGTCGGTAAAACCACCAATGGTGATTGGCGGGCCAATCGATGGCGGTGGATTGTTGCCAAATTGGCTTAACGCGCTGAACAGATTGTCGATCCCGCTCGTCACCTGAGCCGTGGCGTTGTGGTGAACGGTCCCGAAGTAGACGACTTCGAGGTTAGCTGACGCTCCGAATTGCATCGCTCCAGTGAATCGAAAGCCAAGTCGATCGTCAAAGTCGATGTCGTCGGTACTGAGAACGATGTTCGGTGGAGCCAAACCAGCCACGCCGTCAGATGTGATATTGATTCGCCGCGACGCCTCTTCTCGTTTCAGATAGAGGGCCTCGATGCTGAGATCGAACCAACGAGGCTCACAATAGCCACCTCCCTGGTACGGCAACACGGCCCCGATCACTCGGTCGAGCAGTGCCCATCCGCCAACGCTGCAAGCACCACAACCGGCGCCACCACAATAGGGACATGCACCGGCAGGTTCGCCTTGGCCGCCCAGAGGCGCACCGAAGCTAGCCGGCGCCACACCGTTGGGAGGCATACCGTTGGGAGGCATACCGCCCATCCCGGGACCCATTCCCCTGCCGGGGCCCATCATACCGCCCATGCCTGGTCCCATACCGCCCATGCCTGGTCCCATACCGCCCATGCCTGGTCCCATTCCGCCCATCATACCGGGCGCAGGCATACCCATTGGCGGCATACCACCAAGGCCCATTCCAGGGCCGGCGAATGATGCCGGACCGCTCTGTTCAGGTAGTCCCAAGCGTGTGGGCACGCCGAGCGGGGTCTGGGGAATGGCGACGGGTACCAACTGTTGTTGGCCACCTGACGGAATTATCGGTGCCTGAGCCCGCAAGTCCGATCGACTAGCGATCAGAGTCAAGACGAGTACGGGCAAAATCAACGCCCTCTGGATCTTCATCAGTTCATCTCCGCGGCGCTAAAACCGGATCGTTGTCGTGTGGCACAAAGGCCTCAACATCGGATAGTTCAACGTCATTGTCACAACCGTAAATCACGGCATGACCCTCTCTCTCTCGCCTCGCCGTTCGCCTTACCGGACACAAAACGTCTATCGGTCTGGCGCAATAGACAGAACCAGCACTTTCCGTTCAGCCGGAACAGTCACCTTCATCGGCACATTCCCAACATCAATCCTGCAAATTCGTAAATTCCGGCCACATCAACGCTCAAAAAAAAGGGGACACGGAGCATAGATAAGCCAGGCGAAACAGAAAAAACAGAGAAGGCAGTTCGCTCGAAGTGAACATGCCGTTTGTTCCAGATATTTTGATATCGGTCATCCAACCCGGATTTCTTGCCAAAACTACCTTTAAAGACCGATCCGACGTACACCAAAGCCTTGCTTCACGCTGTTCTGAGCGGCACAATTCAAGTGTGGGACGCGTTCGGTTTCGCCAATGTTGAGGCGAGCCCACACGCCCACTAGGCCACTTATCTGTCTCATCCAAGTCATGGCTGTTCATGTCCAAACCACAAACGCCACAAGCCCTCTCGGAAGCAATTCGTCACTCACAAATCCTCGCTGACGAAATCGGCGTGGTGGAGTCCTGCTGCGAACAGGCCATGTCGGTGACTTACGCCGCCAAAGCGCTGATGAAAAAGGGACTGCTCAGCGGCTGGCAAGCGAACCAGTTGTTGGGTGGAGCGACGGCGTTGCGATTGGGAAACGTCGTCTTGAAAGATGAGTTGCCGCCATGGGAAGCGGGACGAACATTCGTCGGGCAAGATCCCAAGGGTCGCGTACTGCGAATCAAACTCATCTCTGGAACACTGCCGGACGGTATCTGGGAAAAGATCGAGGCAGCCGTTGCGCAAAGTGATTGCCGAGTAAAGGGGTGTGAACAGTTCAAGGGTGCCCATCAAGTCGGCAAGCGGCAAGTCTTGCTCAGTGAAACGCGATCTGGATTTGACCTGAAGACATATGCCGAACGGAACGAACTCTCCCTTCGGCAAGCGACCAAATTCCTGCATCAGATTGGCACTGCCCTGCAGCGAATTCACGATGACGGCCGCCACCACGGTCTGGTCATGTTGGAAAAAGTTCATGTGGACGAGCAACACGCAATTCGACTCATGGACGTCGAAGTCGCGGGGATCCTTCCTTTCCTGGAAGTCGATGGGCCCTCGCCTCATGCGAAATCGCGGCGAGACCAAGCATTGAAAAGCAAGGAAGATTTAGGCGCAAAACGCTCGGACTGGTCGATGTTGGCACAATTGGGTCTCGACCTCTTCGAGCCTATCGACGACTCGGAGGAAAAACGAAGGACGTTGCAGCGTCTCGAGAAAAGCGTGAAGTCTGGTGACTTCAAGCTGGATCAGTGGTCGGTTCCTTCGGCAGATTCCGCAAGCGATGCCGACTCCGCAACCGATTCAAACTCCACAACCGATTCAAACTCCACAACCGATTCAAACTCCACAACCGATTCCAACTCCAAAGTCGATCTTTTGGACGCCGACGAGAATGAGTACAACGTGGAAGTGCTCATCACCGGCGACGCGCGTAAACTGAAGGCAACGCTCCCGCCGATGTTTACTCTTGATT
>DUDC01000321.1 GCA_012959465.1 Planctomycetaceae bacterium
TCTACGACACTGGTCCTGGTCTTAACATTTCTGGGCAACCCTGATTGGGGGTTGTTAGTTACGACGTACTTTGGCTACTGGATCGCCGGAGCCGCCCTGCTCAGTGCCGGAATGTTCGCCTCGATTCTAACCAGCAACATCACCGTGGCCTTCGTTTTGGGAATCGTCATTTCCGCCATTCCAGTCTATATCGGTAAGTTGGGCGCCGTTGTCGGGTTGGGCGAATGGATGGAACCGTTTAGTTTGCAAGAACAGTTTCGCGACTTTGGCATGGGCGTTATTCCGCTGACTGGACTGATGTACTTCGCGGGTTTCACTACCGTGATGTTGTACTTGAACCTGGTCATGATGAGTAAGCGCCACTGGGGGGCCGATCGGAGCACGAAGATCGGCACGCAGTATGGATTGCGAGCCGTATCTGTGGCCGTGGTCGTTTCCTGCGTGACCGTCTGGGCCGGGCAAACGGCTATTCGCGTGGACGCCACGACCGAAAAGCTGTTCAGTTTATCGCCGACAACGAAGAAGGTGCTTCGCAAACTCGATTCCGAACGACCGATCGAAATACAGGCGTTTATCAGCCCAGAGGTGCCGCGAGAATATGTCGATACCCGAAAGCGGCTGGTCGGTCTGTTACGTCAATTCGACGAGATGGGCGGCCGGAACTTGGACGTACGGTACGTTGAGGTAGAGACGGACAGCGAACAGGCGGAAGAGGCCGAGCATTTTGGCATTCGTCCCATCCGAGTGATGTCTGAACGAGATGGACGTCGCTCCCAAGTTGACGTTTTCCTGGGCGCGGTCATTATCAGCAGTTACGACAAAGTCGTCGTTCCGTTCTTCGGAAAAGGCCTGCCCATTGAATACGAGCTCACTCGTTCCGTGCAAACGGTGGCCCAAGAGGAACGGATGACCGTTGGAATTCTGGAAACTGACGCGGGGCTCATCGGCGGTCGCGAGTGGCAGATTGTGCAGGAGTTAGAGAAACAGTACGACGTCGAAGCCGTCTCGCCAACGAGTGCGATCAATAGGAGGGACTTCGATGTCTTGATCGCTGTGATGCCATCGTCCCTGACCGATCCACAGATGGAGAACTTTGTCGAGTACGTGAGGACGGGTGGCCCCGTCCTGATCTTCGACGATCCATTTCCGCTGGCCTTCAGCAACCAATTCGGTGGTGTTTCGAACGCTCCGCGACAGCCGAAACCGAGTCAGGGTGGTGGCAACCCAATGTTTGGTGGTGGTCAACCACCGCCAGAGCAAAAAGCCGACGGAGGCCGCGCGACGCGACTGCTGGAATTACTAGGTATCAACTGGCAGTACGACCGGGTCGTGTTCGACGGCAACAACCCGCATCTCGAATTTGATCATTTGCCGCAGGAATACGTCTTCGTCACCAAACAGGACTCAGCTGACTCGATTAGCGATGAAAACGAGGTGACGAGCGGGTTGGAGGAGTTGATCGTTATGTATGCGGGTTCCATTTCCAAACGCACCAGCGCCGACATCGACTTTGTTCCCCTCTTTTCCACTGGCGCAACTTCCGGACTGATGAACTGGAGCGAATTTGTTGACGAGGGCGGGTTCAATATGTTCAACCCACAGCCCTCCGCCAACCCAAAAGAAGATCCCAATCGTGAAATCGATAAGGAACGGCATGTCATAGCAGCCAAGATCGACGGTGACAAAGTGGACGCGATCTTCGTGGCCGACGTGGACATTATCTCGGACTTCTTCTTTCAGGAACGTAGCCTGTCGAACTTGAGCATGGAATTCGACAATGTCACGTTCATTCTGAACGCCGTGGACCACTTGGCGAACAATAATACCAACATC
>DUDC01000322.1 GCA_012959465.1 Planctomycetaceae bacterium
GCAATCCGAAACGGTTGCCATTCTGCTGGTAGCGCACTTTCCCGACGTGTTGGCACGCCTGGAAGAACTTGCCAACCAGCTGGCATTAAGTGTGCCGGTGAAAGCTGTGCCTGCGGGCAATCTGGATGTGAACCTTGCCACCAGTCTGAATCTGGACAACTCGGCCATCATCGATGTCATTGTCGGTGAACGGCATCCATTGCCGTCTGTCGATGACCGTCTCGAAGAGTTCGCCGACGAGTTGCCGTGCCGCTGTCGTTTCTCACATCACATCTCGCTAGAAGATCCCGTGTTCGAGATATTTGCCGGTCCGTGGGTAGTGAATGTCCTCAGAAAGCTCGGTATATCTGAAGACCAAGCCATCGAAAGCAATATGGTGTCCCGTCGCATCAGACAGGCGCAACAGAAGATCGAGGGCAGAGCGTTCGGGAGTTCCGATGCCAATTCAGCAGCGGAATGGCTGGAGAAGAACTGCCCGGACTTGCGGAGCAAGTGACTCGAATCGAAGGGAAACGCAGGAAAACCACGACCGCTTCACCGAGTGAATCAGCATCTCGATCGACGTACGGTCGCAGGGCGGATTGAACTTTTTGCGGCGCAAACTTTGCGGTCAGCCCCTCTCTGTCACAACATACTACACTCACCGTTGCGTTTACCGGACACTATTGGGCGGAGCCAGTGCCACACTTGCATTCCGTGTCGGCTGTCGGCGGATTAGAATAATTTTCTTCGACGAAAGTACAATGAACCCAATGATGGACAAGAGAGTAAATAGCATGAGAACCCATATGATCGTTGCGTGTCTGGCGATCGCCTTGATTGCTGGCCTCATCGGCCCACGGAACATCACAGCCGAGGATTCGCAGAATCAAGCGTTGGAAAAAGCTGAGGCGCGACTGCGTCAGATCTATGTTGAGGGAAAATTTCGAGCGAAATCTTTTAGCGCCGAATGGCTCCCCGATGGTTCCGGCTACACCGTAAGAGAAACCGATCCTGATTCAAACAGGTCGGTCCGCGCGCAATACGATGCCGCCAGTGGGAGACGGACGGTGATCGAATCTCGCCGTCGAACGAGGGGCGGCAATCGATCTCCCGACGGGAAGCGTGTACTCAACTACGAAAACAATAACCTGCATGTGCGTGACCTGACCAACGACCGCAAAATCCAACTCACCAAAAACGAACACGGCCGCACCATTTCGTACAACAACGCCATCTGGAGCCCCGATGGAAAACGAATCGCCTACATTGAGCAGGACCACTCGGACGTGAGGCTCCGCTCAGTGCTCGTGAAAAACGATCCATCTTATCCGCAAGTTCGAGAGACTCGCTTTGCCAGGGTGGGCGAGGCTATTACGAAACTACGCGTGGGTATTGTCGATGCAGAGGGCGGCGATACGCTTTGGCTATCGATCACCGCGCCCGCTGAGGGTTTTTATCTCGGACAGGTCAGTTGGGGAGGGGCAGGAAATTCCAATGAGTTGTTGGTGGAAAAGTTCAGCCGTTTCCGAGACGTACGCGAATTCCTCATCGCTGATATCCGCAGCGGCGCCGTGACGCAAATGTATCACGAGTCCGATCCCGCCTGGGTCATCTCGAGTCTCGATCGGAATACGGGGTTGGAATGGATCCGCAATGGAAACGCCTTCATTGTGCTCAGCGAAAAGGATGGCTGGCGACACGCCTATGTCTGCTCTCGCGACGGCAAGGAAGAGACGTTGCTGACTCCTGGCCCTAGTGACATCATCGAACGCGTTATGGTCGACGAAGCAGGTGGGTGGTTTTATTACAACGCATCCCCTGACAACGGAACTCAAAAATACCTTTACCGCGTGCGACTCGACGGAAGCGGCGAGACCCAGCGAGTCACTCCAGAAGATCAACCTGGAACTCACGACTACGACTTATCACCGAACGCCAATTGGGCATTCCATAAGTACTCAACATTCGACATTCCACCCATCACCGAGCTCGTGCGACTGTCCGACCATCGCGTGATGCGTGTTCTCGAAGATAACAAAGAACTTCGTGAAAAGATGGCGGCGTTGATCAAGTATCCGACGGAATTCGTTCAACTCGATATCGGCGACGTTGTCATGGACGCGTCAATCATCAAACCTTCCGACTTCGATCCGTCGAAGAAGTACCCTGTGTTTGTGTACGTGTACGGCGAACCGCACGGACAGACGGTGATGGACTCCTGGGCGTTCGCACAAGCCGATTACCATCGGATGATCGCTGACCTCGGCTACGTCGTTGTTTCTATCGATAACCGAGGCACTCCGGCGCCCAAGGGGGCTGCCTGGCGGAGAGCCGTCGCCGGGAACCTTGGTACACTTTCCACCGAGGAGCAGGCTGCAGGTCTGCAGGAGTTGGGTCGCACTAGGCCGTACGTCGACCTCTCGCGGGTCGGCATTTGGGGCTGGAGTGGCGGTGGCTCGAATACACTCAACGCGATGTTCCGCAAACCGGATGTCTATCACGTCGGTATCGCGGTGGCCGCCAAGCCGCAGCCCCACCTCTACAACGCTTGGTTCCAAGAAATGTACATGAAGGACCGGAAGGTGAATCCGGAGGGCTACCGTGAAGCGGCTGCTATCAACTTCGCCGCCGGACTCAAGGGTGATCTACTGATCATTCACGGGACGGGTGAAACGAACACGCATATCGAGATCATGGAAGGCTTGGTCGATAAACTCATCGAATTGGGAAAGCCGTTCGAATACATGAACTACCCCAATCGCAACCATGGTATCCGCTCGGGCCCGGGCACATCGGTCCATTTGCGGATGTACATGGCCCGTTACCTGTTGGAGCATCTGCCGGCTGGCCCGCGGTAGTTCTACTTTTTCTTTCTCGGTGCCGTAGGCTTCTCGGAGAGCGGAACCGGTGAGTCTTCAACGTCGCGCGAATTCTGTTCGCTATTCGTCGTCGCTTTTCACCTCGGTAAATGTCGTTGTGATACGACATGAGGCATCGGCCGGTTCTTGGACGAGAAAGAGAATTTGTGTTACATTCGTCCGCTGACTAGTTAGCGTTGACCGCCATTTACCCCGCGATGAGTCAAGGATGTTCGTACGGCAAAAAAAGAACGCTACCAGGAGTCAGCTGCTTGGCAGCAGAGTGACGTTTATCAGCGGGTCGAACAATGTATCTTGAGTGTTTTATTTATGCAGGCTTGCTGACCGCAATCGTATATGGCGTGGCAGCTCTATCGCAGCGACGTCGGGCAGTAGCTGCCACTGCGGCCGTTGTCACCTTTGTCGTGACATCGACAGGACTGCACTTCTGGTCGCAAGCGACTCCCAAGCCCGAGGTGGATGTTGCCGAACAACAACCGCCCGAGCAACAACCGCCCGAACAACAACTGCCCGAACAACAACTGCCCGAGGAAAACGAGCCACCTACCATTGGCGGCGAGCAATTGGTCAACTTTCGGCCCATCGAGGTGTTGGACCAAGGTTACCTCTCCTCAAAAGCATGTCGCGAGTGTCACGCACACGAGCACGCGACTTGGCACGCTTCGTATCATCGGACGATGACGCAGGTCGCGACATCAGACGCCGTGATCCTCGGAGATTTTTCTGACCAAAAAGTCTCGGTTTATGGGCGGTCTTACGATTTCAAGAAGAGCGGCGACCAACTTTGGGTTGAAATGGAACATCCCGATTTCCCCGTCAATTCCGGCCAGCCACGTGCGTGGTGTCCGATTGTCATGACGACCGGATCACACCACATGCAAGTGTACTGGTACCCGACAGGAGATTCGCGGCTGCTGGCTCAAGTTCCGTTGGTCTACCTCAAGCAAGAGCAAGAGTGGGTGCCTCGGCGTTCTGTTTTTCTGACTCCACCGGATCAGTCGACTTCCTCGGAAACGGGGCGTTGGAACGATACCTGCGTTGGTTGCCATGCCACTCGCGGGCAACCACGTATGGGTTTATCCGGCGCGGACACACAAGTCGCGGAATTCGGCATCGCCTGCGAAGCTTGTCACGGTCCGGGAGAACAGCATGTACAGCTTCACAAGAACTTGACTTCGCTGACGGAGCCGAGAACCGCAGACTCGATTGTGAATCCGGCCGGGTTGTCACACCGGCTTTCTTCGCAAGTTTGTGGCCAGTGTCACTCCGTCAGGAATTCACTCAGCCCGGAGAAAGAACAACAGTACTTAATTCACGGCGAGAGTTACCGTCCTGGTGAAGAGTTGAGGGACGCACTACACGTTGTTCGCAGGAATGAAGAGACGAGGCAGTATTTGCGACAGTTCTCTAAATTCGAAACCGATGACGAAGCGATCGAGGAGTACTTCGATAAGACATTTTGGCCCGATGGTATGGTGCGAATTCCCGGTCGAGAGTACAGCGGATTGATCGAATCGGCTTGTCACCAACAAGGCGAAATGTCCTGCCTTTCGTGCCACACATTACATCAGTCTAAGGACGATCAACGAGGATTGTCGGAGTGGGCCAACGACCAATTGATCGAGGGGATGGACGGCGATCACGGATGCATTCAGTGTCATTCAATGGATCAATACTCTGCATCAAATCACACGAATCACGTTGCCGGTTCATCGGGTAGTCGCTGCTACAATTGCCACATGCCACACACGACCTATGGTCTATTGAAGGCGATTCGAAGTCATCAGGTGGACAGTCCCGATGTTGCGGATAGTGTGCGGTTTGGGCGACCCAACGCCTGCAATCTTTGCCATTTGGACAAAACGCTCGCGTGGTCCGCGGGGAAATTGGAGTTGTGGTACGGTATCGAAATGCCCAAGCTTGACTCCGATCAACAATCAATTTCCGCCGCGGCAACGTGGGCACTGCGTGGAGACGCGGGACAGCGTGCTCTGATTGCCTGGAGCATGGGTTGGCGGCCGGCCGGCGAAGCGTCGAGCACGGACTGGCTACCACCGTATTTAATCACGCTCTTGGACGATCCTTACGATGCGATTCGTTTCATCGCCCACAGATCGCTAAAGAGAATCGATGGATTTGAAGATCTCAAATACAATTTTGTGGCTCCAGAGAGTGAACGACGAATGGTCGCGGAACAAATGATGCGAGCCTGGAAAAAAAAAGACCATCTGGGGATTCCGCTGAATAACTCGGTTTTGATGGATGCCACCGGTAAGGTACATCGAGAAACGTTTGATCGCTTAAAGCGGCAGCGCGATGACCGAGACATCTGGCTCGTTGAATGAGCCGACGATTCCAAACGCAAACGCCTGCGCGGATTGGACAGAGGCCCCGACAATGAAGCAGCCTTGCTTATTCTTTCTCAAACTGAAACTGCACCCACCACTGCTCAAAGTGACTTGCCATTCGTTCCACCACTTCTGGGGTTTCGCTGGCAAAGGTGCGGTCTTCGTGCGGATCGCGGGCGAGGTCAAAGAGACTCCACCTTCCAGGTTCCGTGGCGAGGTAGTGCTGAAGATCGCCGTAAGAGCTTCCACCGCACAAAGGCCATAACGCGATCTCAATGAAGGCTTGGAATCAACGGTTGATTCCGCAGTGAAGTTGGGCATCACAAGCGATCTGTACGATTAGAACGCGCACAGGTGGTCGACGAATTATGGTAGCTGAGCGGAACATTCGGCGGGCCGTGCTACGCCACTTTCCGCTCGAACGATTTGGCCAACCTTCACGAATCCATTGTTTTCGCTTTCTGGATCGCGCGGGTGAGGGACTCTACGAGGGGCGAGAAAGCGTCAATTGGTTCTATCGAAGCGCGAGGAACAAAAACTGAAACGCCCGATTGTGGGATCAAGAAGATTCCGTTCGGTGTTGCCACGACTTCGGCGAGTGCGGCCACATGAAATCTGCTTGAACTGTTTGGAGTTTCCATGTAGATCTCCTCTCCGCGAAATATTAATTCAACCATCCGATCTGCCTGAAGATTATTGACGCGATCAGAGATCCACCGCTTACGATACGTGACCGCGACGTATAGCAGATATAAGCCAAAGACGAGTACGAACACGCCGAAGGCCCGCTGCTGTGGCATCATGAAAAATATCGCGGCCCCTACACCAGTCACCGCAACCGCAAATGGAGTGGCAAAGCGTCTCCATCTGCTTCGGTAAACAAGCCAGTCTGAGTAGAATGCTTCAAAGTAGGTATGGTCGTAAGTAAAGTGTGCGGATGCATTCACCTGTAAAACTCTGAAAGATTGTCTGCGGGCGGCGAAAAAAACACGAGCCGACAGTTGCTCCCTTTTCGATCCTTACCGTATCATAGCTTCAGTTCACAAATATGTCGGGGCGAACAGAACATGGATCGACGTCACTTTCACCTCAAGGTGATCGGCGCCACGGGCACGTTGGCCGCCGGTGTGTATGTATCCGCCGTGCAGCCGACAGGCCCGACGTTTCCGTTTGAAAAAACTGGCAAGGTCGTATTGTCCCATGGTCCGTCAGGCTCCTTTGACTCAACCCACGCGAAGTATCCGTGCGTGTTGAAAGTTAATGACCTGTGGATGATGTGGTACAGCGGACGGACCGACGACGGCTTTACCGGCTCGATCGGTCTGGCGACAAGTGGAGATGGTCGCCGCTGGAGTAAAGCCAACGAGGGGGGGCCCGTGTTTACGCATGGCGGTCCTCGGACGACGGATGAGACCAAGGCCGACCACCCGGCGGTCGTGCACTTCGACGGCCGCTTTCACATGTGGTATACGGCCGGACCGCGCGACAGTCAGTATAGAATCTGTTACGCGACCAGCGATGACGGGTACCGCTGGGGCCGGCAGAACGACGGCCGCCCTGTGCTCGGCCCAGGAGAGAAAGGAAAGTTCGATGACCGTGTCGTGCTGCATCCAGCGGTCGTGCGCGACACAAATGGGCTACTGCACATGTGGTACAACGGTGTCGGGCCGCAGAAGGAGTTTCATGTTGGCCATGCCACAAGCAGTGACGGAATTGAATGGCAGCGGCAAAACGGTGGCGATCCCGTTCTCTCGGGAGGCACGATTGGTCGTCGCAATGAAATCTACGTCTACAATGTGATGGTTCTATTCGAAGACGGCGTCTATCGCATGTGGTACAGCTCGGCTTTGAACCTCACAGCTCAGGGCCGCTATGCGCAACACGGCAGTGCGATCGTCTATGCCGAAAGCCGGGACGGCACCAAGTGGACTTGTGATGATGCGATTACTTTGCTGAGCGGTGATGAGGGCGAGCAGGATGCCTACGCGTGTTTCGCGCCGTATGTCGTGCGCCGCGATGACGGCTTGTGGATGTACTATTCGATGGGGTCAGCCTACCAACGCTACCAAACCGGTCTGGCGAAGTGTAGGCGACAATAATGCAGATGGTCTCGACCAGACTTTGCCGGACCATCTTGTGGTCGATCAGGCGGCGAGGGCCATTTGTGGTCGGCTCAAGAGGTAAGAAGAACCATGAAGTCTTTTGGATACCTGCTCGCCGTCGGAGTTCTAATTTTAAATGGAACTCCATTCCTTGTGGCGAAAGATCCGACCTCGGCCTCCTCGCCGGGCAAGTTGTTCCGCCATGAGTATCACAAGCCAGACCTGAGCTTCTGTAATTCGTCTGTGTGTGTCGATTTCGACGGCGACGGCCGCCGTGAACTGCTTTTTGCGTCGAGGAAGACGAAGCTGCTGCAAATGCTGCGCGGGGCGGACGGAACGGTGGTCTGGAGTAAAAAACTCACTGGCGAGCAGCAGAGCATCTCGGCTTACGATCTGGACGGTGATGGCGACTTCGAAATCCTCTACTCCGTCTCCGGTCCTGGCCGGCTTTATGTGCTGGACAGATTCGGTGAAGTCCTTAAGCAGTGGGACTCTGGCGACTGGAAGCTGGGACACTCGCCGGTCGTTCTAGATTCCGATGGGGATGGACAACTAGAAGGCTTCTTCGGCACGCGTTCAAAGTACCTGCTTCGCTTGAACATGGCGGACCTATCGCTCGTCCAACGGCGGGGAGACTGGGTGCAATGTGGCTGCTATACGTCGGCGATGGACGTGGACGGCGATGGCCGTTGGGATCTGTTTGCCGGTTCCGGTGACGACTCGAACGGCAAAGGCGTCCTGCATCGTTATGATCCGCTCACCTTGAAGACCGTTTGGTCGTTCGACACCAACGACAACGCGTCGAGCGCCGACGCCGTGCTGGTTGACATCGATCGAGATCGGCAGATGGAGATCATTAAATCTGTTGACAATTACGGCGGCGACGACGCCCACGATGCGGTCTATGCCTTTGAGACCGACGGCACGTTGCTCTGGAAGAGAGCTGGACTGGCCGGCGAGGATTCACCAAACGCTGCCGATCTGGATGGTGACGGTGAAGTGGAAATCGTTGGCATGACGTTTGGCTGCGAAGTGTACTGCCTGGACGCGAAGGGGCGGATCAAGTGGCAAAAGGACCTCCGTGCGGAACTAGACGATGCCGAAGCACATGCCTACCTAACACCAATTCTATGCGACGTGAACGGTGATCGCGGTCTGGAAATTTTGGCTCTCACCAACGGCGGGTATTTCGACGCGACCGGTAAGCCAGTCAAGGGGCGCACGCCCGCTCCTGGAGTTGTTTTCGCGCTCTCGGCCACCGGCGAGATTCTCGATCGGTTCGATGTCGATGGCCACCGCTATTGGGGCGACGCATTTGTCTGCAACGTGGACGATGATCCGTTTCTGGAGCTCGTCGTGTCAGGCAGTGGCGGGCTTGACGTGATTGAGACCAAAGGACTCGGTACAGATTCCGAGCACTTCCAACACCGTCGCAACTTCCAGCGGCTAAACGTGGTCCCCTGGGCGTACGAGGATTCCTATTTCATTTACCGCGGGGAAAAAGAGAGTGTCGTCAATCTCACCGACAACCTAGTTTTGGAAAAGACCGACGGTCGATTCCTCAAGTCGGGCAAGTTCACGACCGAACTGCTCAGCCTGCCCCCAGATTGTTTTTTTGATCAGCTTCAATATCAGGGAAGAACTCCGGAGGGCACGGCTTTGACTGTCAACATTCTCGAAGGCTCCGGAAGGCGAATCAAAACGGATCTACCAAATCATAGTGAGGTCAATCTGGCGGAGCCGGTTCGACTTGAGTTCGTTTTTTCAACGGCCGGCGGATCCGTTACGCCATCGCTGGACTCCTATTCAATTACTTTTGGCCGTCGGCATCCTGGTGAAAACAACTAACAATCCTAGTGGTCTACGATGGACACCTAGAGACGTCCAAAAAACGTCATCCTCGCCGATTCAGACAGTGAGAGGCCCGCCGTGGAGTTGTAGGCCAGCACATGCCTCGACTTGATCGGAGAAAGACTTCCTCCAGAAAGACCTACTCAGACAAGGTTTTTGGTTATTTCGTTAAACCTGACAAGAACGGCACCCACTTTCCGTGGGCAACATGCAACGCCCCGGCAGCCTTCGAAGGTACTCGACATTTTTCAAGCAGTAACTTGGTCGCTTGGGGCTTCCCACTGTACCGAGAAACGTCCAGTTGAAATGGTACGACCGCCGATTTCACTCAGAACCTGCTGTTAAACGTTTTCTGTATCACCCGGCTGATTGATAATGCGACTTCCCCCAACATCTGGTCGATAGCTGTCTCGGTTCTTATTCCCTGTTAATAGAACTGAATTTAAATTTGAAAAAGAACCACTCCTGATATCCTATTCCCCGTTTGACTGAAGGTCTATGATTCGTGCTAGCGCCGAATCACCTCGCATTTTGGCAGCATTTTGCA
The DNA here is from genome assembly GCA_012959465.1 of Planctomycetaceae bacterium. GTDB lineage: Bacteria > Planctomycetota > Planctomycetia > Pirellulales > Pirellulaceae > UWMA-0346. The sequence goes on from DUDC01000322.1 coordinate 9,710, forward strand.
GAACTCGGCAACGCCCTGCCCTGTGATGCGTTGGTTCTTGCTACCGACCTCCAAACTTTGCAAGCTGGAGATTTTCGCCAGTTGCATCAAACCGGCATCTGTAATTGCAGGCGAGTTAAAAGAAATTCGCTGCAATTGTCTTAACGAAGTCAGACGCTCCAGCCCGGTATCCGTGATCGTGGCGTCGTTCAAATTCAAAACATCTACTTTTTTGAAACGGGCCACATGCTCCATTGCCGCGTCATTGATTGCGGTCCCGGCAAGCCACAATGTCCTAAGCTGCTTTGCACCGCCTAAATGCTTCAATCCCGAGCCGTCAATCTTGCAGAAAAACAGATTCAGCCTTTGCAGTTGCTTCAATCCGGCAAGTTGCTCGAGCCCGTCATCGGTTATGTCACAATTGCCGATCGTTAGTTCACGCAACTGCGTCTGCGTTGCCAGATGCGATAATCCTACATCCGTGATTTTCCAGTAGCGAACGGTCATTTTTTGTGGAGGAGCAATCGCGGCCAAGTAGTGTTGCAGTCCGTCGTCCGTTTTTAGTTTTCTTGGCATGCTCAAACGTTCGAGTTGCAGGCCGGTAAGCTGCTTTAGACCGACGGTCGTGATTTGAGTGTCGGACAGAAGAAGATCTTCAAGCTGCTTTAATTGCTTGATCGCTTCCAGCGACGCGTCGTCAATGTTGGTATGACTGAGATCCAAGAACGCCAGCTTTGGCAATCTCGCCAAGTGCAACAGCCCTGAACCGTTCAGCTTCGTTTCATGTAGGCTGAGCGATCGAAGATTCTTGATTTCTGCCAAATGCTGCAAGCCGGCATCCGTAATCGCGCTGCGACCCAAGTCGATGTTCTGCACCTGCTTGACCGCGGCCAAGTACGCGAGCCCTTGATCGGTAATCTTACTTCCGTCCAACGACAACCTTTGTAGCGATTTCGCGTGGACCAACAACGGGGCAATTCTTCGCATCGCCTCATCATCGAAAACGTCCTCATGAAAGCGGACATCAAGGATGGGCCTTCCTGGTTT
>DUDC01000323.1 GCA_012959465.1 Planctomycetaceae bacterium
GGCGTTGGCGGTGCCGTGTAGTTTGGCGTTGGCGGTGCCGTGTAGTTTGGCGTTGGCGGTGCCGTGTAGTTTGGCGGTGCCGTGTAGTTTGTCGGTGCCGTGTAGTTTGTCGTTGGCGTGTAGTTTGTCGTTGGCGTTGGTGTGTAATCAGGTGAGTTATAATTGACCGACGAATCTTGTGGCGACTGGTAGTTTGGCCCCGTGTATCCACTGCCAAGACCACGCGTGTCGGCGGTCGTCGAGAACGTTTCTCTTCCGTTACCCTCGGTAAAACTGGCGTTACCCTCGGTAACACTGGCGTTGCGTGTTGTGCCGTAGGGGTCGCTATTACGAGATGCGGCAACTGTAGAGCTAGGCGAAGGTGGTAAGCCCGATCCCAAGAGTGACGTTGGCGGTTTTGGCTTTCCAAAGCCAATACTACTGAGACCCCAACCGCCTCGGCAACCAGTCGTTGCGATGATGCTCACGACCGCCAGCAGGGTCCAAGCCGTTTGCGACATTGATGTACGCATGATCTACGCGTCCTATTTGTGTTTTTGGGAAACGTTAGGGCTAGACTTACTTCTGCTTCCACAACTTCGGTCGACCCAACCGGTAAACTCCAGCTAATCTGAAAAACTCGGCGAAGCCGTTTAATCGTGTCAGCTTCACATGAGCGGGGCGGATAGTAGAAACCATGCGAGACGCTGTCAATGCGAGTTCTCGGTCTATTCGCCGTCAACGGGCTCTTTGCGACGGATTGTGCAACGACACAACCTCAAACACCGAATCGATGCGTGCTGTCACCGGTTCACCTGTTTGGTCTCGTGCTCCTGCGAATTCGCGACGGTGAGGGCTGTCGATTCGAGTGATTGCGGGAAGGTGAGATTTCGAGGTGAGCGGCGTCGGGGCCCCCAATTTGTTTACCCGCGACAGGCTTGGCTGGACATAGCCCGGCCAATTGTGTCGTCATGACGCATGCGGTATGCTGCGTGACCACATTGGGTCTCGGTTCGGCACGGCTGCCCATAGGTACCGGCGATGTCAAACGCCTCTCCCGCCGACCACAATGGCGGATCTCGATGGTCCGAAGCCACAGGTCCCTCAGTCTCGATACCACACGTTGGACAGAATTAACGATAGGAGTCACCGCAATGGCTTATTCCCTTCCTGATCTCGGTTATGATTACGCCGCGTTGGAACCACATATCGATGCAAGAACGATGGAAATCCATCATTCGAAGCATCACAACGCCTACATCACCAAGGTGAATGCGGCGATCGAAGGCACGGATCTGGAATCGAAGAGTATCGAAGAACTAGTGTCCGACCTCTCTGCCGTGCCCGAAGACAAACGTGGGGCAGTTCGCAACAACGGCGGTGGACACGCGAACCACTCACTCTTTTGGACCGTTTTATCGAAGGATGGCGGTGGAGAGCCCGGCGGCGATCTTGCGGCGGCAATCGACGCGGCGTGCGGCAGTTTCGACGCCTTTAAGGAACAGTTCGCCACCGCAGCGGCGACTAGGTTTGGCAGCGGTTGGGCTTGGTTGAGTGTCGATGGCGGAAAACTGGTCGTGGAGAGCACTCCGAACCAGGACAGTCCCTTGATGGAAGGTCGCACACCGATTCTGGGTTTGGACGTTTGGGAGCATGCTTACTACCTAAACTACCAAAATCGACGTCCTGACTATGTCTCCGCCTTCTGGAACATTGTCAACTGGGACGAAGTCGCTCGGCGGTTCGTCGCAGCGTGCAGCTGATTCTTGAGAGCTTGCCAGATTCTGACGCGACCCCTGCGATCGTATTCCTGTCGACTGCCATCGTACCAGGCGGTTTTGGATCGCTTCGTCACGAGTGCTCAGAATGACGCGTTGAGCTGTACGTCGCATTTCCCGGTCGGGCAAGCGGGCAAAACGCAGGTAGCGGGCGACATACCCCTCGCTGGGACTGTCGGTTGGTCGCCCAGCGGCGAGCTCGACCAGTCAATTCCAGTGCGGCGGCCGTTGATTTGCCGAAAACAACGGAAAGCTGGCTTGACGCCAGAGCCCGAAATTGGGAATTTCCCCGGTTCACGAAATCGATAGGGACCTCCCAAGGGGACACCGATGAGGCGGAGTGGACGAGATGAATGGCGGCGTCGCGTGTTACGTGAAGAACAGCGCGATGAACAGCAACGCGAAGAGCGCACGGTGCGCGGCGATCATGACAATCCGTACCAAGAGTCGGCGCGAAGTGAACTACAGCCGAAGATCTTGGATTTTGTCCCCCGCCGAGCGTGGGTCGTCTGTGTGATCTTGCTGCTCCAACTGACGGTGATCGCTGCATTCCAATCGCTTCATTGGGCCGTTTTCGACTCGGCCGTCGGGGCGGATCGGCAATGGCTCAGATTTTTCGACATGACGCGAACCGGAAGTCCAGCCAGTTGGCTGGCTGCCATGTTATTTGCTGCCGCTGCATTGTTCAGCGGCATACTCTTCTCGATCCGTCGCCACCGGCGCGATGATTTCAAAGGAAGATATCGGGTTTGGGGTTGGTTGGCGGTCGTATTGATTGTCGCGAGCGCGAACACCGTGACCGGGCTCCACCGTTTGGCCGGCGAGGGCGTGGCTCGGCTCTCCTCAAAACTCCAACCGATCGCCCAGTTTGGTTGGGGTGAATTGGAATGGTCGATGGTTCTGGTCGCGTTGGCTACCGTGGCAGTGACGATTCGACTGTGGTTCGAATTCCGTGAAAGCAAAGGCACAAGCTGCTTGGCTGCGGCGTCACTCATCGCGTTTGCCTCGGCAGCCATGTGTCGACTCGGATGGATTCCTGCCGGTCCCTTCGAAGTTGATTGGCTGGCTGTTTCATTGAACTTGCTAGGCGCTAATTGCCTCTTTCTCTCAGTCTTGGTCTTCAGTCGATTTGTTGTCTTGGAGGCGCATGGGCACTCGGTCAACCGACAGCGTCGCAGTACCATGCCGGCAGCGACCGTAGAAGCGTCCGCCGATGAAGCGGATGCCAGCCACGATTCCACCCCTGAGACAAAGAGACAGAAGGAGCCGGCTTCGTCTGGTGGCGGACTCAAGGGTCGTTGGAATAATTCTCGCCGACCCGATCGGCCGTCCGAGAGTACACCGGAACGGCAGTCGGTGGCACCGGCGCGAGAAAACAGTGCCGCTCGGCCCGCCGCCAGGGTGAAGATCGGTCGTGGCAGCGTCGAACAGCCGGTAGTTCCGGATGTTGAAGATGAGTTGAGTGAGGAAGAGTTGGCTCAGCTGAGCAAGTCGGAACGTCGCCGATATCGAAAGCAACAGCGAAAACAGCACCGTCGCGCTGCCTGACCCACCGGCTGGGTCGAAACTTCGTTCAATTGTTGGTCAGCTGGCATGGGCGTTGAAGTCCGCTCGAAGGTTGGCGTTCGATTTATCATTAGTCAATTCTCGTTTGTCATTTCATTTTCGCAGTTTTGACGGAATCGGACTCGAACCCTAACGACATCCGTGATGATTTGGACGGCGAAATCGATCGACCTGTCTTTCAATCCACCTGCTTGGGCTGAACCTCCGAACGCGCATCTTCCTTCCTTGACAAATGAGAATTGACAAATAACTAATGAAAAATCTTCGAGAAATCTCCGTGGACCTTCACTGCTTTTGCCGTACGGTGAGCCACCGGCTGGGTCGCGAGATTTCGTTCCTCCGGTCCATCCAGTCCTGGCGGACCACTAGAACCGAACCGCGGAAAATCGTCTAATCACAGCTCACTCGGTTTCCCGGCGGAAGGTTGATGAAATGGTTCGTACTCGATTTGCCCCTAGTCCCACCGGATATCTTCACATCGGTGGTGTACGAACGGCGCTGTTCAACTGGTTATTTGCTCGGCAAAACGGCGGGCAGTTCATCTTGCGCATCGACGACACCGACGAACAGCGGAACGTCGCGGAGGCGTTGCAGCCGATCTTGGCTGGATTCCGTTGGTTGGGAATTGACTGGGACGAGGGACCCGAGGTCGGTGGTCCGCACGGGCCTTATTTTCAGTCTCAAAGGGGCGACCACTACCAAGCCGCCGTCGACAAGCTGCTCGAAGGTGGCTTTGCTTACCGCGACTATTCGGCCAATGACTATGCGGTCGAGCGGCAGGCGGCACAAGATGCTAAGCAGCCGTTTGTCTACAGTCGGAAATGGATGGCCGAAAACGACGCGGCAGCGGCAGCGTTTGAGGCTGAGGGTCGCACGGCGACCATCCGTCTCAAGATGCCGCGGGAGGGGACCTGCGTTTTTCGAGATCTAATCCGAGATGAGATGCGATTCGATTGGGCTCAGGAGCCCGATCACGTGATCCAACGCTCCAATGGACAGTGCGTCTATCATTTGGCAACGGTCGTCGACGACCATGATCTTCAAATCACGCACGTGATCCGCGCAGTGGAGCACCTTTCGAATACTCCACGTCAGATCTTCATTGCCCAGTCGCTTGGCTACGATTGCCCTCAATTTGCACATCTACCCTATGTCGCGGAGCCGGGTAGCCAAAACAAACTCAGCAAACGGCATATCGAAAAGTACCTCAAGAACCCCGAGTTTAAGAAACTCTACGATGCGGCCGCGGCGATTGCCGGACGCATTGGAGTGAGCTCCGAACCGGCTCATTTCAATCCGGTCCTTGTCGACTTCTACCGAGCCGTCGGATTCCTTCCTGAGGCTGTGGTGAACTACCTGTTGTTGCTCGGTTGGTCTTGGGATGACAAGACGGAGGACTTCAGCCGCGAGGAAATGATCGAGAAGTTCACTTTTGCCAAAGTGAATAAGGCGCCGGCCAGTTTTGATCCGGCGAAGTTGATTTCATTTCAGGCTCGCTACATGCAACGATTGGACGCCAAGAAAAAACCGGCGCTCTGTTTACCGTTCTTGCAACGAGCTGGATTGGTGAGCGAACCTCCGGCATGTGAGTTGGGGCCGCAACTGATAAAGATCATCGACGGTGCAGGCGATCGGATTCGTATGGCAGGTGAGATTCTGGACTTCGACGACTTCTTCGTAGATACCGAGCAGATCGTGTATGACGAAAAGGCATTCAAGAAACGGGTGCTGAAGGAGGGAGCGGTCGACTTATTACAGAGTTTCCGTGGCAAACTGGCGAACACGGAGGATTTTACTGAGTCCAGTTTACATGCCTTGATGCAGGACTTTCTTGAGCAAGAGGCGATCAAAATGGGCCAGATCATCCACGCAGTCCGCGTTGCCGTGACCGGCAAAGCGGTCGGATTTGGGATGTTCGAGACGTTGGAAGTGTTGGGGAAGGATCGCTGCCTACAACGAATTGACCGGACGCTGCAGAAAGCGGCTGAAGGAATGGGTGGATAAGTTGTTAAGTCGTGTATTGCTTTCCAAAGGAAATCAGCCGCTGGGCGCTAGCCACGGTTCTTTTCGTTGCCGGCAGTAACTGCGTGCCGTTGGCGCGAAACCGGACGCTAACGCGTGCCGGTTGATTTTGACATCGGATTACTTCGGCAGCATCCGTAGACCAAAAGGGACACAACGATGAGCGATGGCTCAGATAGCGACGGCGGATCACTGAACTTCGTCGAAGTTCACGTAGAAAAAGACCTCGCCGATGGACGATTTGACGGTCGAGTTCAAACACGGTTTCCGCCGGAACCGAACGGGTACTTGCATATTGGCCATGCAAAATCGATATGCCTCAATTTTGGCGTAGCCAAAAAATACGGTGGTAAATGCAATTTGCGTTTTGACGATACCAATCCGACGAAAGAGAGCACGGAGTATGTCGAATCGATTCAAGACGACATTCGTTGGCTGGGATTCGATTGGGGAGAAGAGCAGCTTTTTGCCTCGGATTACTTTGAGCAACTGTACGCATTCGCCGTTCAACTGATCGAAAAAGAAAAGGCGTATGTCTGCGATCTGACGGCCGAAGACACACGAGAATACCGTGGTACATTGACGACGGCGGGTAGAAACAGCCCCTATCGTGATCGGTCGGTTGAGGAGAACGTCGAACTGTTCGCGTCAATGAGGGCGGGTGAGTTTCCGGATGGCTCACGGACATTGCGAGCGCGAATCGACATGGCATCGCCCAACTTGAATCTCCGCGATCCCGTGCTGTATCGCATCATGCGGGCAACGCACCACCGCACCGGCGACGAGTGGTGTATTTACCCGATGTACGACTTTGCCCATGGACAGTCCGATTCAATTGAACGTATTACGCATTCGATCTGCACATTGGAATTCGAAAATCACCGTCCGCTCTACGATTGGTGTTTGGACGCATTGGAGATTTACCACCCACGTCAAATCGAGTTTGCTCGCTTGAATATGACTTACACGATAATGAGTAAGCGGAAGCTGTTGGAGTTAGTGCGCGACGGTCATGTGACCGGTTGGAATGACCCGCGCATGCCGACGATCATTGGATTGCGTCGACGCGGATATACTCCCGAGTCACTGCGTAGTTTTTGCGAGACGATTGGCGTCGCCAAATTCAACAGTACGATTGAACGCGGTGTGCTGGAAAACTCGGTGCGGGAGCACCTCAATAAAGTGGCCCCGCGAGTGATGGCCGTCTTGCGACCACTAAAGGTCGTGATCACGAATTTTCCTGAGGGGGAGACCGAACTGCTCGACGCAGTGAACAACCCTGAGGATCCGCAAGCGGGGACGAGGCAAGTGCCGTTTTCTCGCGAGTTGTACATCGAGCGTGATGACTTCATGGAGGATCCACCGAAAAAGTTCTTCCGCTTGGGACCGGGGCGAGAGGTTCGGTTCCGCTACGCGTTTTTTGTCAAGTGCAACGAAGTGGTGAAGGACGAATCAGGAGAGGTCGTTGAGTTGCGATGTACCTACGACCCCGCGACTCGCGGCGGTTCGGCGCCCGACGGTCGCAAAGTGAAAGGGACGATTCACTGGGTTTCGGCAGCCGACGCAGTGAGTGCCGAAGTTCGCCTCTACGATCATCTGTTCAGGACGGAAAACCCGGAGGCTTCCGAAGAGGGCGGAGGCTATCAAGAGAACCTTAACCCCACTTCGTTGGAGACCCTGTCCGACTGCCGCTTAGAGCCAAGTTTGGCCGTGGCCGAACCGGGGCAGCGTTTTCAGTTCGAACGACTGGGGTATTTTATTGTCGACTCGGTGGATTCGTCGGCGGATGGACTGGTGTTCAATCGGACCGTGACGCTGCGTGACTCGTGGGCCAAGATCCAACGCCGTAAAGGGAAATAGTCATGCGGACGTTTGTAGCAGTTGACGTTTCCGGCGACGTAGTAAGTCGGGCGGGGCGGATGATCGAACGAATGAAGAAAAATGACATCGAGGCGCGGTGGGCGCCGCTCGATAATCTGCACATCACGTTGAAGTTCCTAGGCGACGTGCCCGTGCAACGCTCGGCAGATATCTGCCGGGTGGTCGAAAGAGCAGCGAGAGAAGTGGAGCCGTTCACGTTTACTTGTCATGGAGCGGGCGGCTACCCAAACTTCGAGCGTCCACGAGTATTATGGATGGGTGTCACAGAGGGACGAGCCGAGTTGATCGGACTGCAGAACACCGTCGAGGTGGCTTTGGCTGATATTGGTTTTCGAGTAGAGAATCGCTCCTTCACACCGCATGTGACACTGGGCCGGATGCGTCGATCTCGAGAAGAGGTGACGGGAGTCGGCGGCGTGCTCGAATCGCTTTCGGACTTTGCCGGCGGGGAGACTCTGGTGGACGAGTTGACCGTCTATTCCAGCGAACTGGATCGCCGTCACGGCGCGACGTACCAGGTCTTGGGACGCCTGCCCGTGGGCATCAGCTAGTATGGAGTGCGGTGACTTGTCACCGCTTTTTTCTGCGAGACTCTTGTCCGTCGAGAGTAGATATGGATTTCCTCTTTCCTCCTGCTCCTAAACCGAACAGAGAACTACCCCCTTCGTGGCTTTGTGTCTTCGTGTGAGAAACAATAAACAGGTTGTGGACGAGTTGACCGTTTATTTCAGTGAACGGGAACGGCCCGGCAGCCAACGTGTCTCGTTCGGTTCGAGCCCGTTTTTTCGTTCTCCACTGACATGCAAGTGGACGGCAGCCGGCTCTATTTTCCGTTTTTTTTGAAAATCTCGCCAGCGTTGACCTAACGTGTCCCCGGCCTCGCGAAGAATACGAAGGTGGCAGTGGGACCTAGGTTTTTGCCTGCTACACCTTCCCAGCCCATGTGGTCTTGCGGAGCGTTGCGAGTTTTTCTAAAGTGAACAGATGTTCACTGCCGTTAGAGTTTGAGGCGGCTGCCTTTAGTGAATGCACACTGTGGCACTCCCGACGGCAAAAAAACTCGTTTCCCGTAAGGTTGCCTCGGTTGCAACGACAACGCGAGTTCCTGATAAATAGAGGAGATTTCGATGGTAGCGACAGTGGATCGAAAGACGACGGATCGAAAGACGGCAGAAAAGACGGCAGCCGGAACCGGCCAGAACACAGCGGGAGAGACCCAGACGGTGGCCGAACGAAAAGCGGCCGAGCAACAGGCAAAGAAAAAGGCAGCGATCGAAAAAGCAACGATGCAAAAAGAGGCGGCCGCCGAAATGGCCACTTCATCCGCGAAGAAATCAGCAGGAACCAGCATGGCGAAGACAAGTAACGGGAGCACCAGTGCAGTGAAGTCACCTTCGGAAAAACCGGCCAAGGGAAAAGGTCGCAAGGGAAAAAGGAATCGGGCGAAAGAGAAAATTGCCTCGTTGATCGAGCAGAACAGCACATTGATGTCCACCTTGGAGCAGATCGAGAAGCAGTTTGGCGAAGGTTCGATCATGCCGCTGGGTTCCGACAAACGCGGCCGAGTCGAAGGGGTTGCGACGGGCAGTCTGTCGCTGGACCTCGCGCTGGGAGGGCAGGGGATTCCCAGGGGGCGCGTCGTTGAAGTGTTTGGTCCGGAATCGAGTGGAAAGACGACGTTGGCATTACACGTTGCAGCTCAGGGTCAGAAGGGCGGCGGTATCGCCGCCATCATTGATGCCGAGCATGCGTTTGATCCTATTTGGGGGAAGAAGTTAGGTGTGGATCTGGACACGTTGTTGGTCAGCCAGCCCAGTAGCGGTGAGGAGGCGCTGCAGATCGTCGAGATGTTGGTGAAGTCAAACGCGGTCGACGTCATTATTGTGGATTCGGTGGCGGCACTGGTTCCTAGGAAGGAACTGGAGGGCGAGATTGGCGATTCACACGTCGGTTTGCAAGCTCGCTTGATGAGTCAGGCGATGCGGAAATTGACCGAGCCGATCGCAAAGAGCAAGTCCGTAGTGATCTTCATCAACCAGATTCGCGAAAAGATCGGCGTGATGTTCGGTAGCCCAGAAACGACACCGGGCGGCCGTGCCTTGAAATTCTATTCCTCATGCCGGATTGATGTGCGACGAATCGCCCAGCTGAAGGATGGCGAACAGGTGATTGGGCAGCGAGTGAGAGCCAAGGTCGTCAAGAACAAAGTGGCGCCGCCGTTCCGAGTGGCTGAGTTCGACATGATGCATGCCAACGGCATCAGCTACGAAGGTGACTTGTTGGACCTGGGATTGATCGGAAAAGTGGTTGGTCGCAGTGGAGCATGGTACAAATACGGCGAAGATTACTTGGGCCAAGGCAAGGAAAAGGCTCGGCAGCATTTGGTTGAGAATCCGGAGTTGGCCGCCGAGATTCATGCCAAAATTGTGGAAGCGATGTCCGAGGTGGAGGACGGTGACGCAGAAGGCGGTAACGAGTCCACGTAAGAAATCGCTTCGCCTATAGCGACGAAGGAATCGCCATGGAACTATCGTGCCACGAAATATCTCCCTGCAAGTTGGTCGTGGCAACACCAACCTGGCGGATCATACTGGGTTTGGTGTTGTGCCTACTCCCGTTCTTCACGGCCCAAGGGCAGGGGCCGGGGGATGGCGATCGGGACCGAGACCTGGGGCCTGCCGACCTTGAGCGCGCACTCATTCTGCAGCGTGCCGTGATTCATTCTATTGCGAAGGCCGAGGCTTCTGTGGTAGCAATTGCGCGGGTGCCCAAGGAACAGGCGGCGGGAGTTTTGGGGCCGGGAGGCATACCGGCGCCGTCCGATCCAGCATTCGTGCCCACGGAGTTTGGCAGTGGCATCGTTATCGACGCAGGCGGTTTGATTTTGACGAACCACCATGTGCTGGCGGATCCGGAAGAAAATGACTTCCACGTCTGGGTTCAAGGAACATCCTACAAGGCAAAACGAGTCTTGGCGGCGGATCCCTGGATAGACCTGGCGGTGTTGGAGATAGAAGCGAACGGCTTGCAGGCGATTGAGTTCGGTCGCGGTGAGGATGTTCGCAAGGGACAATTCGTGATCGCATTGGGAAATCCACATGCCATTGCTCGCGATGGAGAACCGAGTGCCAGTTGGGGGATCATCGCCAATACTCGTCGAAAAGCACCGCGCATCGGTAAGCCTCGTGTTGGCTTGGACAATGTTCACCTGACCGGAACGCTATTGCAAACCGACGCGCGTCTTGCGCTCGGTTCGTCCGGTGGAGCGCTGATCGATCTGAATGGGCAATTGGTCGGTATGACGACGATGTTGGCCGCGAGTATCGGCGAGACCGCAACCGCGGGATTCGCAATCCCGGTGGACGCGGACTTTCGCCGAGTTGTCGCACAGCTCCGTCAAGGCAAATCGCCCGAGTATGGTTTCTTGGGCTTGGTGCCAGCCGCGCTGTCCGTGACCGACCGGCGTTCCGGCAGGATGG
>DUDC01000324.1:0-7076 GCA_012959465.1 Planctomycetaceae bacterium
CACGACGTTGTTGCCAACGGAGAGCATCGGAGACGATTCGCTCAGTTTGCTGGTATTGCTCTGGTTGTTGGGTGGCTCGATTTGGATTTACGTTCATTGGAAACACCAAAGAGACTTCATTGTTGGGCGATTGGATTGGTGGTGGGCTGTTGCGGCACTTTTTGTGCTGATCGGAGCGATATCGAACATGGCCCACGGGGATGCTCGACGTGGCTTCAACGCCACGTTCGCATGGTGCGTGTACCCGCTGGTATTCTTTATGGCCCGTGACGTGTTACGCTGCCAAACTTCGAAAAAAGCGGTCGCCGCCTGGATGATGGCATTAGCCGTCGGCTTGTCCAGTTGCGGCCTCTATCAGTACTTCGTGGGAATGCCAGCATTCCGCGCCGAATTTGGGGCACTTTCCCATGTCGAAGAGGCGTCGGCGTTGACCGAAATTGGGATCAATCCAGATGCCTCCTCTGCTGAATACAAGCAATTCCTCGATCGGTTGGAGAGTACCGAACCGTATTCGACATTCGGTTTGGCGAATTCACTCGCCGGTTTTCTGGTCAGCTGGAGTGTCATGGCCGTGCCGGCAATTGTTTTTCTCGTCTTGGGAACGGGGAGTACGAAGCCGACAACGTCGGTCTCCAAGTGGTTTTTGTTGGGCGGTGCCGCCATCGTGGCGATGTGCATCGTGCTGACGAAAAGTCGGTCGGCCTGGCTGGCGCTGGCAGCCGGCGGATTGGCCATGAGTTGGTTGACGGTTCGTCCAACTCGGCGAAAGTGGACGCTTGTTTTGGGTGCGTTTGGACTTGCCGTGATACTAATGGCTGTCGGCGTGGCGGTCGGTGCAGTTGACTCGCAAGTCCTTACTGAGGCTCGCGTGTCGATGGCTTATCGGTTGCAGTATTGGCGAGCCACTCTGAACATGATTCAGGATCATTGGTTCTTTGGTGTTGGGGCGGGCAATTTCCAGAGCTACTACACGCAATACAAATGGCCGCAGGCCAGCGAGGTTGTCGCCGATCCACATCAATTCCTGCTCGAGTTGTGGGCAACACTGGGACTGGTTCCGTTTGTTTGCATCGTCGCCTATTTCGGCCGCCGACTTGTGGATGCTCGGCAGGACATGCGGGCGCGTGAAACGGAGGGTCCTAAAGAACCGATCGTCACTGAATCGCCGGTCTGGACGATAGGAGGCAGGCTCACTCCCTTTGCAGCCGTGCTGTGTGGGGGCGTCGCCGCGTGTTTTGTATCTGTTCTCTGTCGGCTCGCATTTCAACAGAACGTGGAAATGTCCACCGCACTCCTCTTACCCGTCGTTTGGGTCATCGTGCTTCCGATTTCGATGTTCACATTTTGGCACCTACGCAGCTGGATCACGCATGGGCCCTGGTGTCGCTGGTGGTGTCTCGTCGCGGTTGGCGCACTCGCTATCAACCTCTCGGCCGCTGGCGGTATATCGTACGCCGCTGTCGCAGTGACGATCTGGCTGCTGTTGGCCATGTCTGATGAGCGGGCTCCGGCCGAGGGATCGGGACGCTGGAGTCTGGTCGCGCTGGTAGGACTTGCCTTGGTTTTCACTCCCTGGTTCACCCTCACCACCTTGCACCCGATCTTACAGAGGCGAGGGCACCTCTTGGAATTTCGACGCCATATGGACAACTTTCAAGTGGCACATTCCGTCGACGATATGGCCACCAGTCATCGTCACTGGACTCAGGCGGACACGAGTCTCCAAGCGGCGATTCGGGCGGACGAAAAATCCCCCGTGCCGCCGCGTTTCCTGGCCGTTTTATCGCTGAGAAAGTGGGGCGCTGACCAGGGTAGTGAAGAGACGTTTCGAGAGGCCCTCGATCTGATGGTCTCCAAAGATCCGCTCGCCCAACGCACACGATTTTTGGCTGCGAAGTTGGCGCTGGCAGCCTATACGGAAACCGAAGATCCTGGCTGGCTCGATCGGGTGATCCGTGAATTGGCCCAGGGTGTCGAGTTATACCCGAATGACGCCATGTCCCATGCGCGACTCGCTTGGAGCTACCATCTTGCCGATCGCGACCCCGAAGCGGAAATTGCCGCCGACACGGCATTGCGGCTGGATGCCAAACACGACCACATTGAACGAAAGCTGGCAAGGCAGCACGTCGTGTTCTTGCATCTCCCTCCGTGGGAATTGCCGCCGCCAAATCGTACTTCCGCCGAACAGACGATGCAGCAACTGCGTATAACTTCTCGGAATTAGACGGTCGGACTATCGAGTTGGCTGGTCCATGTGGTGGCAGTGCGGCTGATCTGATCAAGGTGTTATACTGGTAGGTGGACCCGATCGGGCGGGGCAATGGTTATTTTCACAATAGTGGGTTGGCGCGATGAAGACATTCGTATGGACAGGTGTTGCCTTGCTCTTTGGCGTTGGTACTGGATTGGTGGTTGCGACGATGGAGCACTCGTCCAGCGGTGAGCATTTCGTGCCCAACAGCGCTCCAAATCCTTCAAGTCGCTCCGATAATCCAATAACTGGCGTGAAAGGTTATCCTCAGATCGAACTTGTCAATGGCGAGACCTTCGATTTTGGTGAGGAGCCTCGCGGGGCATCAGGTAGTCACACATTCGTTATTCGAAATCGCGGTGACAAACCCCTTGAGTTGCTCATCGGCGAGACCACCTGCAAATGCACCTTTATTACTGACGGGACTTTTGACAAGGACGGCGAGAAGCCGACAATTGTCGAGCCGGGAGAAACGCTGGAGGTTGAGTTGCAGTGGGTTGCAGAAGAAATGCTAATAAAGTTCAGTCAATCTGCCACACTGGAAACCAACGATCCCGACCGTTCGACCGTCCGTCTGGGCATTACCGGCATTGTCAACCAGGCGCTGCGAATTGTACCAGATCGCATCGCCTGGCCGACATTGACATCCACGCAAGGCGCGGATAGCGAAGCTGTCTTGTTTTGTGGCGAGCAACTCGATGAATGGGAAATCCTCGACGTGCAGTTTGGTGTGCCGTCAACTAGCGATTTTTTTGAAGTCGAGATTGAGGACCTAAGCCCAGAGAAACTAGCCGAACTGGCGCCAGATGAAAACTATGCCAGCCAAGTACGTAGTGGTCGTCTTCTCAAAATTCGCGTCAAGCCCGGACTGCCGTTTGGCAAGCTGCATCAGTCCATCAAAGTCACAACGTCGATGAAGGACGTTGACGACCTTATCCTTAACCTGGAAGGGTATGTAATTGCCGATATCTCGGTCATCGGGCGTAACTTTAATCCCGGTAACAACATATTGAGCATGTCGGCGATTGAAGGCGAGAATGGCAGTCGAGAGTTCGCATTGCAACTGCTGGTCAAAGGAGAGCATCGGGCGACGACTGAGTTTGAAATCATCGAAGTCGAGCCTGCTGACGTGTTGAAGGTTAGGCTGGGAGAAAAACTGCAGAGTGCAAAGCTCACTCGAATACCACTCATAATTCACATTCCCGCAGGGACCCCGCCGATCGCTCGCGGTCAAGATGACGACTGCGGCTTGATTCGTTTAAAGACGAACCACCCGGACGTTACGGAAGTTAAGCTTTACGTGGAATTTATCGTAAAGTAAAAACGCGATCAACGGAGTTTGGTTTCGAAAGCACATCAGCGTTCAAGGACGGATACGGATGCAGTTCCTCATGCGACAGCTCCCTCAATCGCCTCGCCGAAACATCGCGTTGTGGACCGCAACGCACGGTTGGCTCATTGCCCTCGCGCTCCTGGCCACTTTGGGGTGCGTCGATCATCCTCAGGCAACCGGACCCGTTGGTAAGACGGCTACCGAAGAGGTGGGAGGCGGTGTCACCGCACAGAAGTTGACCACAGCTGGCAAAGTAGAGATCGACCTCGGTGAAACGAAACGTAACTTGAATGCGGCTGGACCGGATAAAAAGGCACCCGACACTGGCGGAGATTCTGTGACGGATGGTGAGACGAACCAAGAAGATGCCGTCGGCGGAGTCACTGAAAGGCCCAAGAAAAAGAAAAGCAAGACCAACTTGTTTAAGGACTGGCCCCAGCCGCAACTTGTCTTGACGTTTTCTGGTCGCCAACACGGTTACATTGAACCTTGCGGTTGTACCGGCCTCGCCCATCAAAAGGGCGGGCTGGCTCGACGTCACACGTTTTTGAAACATCTCAGGGATGAACGAAGTTGGGCTGTCATTCCCTTGGACGTCGGAAATCAGGTGCGTCGTTTTGGTCGACAGGCCGAAATGAAATTCCAACTTTCCGCTGACGCCTTTACCAAGCTCGGATACGGGGCTGTCGCCTTCGGGCAGGGCGATTTGCAGCTGTCGATTGGAGTTCTGGGCGCGATCGCCACCGATAGTGGCGAAGGCAGTCTATTCACCGCTGCAAATGTCTCGATTCTCGACCGGTCATTCACGCCCAGACACCGGGTGGTCGAAGCGAACGGGCTCAAAGTTGGTGTCGTTGCCTTCCTGGGCGATGCTCGCCGCAAACTTCTCGAGGCGGAGGAGATCGTGAATAGTCCTGCAATCGAGCAAGTCAAAGTCGCCATGTCGAGCCTCACGGAGGCGTCATGCGACTTGACGGTGCTGCTGGCTCACGCCACCGTTCAGGAGACTCGTGCGGTCGTCGACGCGATCTCAGGGTTTGACTTGATTGTGACGGCAGGCGGCTCTCAGGAACCTTCCTACGAGCCAGAGGTTCTTGAGCATGGGTCGCTGCTTATTCAAGTTGGCGCCAAGGGTATGCACATGCCAACATTAGGGTATTACCCGAACGAACAAGTCCATTGGAAATATGAGCGAGTTCCGCTGGACGATCGTTTTGAGGATTCGAAGGACATGTTGGAACAACTAGCCGTCTACCAGGACCAACTCAAGGTGCTTGGACTTGCCGGACTGGACGTTGTGCCTATCCGTCACCCCACCGGGCGCGACTTCGTGGGGAGTTCGAAGTGCGAGGAATGTCACGAGACCGAATACGAGATATGGCTCGATACACCGCACGCCCATGCCACGGATTCTCTGATCCATCCGAAAGAACGTAGCGAAATTGCTCGGCACTATGACCCAGAGTGTCTCAGCTGCCACGTCACTGGGTGGAATCCACAGAAGTTCTTCCCGTACGTCTCGGGTTACTTGGGACTCAAGAAGAGCCCGCAACTCGTTGGCAATGGGTGCGAAAACTGTCACGGCCCAGGTTCTGACCATGTTGCGGCGGAAGAGGGCACAGTCGATGCAGATGAACTCAAAATCATCCGGCTTCGGGACGAAATGAAGTTACCGCTGGCCAACGCGGAACGTTCCTGCATGGAATGTCACGATTTGGACAACAGTCCGGACTTCCACGTGCCGGGAGCTTTTCAAAATTACTGGAACGACATTAAGCACTAAGTTAGCTGGCCGTGACGCGAAAATATCGCATGGACTCTGCTAACCCTCACCTTGCAATTCGGCCACCACATTATCGGGGATATTGAAATTGGCCGAGACACTCTGGACGTCGTCGTGATCGTCGAGCGTTTCCATGAGTTTCAACACGGTCGAAGCGGAGTCTTTGTCGAGATCGACAGTGGTTGTGGGGATACGACAGATCTCCTGTGACAGTGGAGTCAAGTTCGCGGCGTTGAGCGCGTCGGACACGGCCGTGTATTGGTCGGGTTCGCAAGTGACGTGGAAGTGATCCTCTTCTTGGCTCACATCATCTGCGCCACCATCCATTGCGACCTCCATCAGCACTTCTTCGTCCGTTCCATCGACGGGAAAAAGAAACACACCTCGACGTTCGAACATCCAAGCCACGCAATTGGTGCTTCCCAATTTCCCGTTATGCACCTCAAAAATCTTGCGAACTTCTGGAGCAGTTCGGTTTCGATTATCGGTCATGATATCGCACATGATGGCGACACCGTGCGGGCCGTACCCTTCGTAGAGGATTTCCTCGACGTTGCTGCCGCCGAGTTCACCAGTCCCCTTCTTGACGGCCCTCGCGATGTTGTCCTTGGGCATACTGACAGCTTTCGCGTCGGCGATCGCCGTCCGGAGTCGTGAATTCGAATCCAAATCACCGCCGCCCATTTTGGCAGCGATGATAATGGCCTTGGACAGCTTGCTCCAGAGCTTGCCTCGTTTGTTATCAATCAGGGCTTTCTTGTGTTTGATTCCAGCCCAATGGGAGTGGCCCGCCATTTTTATGCTCCAAAAACCGCTTGCTTACTTTGGCTTTTTCTTAGTCAGCTTCTTTGAAGGCGACTTCTTTTTCTTGGCTCCCGACGCAACAGACTTTTTCTTAATTGGACGTTTGGCGACCTTCTTGCCAGCCGTTTTCTTGGCCGATTCTCGGCCTTTTGATGTCGTCTTTTTGCTCTTGGCGGATGTCTTCGTCGGGGCCACCTTCTTCGCCCTTTTCGGGAGTCTTGATTTCGCATCTGGTGCGATTTCGAGCAGAATGTTGCGGACGTTTGGGGAAAAGGGTGACCTGGCGAAGTCGAGACCCAACTGGTGTAGCAGAGAAGCGAATTCAATTCCCTTGACTTTGGGGATTGTACGTTCAAGGCCCGGGACGCGACCCTTTACCGCCTCGTTCGCGGTCAATATTCCAAGGACAACGCATGCATGAAGGACGCCGCGATTCACCGGAATCGAGTGGCCACCTAATCCATGTTGTGTGGTGTATTGGATGGCGAATTCAGGCACTCCCGGCACTTCAAGGAACTTGATCGCAGCTCCGAGATTCTTCTGATTCCGGTTCTTGAGCTCTTCTTCTAAGTTGAAAGTGTAGTATTGCTCGAAGAGGTTCTGTAACGCAGTTTTGACTCGGCGGGCACTGTCAATTGGGTCGGAGACGCAACTGAGGCGCTCGGCAAGCTCGTTCAACGATGTCACTCGAACTTCATTCCAGTCGAAATATGTCTGCAACAAGACGGCGAACGCCTGATCGGCTTGATCCGATGGAGAGTTTTCCAACAGGCAACCGTAGAGTATGTGCTCGAAGAGTGAGCGTTCGGCCGGAGGGCTAAACGGCTTGTAATGTTTCTTTAGAACGCGATGTGATTTTGAGATCAGCGTGGCGCGATTGGTGCTCATGCCATTCCTAAACG
>DUDC01000324.1:7113-10664 GCA_012959465.1 Planctomycetaceae bacterium
AAAATTCGACAGGCGATTTAGGCAGTGCCATTGTCGGCTTGTCGACTGGGATCATCCGGCTCACGCTCGGACGCTTCTTCGGCGTCGGCCGGTCCACCCGGCAGCACTTCGCGAAGGATGCGATTAACTTCAATGGAGTGTTTGACACCCTGGTCAAGTTCAAATCGCAGTCTGGGAGTATATCGAGTGTCAATTCGTTCGTTGATCTTCTTTTGTAGAAATCCGCGAGAATTCTCCAGCCCGTGAAGGCAGAGATCCTGTTTCTTTTCATCGCCCATCACGGAGACGTGGATTTTGGCCTGTCGCATATCGCCAGTGACCTCAACGTATGTCACGGTGACATCCTTGATCCGCGGATCTCGCAATTCCGTTAGGATTGCCATGCTAACAACCTCGCGAATCGCTTCGGCGGCTTTCAGGACTCTTCGGCTAGCCATCAACAGGTGCTCCTACGCCAAGTTGCTGCGGTCGTGTTTTCGAGGCATGCGCCAAGTTACAAAGTTCGGGCAACTTCTTCGATCTTATAGGCCTCAAGGATGTCGTCTTTCTTGATGTCGTTAAAGCCACTAAGTTTGATGCCACATTCCATCCCACGTGGGACTTCACGAACGTCATCTTTTTGATGCCTAAGCGCGTCCAGAGGATAGTCGCCGATCGTTCGACCGTCGCGATTGACACGGATTCGGCAGCCTCGCTCGATTGCACCTTGCGCGACGTAGCAACCAGCGACCGTGCCGACTCGGCTGATCGTAAACACTTGTTTGCAAATGGCGCGACCCAATTCGACGAGACGTTCTTCCGGTTTGAGTTGACCTTCGAGCATGGCACGAATATCGTCGGTGACCTTATAGATAATGTCGTAACGACGAATTTCAACGTCTTTTGCGTCGGCGGCTTGCCTCGCCTGTTCGTCCGGGATGACGTTAAAGCCGACAACCACGCCTTGTGATGCGTGTGCCAAAGTCACGTCACCGAGAGTAATGCCGCCAACGCCCTTCAGCAGGACCTTCACTTGGACTTCGGGATGATCCAGTTTTTCTAACTCTTTCTCGATGGCTTCGATCGACCCTCGCGTATCGGCGCGAATAATCAAATTGATCGTCACCACGTCGTCGGTCACTCCCAGCCGACCCTCTTCCAGCAATTCCTGGAATTTTTCAAAGGTCACGGCGGTGGTGGTGCCGACGAGAGACTCGGCGCGACTCCGATCGGCTCGCTGTTCGGCGACTTCACGGGCGCGGGAGATATCGTCGACAACGTAGAATGCATCGCCCGCTTCCGGCGGCGTGTCCAAACCGATGACACTGGCCGGACGCGACGGCCCAATTTCCTCGAGTGATATCTTCGGGTTCAACGTGTCATTCATGGCTCTAACTCGGCCAAAGGACGAGCCGCAAACGATTGTATCGCCAACACGTAGTACGCCGTTCTGTACGATCATCTTAGCGATGATACCCCGACCAGACTCCTGTTCAGCCTCCAGGCAAATGCCTTGAGCGGGCCGGTTGGGGTTCGCGGTGTACTCGTTGATTTCGGCCAGTGTGAGGATGCACTCAAGCAGTTCATCGATCCCCTCCCCCTTGGTGGCGCTGGTGCGAATGACCTCAATATCGCCACCCCACTCGCTGGGCGTCAGGTCGTGTTCGGTCATTTGAGTGAGAACACGGTTTTGGTCGACCCCGACGATGTCGACTTTGTTCAGGGCAACGACAATGGGTACTCCAGCGGCTTTCGCGTGGCTAATCGCCTCTTCCGTTTGGGGCATTATCCCGTCATCGGCTGCCACGACCAAAACGGCGATGTCCGTGACGTTGGCACCCCGTGCCCGCATTTCGGTAAAGGCCTCGTGGCCCGGAGTATCGACGAAGGAAATGGTTCGCCCGTCACTCATGTCTACCGAATACGCTCGAATGTGTTGAGTGATTCCGCCCGCTTCGCCAGTGACAACGTCGGTGCCGATAATAGCGTCCAGCAGTGACGTCTTACCGTGGTCGACGTGGCCAAGGAACGTGACCACGGGAGGCCGATGTTGCAGTTCATCATCGCTATCGGTTCGCGACTCGAATTCCGAAAGCAGTGCGTCTTCGACCGTTTCTTCCGCTCGAATCTCGAGGTCGACGTCGAGCGAATCAGCGAGGAAGTCAACCAATTCAGCGTTGATTTGAGCGTTGATCGTAACGCCCTGACCGAGCTTCATGAGCGAGGCGATGACTTGCCCAGCACCGACACCGGCCGCTTCACAGAATGTGCGGACAGTGCACGGCAGTTGGAGTGCAACTTTTCCTTTCCGAGGGGCGGCCGTGTTGATGCCACGGCGTTTAAACGCTCGCCGTCGGCCTCCCCGTCCTCGATCGTCATCCCTGCGGAGCGCGAGTCGCTGTTTTTGTTTTCCGCGGCGCAGCTTTTGTCGATCGGCTCGAGCACTGGCCATTCCAGCCAAGCCGGTCTTTTTCTCTCCTTTGCCTTCCGTCGGCGCATCCCGTGCTCCTCGTCCACTTCGTCCTGTCCGCTCCTTGGCATCTGCCGGCGGTGTCGTAGTCGACTCCGCCTTGCGAGTGATTTGCTCGACCGACTTGCCTTTTCGGGCATTGTCGATCGCATCTTGAGGCAGACGGAGGACAGGTTTTTGGGCCGGTGCGTCTTTTGCTGGTTTCGCAACAGGCTGCTTGACATCGGGCAGCTGTGCGATGTTGATGACCGGTGCCCGTTTCTTTACCGTTTTTGGCTTCTCTTCTCCACCGATTTTCGTTTTTGCCTCCAAGTTCCGAGGAGATCGGAGGGGGCGGAGCGGGTCATTTCCAGCTCGCACCGGTGCGAGCGGATCGACCGTTGGCAGTGGAGGTTCTGCCGGCGTGTTGATTGTAGGAGTACCTGGCGTTTGCGAGGCCGGTTCATCCGTCGTCACCGCTTTGGTTTCAACCGGTTCCTTTCGCCCTGGTCGGGGTCGGCGTCCCAAGACTCGAATCTTGCCAGCTTCACGCTTTACTGGAATGACGTTTTCCCGAGTCATCGCCTCGGTGTCAGTAGCGGCGCTGCCACGACTACTCGACTCGCTTTTCGCCGGGCCTGCGAGGAATGACTTGACTTTGTCGACTTCGTCGTCTTCAAGACTTGCCAACGCTGAGCCCTTGCCTGTGATGCCCGCCTTTGTGCAGAGATCTACAAGCTCTTTGCTGTCGAGGCTTAATTCTTTAGCTAACGCGTAAATCCGTGTGGGCACGACAGGCCCTCCATCTGGTTCATGCCGCTCGTGATGGTCACGAGCATTGGCTTGTCTGATTATGGCATACCCGCGGTCTCCTTCGATTTGATAGCGCGGACGCGATTGAACTTATTAACTTGTTGCTGACGGCTCCTCTGGGGAATCGTCCGATGTCGCTGCATCGGCCTCTGCGGTCTCGGAAGCGTCTTCGGTTGCTGTTTCTTCGGTTGCTGTTTCTTCGGTTGCTGTTTCTTCGGTTGCCGTTTCTTCGGTTGCCGTTTCTTCGGTTGCCGTTTCTTCGGTTGCTGTTTCTTCGGTTGCTGTTTCTTCGGTTGCTGTTTCTTCGGTT
>DUDC01000325.1 GCA_012959465.1 Planctomycetaceae bacterium
GCCCGGCTGCAATATCACACGGAGGTTCGTATAGTTGTGACGGATCAACTCCAAAGTTTGGTTGAGTGTTAGGCCACGCACTTGGATTGGCGGCACCAACGGCAGACTAATCGTTCCATCTTCTCGCACGGGAACGGGGAAACCGAGCGCCGGCTGCAAGTCACTATTCGGCTCCGGAAAATGGACCGGGGGAAGCTGATCAAAATTCCCCAGCACGCCTTCGATGTAGATGCCCAGGATGTCACCCGCGTCCAACAGGTAGTTTCGAGGTGGTGCCTGGCGCAATCGAGAGATGTCGATCGGCACCATGTTATTGCGGGGCTTGGCCAAAATCTGCTTCGGCACACGATGAGACGGGATGCCGCTAATCGGGCTCAGCATCGATGTGCAACCCGTGGCCGAGACGCTTATGACACACGTCAGGACGAGCCACTGAATTCGTTTTGTGATTGAGGGCGAGATCATCGGATCGCTTCCTGCTGTTGGTGTCAGGCTCTCGCAACTGCATCTTGCAGTTGCTCAGATCGGTCGTCATGCGTGTTACTGAGGTGGTGGTTCCAGTCGAGCCAACCTGCGATGGCCCGGCGTAAGGCGTGTTACTTCGTCGATTCCAACTGCCCCATTTCCTGGAGCTTCTGTCGGTGCTCCCTCGATCGGTACGATTTGGCCGTCGACCGGAGTTTCCGGGCAACACTTTTCTGCATCGTAGAGATCGAGCGGGAACGGATAGGGAGCCTCGTGGCCCAGTTCATATTGAGCGTGTAGTGTCTCGGATACCTGGATTTCGCCCCACAAGTGAGCCGATTCCTCTTCGGCCACTCGCGCTCCCATCGGGTAACCCGAGTACCAAGCAGCCACTTTCCCCTGCCCTTCTGCCGTTTGGTACTTCCAGCTCCAGTAGCGTCTCGGCGGCAGTGGCGGCACGCATTGAGCGCCGCCCGCGGCCGCATCCGCGTACCCATCCATGAAACCCTTCCCAAACTCTTCTTGGTAGGGCTGGTTGACGTACTGAGCCTTCCGCTCGTGCCAGGCCTGTTTGGCCCAAGAGCGGTTCCGCCAACCCAACACGAAGTCATTCATCGAGTCGTTGTAGGCGATGGTGTTTTTTACACCCGTGTAAATCGTACACCCACTAGAACTGCCAATCGCGATGGCAATCGTAGCCGTGGCCAAGAGGCGAAGCGTCCATGCGTGCGTCATTCTGCAACTTCTCATGTTAAGGCCTGCATACGCAATCCGTGCGTGAAGAGGATCTGCCCCGCGCCTGGGGAAATCCTGCCTATGTCATCGCCCAATCTGACCGCGAAGATTTAGCGAAGTTTTGGAATCCGCTGGGAATGCCTGAAAAGCGGGTCACAACGGCGAGTTCGATTACTCCATGCCGTTAACCTATCCAGTCTATTTAACCCATTCTGTAGATCGCTTTCGCCGAAAGTGACCAAACGATCGTGTTGGGTCACCAAACCGCGATGCCGTTGCATAGAAGGTCGCGGTTATTTTCGATCAAAGGACGGTCAATCTGGGCAAGAAAGCCACAAATCGAAGAAGATGAAGATGCGGTCAATCGGCAAGGCATGGTCACTTTCGGCGAAAGTGACCTACACAGCGTTCAGAGAATCGCGGGCGAAAGTTACGGGCCAGCGGGCGTGGCGTTGTTTTCGTCGCCTTGAGTTATCGCGGCACCAACGATCGCTGCTGCCGCCAATCCGGCACCAGCGGCACCAGCGGCACCGCCTCCTCCACCACCACCACCCGGTCCAGCCGCTGCCGGATTCGAGGGCGGAGGTCCGGCAAGACCTGTACCGTCGCCACCCTCGGAGTTGAAGGCACCTTCGACGTCCTCGGGGTTAGTCACGGGGGATACGGCCGTTGTACCGCCGTCACCCTGTGCACCAACGAAAAACTCGTTAGTAAGAATCCCGGCAGCTGCTGCCGGAGCCTGTTCTGTCTGAATGCCAGTAATAAAAAACCCGTCTGCACCAGCGCCCATTAAGCCATAATTTCCAGCCTCGATGTTCTCCAGTTTGAAGACACCTCGATTGTCTACTTCGGCAGAGCTGGCGACTTCGCCTTCTGCTGAAAGCAGGTAAATGGTCATCTCATCGATCAACATCGGTCGGCCAGTCACGCGTTCAATGCCAATGATCCGCCCCCAAAGGGTCTTATCCGCGTTGATTAGCGCCGCGTGATTCTGAATGTTGGTCGCCCCTGTGCCCTTCGGCAACTCTCGAAGCGCCTCGCGGAGGCCTTGAAATTGGGCCGGAGCGGGATCGCCCTCATTTTCCGGTTTGGCCAATTCGACGTATTTGGTTTCGTCGAGCGTCGAGTCACGCATGTTGGGAAAGTCGGAGTCGAGAGTCTTCAACACGAAGTCGTACGGTGCGGAGACAACAAGTGATTCAAAACCGATTGGGTACCCTTCGATATCCTGGTAGGGCACGAGTGCGACGGAAAACACTGCGACTCCCGCCTCACCAATCGCAATGACCGAGTAGACGCCCGGTGCGAGACCGTTGATCGTCAATTCGCCATTAGCATCGGTACGAGCCGCATCCACCAACCGTCCACTTTGCATGAAATAAACGTTCAGGCCAGCTGCCCCATCACCTTTCGTCGTTCGCAGTGTCGCCTTCAAGTCGCCGGCCGGTGACAGCAACACAAAAGGAGCCCGCAACTCGTCGATCAGCTGACCATCCAATCCAACGCCCCGCCAATCGCCAGGCGGTGCGACGGCAAAACGTGTATCCTGCCGCTTCAGATTGAGTGAATTACCTTCACTATCCTGGATCGTGGCAACGAAGTGCGCCCGCTCGACGAGCGATTGGACATACGCTCGGTCTGCGTCGACGCTGTCTGATGATCGCGGTTTTGCTGTGTCTTGGTACCAATCGACGGGCAATACCCCGCCCCAAATTCCAGTCACGAGGACGGGAATG
Source organism: Planctomycetaceae bacterium (assembly GCA_012959465.1). Classification (GTDB taxonomy): domain Bacteria; phylum Planctomycetota; class Planctomycetia; order Pirellulales; family Pirellulaceae; genus UWMA-0346. The sequence continues at coordinate 2,937 of DUDC01000325.1, forward strand.
GTACAGAAGACCAGCAGGGCTTGCAAAATGCGTGGTTTCATCAAGGAAGTCCGTCTTTTTCGCCTGTTTCCTAGGTTAACTAACCCTAAGAATCGAAAATTACTCCATAGCTGAAGTTCCAGTTATAACCTTTGCCAAGCGCCATTTCAATGATTTGGTGATAATTTAGGCAAGGTTTTAGGTAAGTAGATCACTTTCGCCGAAAGTAACCAGAACAGACAATCAACCATCAACAATGATTCACCCCAACTGGCTCTGCCAATGTCGCCAGACCTTGCTAATCTCCGTTCTGTGCGTTTTCTTTGCATGCGTATGCTACGCTCAATAGCGTCCGGAAATATCGCCCCTGTTGCAAGTAACAGGGGACCGTCCGTGGAACAGCTCCAAAAACACTGGCAAAGCCAGCGCCACACATTCCTTACGGTTATCATGCGCTAGCAATTTATCTCCTTCCCGCCACTCCTTCATGCCCCGCCACCTAAACACTCCCCGGATTTCTGCCACAACGGTCGCTGCGGGCCTCTTCATGGGCGTGCTCTTGGTTGCTCCCTGGCTATTTGGTGGCGTCGTCTACCAACTACGTGTTTACCTCGCTCTTGCTGTCGCGCTGGGCTTTGGCGTGATCATTGTCGCCCCTGATGCGCCGTTTCGGGTACCTCGGTTGGGCTTGGTATTCCTGGCCAGTTTTGGTTTTGGGCTCCTGATGCTGGTTCCACTGCCAGCCCAATGCGTCGCGACCCTCTCGCCGACCGCCTGGCATTGGCACAAAATGGCCGCCGAGGCGATGGGAGAACCGGCGCCTGCTTGGGTAAGCTTGACCCTGAACGCAGCCAATACCCGCCGAGATCTCGCTCACTGGGGTTTGTCGATCGTCTTTTACTTCGCCGCCGTTCAATTGGTCCGTGAGCCATGGAAGAAAGAGTGGGTATTGTGGGCCATTGCCCTGGCTGGCGGGGCCTATGCCGTATTTGCCGTGGTGCAACAATTGAATTGGAACGGCTATTTTTACTGGCGAGTCCCGGTCACAGGTGGTGGTGAGCCATTTGGCGCCTTCTACAGCCGAAATCAGGGTGCCGGGTACTTGCTGATCCCGTTGGGATGTGCGATCGGGTTGTTGATGCCCCGTCTGGCGGCTCCCGCCCTCCTTCGCCGTTGGCTCGGCGAGGTGGTAGCGCTAGTTGCCATCTGTGTCGTAATCGGCGCGGCGATCCCGATAAGCCAATCGCGTGGCGCGACCCTGGCGGCCGCCGCTGGGCTGGTGGTGCTCGTGCTGGTCGAAGGTTGGCGGAATCGTGGCAGAATCCTGCCCATCGTAATTGCCACGCTGCTGATACTAACGTCGGTCTATACCATCTCCTGGTTGGGGCAGACGGAGGCGGTTCGCGAGCGCCTCGCCACGTTGACCTCCGCAGAATCGGTAAAGGCCGAGGGCCGCCTCAAACACTGGCCTGTCGCCTGGCGGACGTTTCAGGACTACCCACTGGTCGGCGCTGGCCCAGGTACTCACGGCTACGTTTACCGGCCACACGTGAACTACGACGAACACGCTTGGTTCGTTCACGCCGAAAACCAATACCTGGAGACGTTGGTCCATACCGGCATTGTTGGGGCCGTTTTTCTGCTCGCGATGCTCGTACTGAGTCTGCTGAATTGCAGTCGCTGCTACCGCTTGCCCGGAACGGCCAATCAGAGCGTGGCCGCGATGAGTCTCTTTATTTGGATTGCGGTGGCGACACACAGCATGTTTGACTTCTTTGTCTACGCTCCAGCGGTGCTCTGGACCTTCTTCTTCCTGCTCGGTGTCTGCGATTGCACGCTCGAAAAGCAGCCAGCGGACCGATCGGCATCAGTCCGGCCTCGGGCCAGTTGGGCGTCCTGGGTGGGTTTCGCACTGATCGGTATGGCGGTGTGGAGTCTGTTCGAGACTGGCCAACGAGCCCAAATCGAAAACGCTCGTTTGATGTCCAATTTTCAGCTCACCCCCGATCCTCAGGCGAATCGCTACAACAATCCTCAATTGCCACGACCGTTAGAGGTGAATGCTCTCGACACGGCAATCGAACGCCTCAGCCTTGCCGTCAACCGCGTTCCCGACGACAGCGAGACGCTGTTCCGTTTGGCCCGATGCCAGATCAACCGCTACCAGTTGGCCTGCGCCGAGGACCTAATTCGGGAGTCCCCCGAAACGACACTCGAGCAATGGTGGCCGTTCACAACGACAACCTACTTACATGGCCGATTGATCCAACTTCGCGAGCGGAGGGACGACGAATCGAACGCCCAACTGAAGGAACTGCTTGAATCACCACCTGTCCAAAAATACCTGATCCCAGCCACGGACAACCTTCGCCGAGCGGCACGTGCCAACCCGCTGCACGCTCGCACTGCCGCGTACTTGGCCGAACTTGCCCCACTTTCATTCTCCGGCTCCACAATGTCTGACGAACGGCTCATTCGTCTCGTTGCGTTGTTGAGTCCGTGGAACGAATCGATGCAGTACCGCTGTGGATTGCTCGAAATCCAAGCAGGACGCGTGGGGATTGGCCTCCGTTATTGGCGACGGTCACTGGAGATTTCGCCGCGATATTTAGGTACCACTCTCGCATGGGTCGAGACCGTGTCAGCAAACGACTATTCTCTTTACGGCCAGTTGCTTCCCGATTTTCCGTCCATGAAGCTGACCGTCGCCAAACGCCCCAAGACCCCGTCAGACGTGAAGTCCAGGCTTCTTTCGCAATCACGGCAACAGCTAGTCGAGCAACATTCGCGGACGCCGGAGGATTCAGCCCTGTTAGCAGAGATCTGTTTCGCGCAGCACGACCTGGTGTCTGCGATCAGCTTCCTCCAACAGGCTGTCGAAGATCGCCCAGAGGAATTTCGCTGGCGAAGGCAACTCGCCAAACACCTCATGGCGACGAACCGCAACGAGGAGGCCATCACCCAAGTCCGAGCCGGCCTCACCACCTCGCCCTTCGACGGCCCCCTCCGCCAGTTGGCCAAGAAGCTGGGAATCACGTCAATCTCCGAGTGATTGAGCCGAAGGCGCTAGACGCGGGTTTTGCAAGAACACGCGATCAGGCCGGGCTGGCACCCTCTCGGTGACCTGCCCAAGAAGCCGTGAATCACGTAACCCGAAGCGTTAGCGAGGGAGCCACCTATTTCGCATCGACCCTCGCTCACGCGTCGGGTTACGATCGGTTTTTTCGGCTCTCATCACGCATACGGCGAAATCCACCCACGCACTGGACCCTCTACGGGGAAGATTCCTCCGTTAACGCCTTCGCACCCCTCCAGAGAACCTGACCGGTGCATCTGGCGCAATCAGGACGCGATTCCCCTCTTTCTTACCAAACCAACCCAGTCAGAGTCTTTACGTAATCTTCTTTCGTCAGTAGCTTGGAATCTGTCGGAACGAGAGATGCGTCTCGAACATTCCGTCACACACGGTTTAGACAAGAAAGCAAAAAAAACAGCCATTGGTGAGGACGTCTACTGAATCCGCTCGTTTAGAGTTGTGACTAGGTTTATAGCGACCACACAAGTGGAGTCAATTTTAACGATTGTGGCAGTATCGCAGGGAGCGATCAGCATCACATGATGCCAGGGACAGGCATGACGAACTTGGAAAACAAACGACATGCCTCGACCCGTGGACTTGAGCACCGACCGCGAGTGCCAGACAAGAAATTATCTTGACCTGGCGCCGACAACCCCTACGATGAACCGTCATCGCGTTGGTGCCCTCTACCAGACCGATTGCCGTGTACCTCAAACGGGCTTTCAGTGGGTTGGGTACTCAACTTCTGCAGGGTCGCAGGAGTCGTTTAGAACTCCTCGTGGCGTTTTTCTTCAACAGCGAAATTCGCCCCGAAACCGCTGTCGATTGATGGACTTCAATCGCAGTCTTCTCCACCCGACTAGTCGCACCTCAGCTGAATTGTCTTACTCATGAATACGACTGCTTCGCCGAAAAGCAGCGGCGAATATCAACTGAAATCGCTCTATATTGCCGCTGCTGGCTTGGCCGTCTGCGGACTCTGGGCCTATTGGTCGGTGATCGTTAAACTCTGGAACATTTGGAGCACCGAGCCCGACTACTCTCACGGGTTCCTCGTGCCACTTTTCACTGCGGCCCTTATCTACATGAACCGCGACCGAGCTCCAAGGTACCGCCCAGCTGCCAGTTGGTTGGGGATCGGACTGTTGGTCGTAGCCGGTGCCATGTTGCTCGCTGGCGACCTGCTGTTTGTCGATTCACTGCTCGGTTGGTCACTCGTCCTTTGGATCATGGGCAGTTTTTGGACATTGGCCGGCACGAAGTGGATGAAGTGGGCGGCGAAGTACCTTGCCTTTTTGATTTTCATGGTGCCGATTCCTTTTCGATTGGAAACGGCACTCAGCCTTCCGCTGCAGCGAATTGCCACCAACGTCAGTACGTTTATGTTGCAATCATTAACACTGCCGGCGATCGCCGAGGGGAACACAATCTACGTCGACGAGATTCACTTGAACGTGGTCGAGGCCTGTAGCGGATTGCGGATGTGCATGAGCATCACGGCCATGGCTTTCGCATTCATCCTGCTCTACCGACGGCCGCTCTGGTCTCGAATCGCCATGCTCTCCGCCTTGGCCCCGATCGCCATCGTTGCCAACGCCTCTCGAATTACGATCAACGGACTCTTGTTGTACTTCCGCCCGGAAAACGCCAGCGAGCATTACCACCAAATGGCCCACGACTGGTCTGGCTACGGGATGATCCCCACGGCCGGTTTACTCTTTTTCTTACTGATCACGTACCTGGACAAGCTGTTTGTCGAGGTGCAACCAGTCACCGTCCGCAGCCCAGTGCGAAGTCGCAAGCGGCGCAAGACCAACACAACACAACCGACGAAGGAAGCTCCCGCTTCCTCTTCAATCGATGATTCTCAGAACGACGATCCTCAAGATGAGCCACAGCTCGGAGTAGCCTCGGATGCATAGCCAGAATGGAACCCACGTGAACGACACCTCCGGAACCCCGCACAACGGAATGCCCGTGAATACTCTTCCTGCCCCTCAATCGGTATTTCGTGGGCTCTCTCCCGCGATCGTCGTCCACACGGTTAAACGCTCACTTTGGTGGACCCTACCGGTCGGCGTGTTGTTATCGATCGCCGCCGGTGCTGCGGTCTGGTACGGCGTTCCATACCGTTACGAAGCCAAGGCGTGGATCCGAATCAAATCGACTCGGCCGAAAGTAGCCTTCGAGCTGGAGGAATCGAAGCTTTGGACCCGCACGCAAGTCGAGTTGATTCGCAGTCCGCTAATCCTCCGCGAGGTCCTCCTCCGACCAACCGTTGCCAAGTTGCCGGAAATCCAAAAGACGATCAGCCCTCTGGAATTAATCGAGAAAAGCCTGACGGTAAAATCCGTCGGCGGGTCCGAATTGTACACGATTGCGTACAATACGAAGTTCAAAGCAAGCGCCCCGATCGTGGCCAACGCGATCCTGCAAGCATACCTGGAAAAACAACCAGAATATGTCGACCGTCAGCTGGACGATACGGTTGAGTTGTTGGAACGGGAAAGAACGCGTAAAGCCGAAGACTTGGCCGAGTTGCGAGAACGGCTCACGACAATCGCCTCGCAAATGACGTCGCTGCCAGCATTCCAGATTGGTGACCCTACCAGTCCACTGCTGATGTCGGCGCCACATCGCCCAATGTTGGAGTTGAACAAGCGGTTGGGTGCGTTGGAGGCACGCCGCTCTGAATTGCTGGCAAAACAAGCGGCCGCTCAGACATTGCTCACCGAAATCCAGAACGAAGAACTGAGCCAATTCCAGCAGATCCGTGCCGTCGAGAGCGATCCGCAAGTAACGCGACTATCTAACCAACAGCTCAACGCGACAACAGCGATCGCCAAGTACGAAGAACTGGGTTATGGTCGCGACCACCCCCGAATTCAAAGCCTCCTCGCCGATATCGAGCGGCTGGATACGTTGCTTGCCGATCGTCGAGAGGCGGCCAAAGTGGATGCGATTCAAAACTATAAATTGGAGATCATGCGAAATCATCGGGACGAATTACGGCAATTCCAAAACGAACTGGCAGAGTTGGCAATTTCGGAGGAGATGATCAACGAGAGTATCACGGAGGAAAAGAACAAGCTGTTGAAGACGGGCGACCGCTCGTTGGAGTTTGCTTTTGCCCTTCAGGAAGTGAATCGCGCCGAAGGAGTTCACTCCCTGATCTCCGAACGAATCCAAGTGCTGCAAACAGAAATGGGTGGTCCGGAACGTATCGAAAGACTGCGGGAGGCTGACGCCGATTCGGTGAGCATTGCCAGCAGTCCAATCAAGACCATGACAGCGGCCAGCAGCTGCGCGTTCGTTGTTCCATTTCTTCTCGCATTAGTCTTCGAATTGCGTGCTCGACACCTCTCGTTTGCCGACCAGGTCGCGACCGAAACCCAACTCCCCGTGCTGGCAGAAGTCAGCCGCGTGCCGACGCGACTCGTTTCGGGCCGCGAACGAAAGTTAGGACTACGGCGAGCGATGTTTGAGGAGAGTATCGACCAACTTCGAATTTCCCTACTAATGGCCGAGAAAGCGCAGGGCAAGAAGGTCTTTTCAATGTCCAGTTCTGTGTCCGGTGAAGGCAAGACCAGTATCGCTTCGCAGTTGGCCCTCAGCATTGCTCGTAGTCAAAACTTGCCCGTGTTATTGATCGACGCGGACATGCGAGCTCCCAGTCAACATAACATATTTAATTGCAACATTGGTCCCGGTCTGACCGACGTCTTCGACGGAACCGCCACGCTGGACGAGACGATTGTTCAATGGGATGACTTCGTCAGCGTGCTCCCCGCCGGCGAACTGACTAGGAATCCCAACGCGTTGCTGACCTACGAAAGCCTGACGGCACTGTTGGAAAAAGTCCGCGACGACTATTCCTACATCTTGATCGACTGCCCGCCCTTGCTGGCAGCGACCGAAGCTTACGTGATCGCACGAGCGTCCGACGGGGTTCTGCTCTGTTGCATGCGAGATGTCAGCCGCACGCTGCAGGTCCGCAAAGCCTACGAACGACTGATCGCCGTCGGTTGTGATGTTATGGGTTTAATCCTCAGCGGTGTCCCAACCTACGACTACGCCTACCGCTACGGGGGTTACTCGCGTTACTACAAGAAGTACTACCGTCAGGAATTCGCGGAAAACACGCAGTAGAACTGCGTCTGTCTCTACCGCAAGCATAGAAATCTCCTCTCAAAAATCATCGACAATGCCCGCACCGCAAAAGAAACGCCAGTACATTCCGGTCCAAAGTGAACACACCAAAGTTCGCTCCCAGGGCCCCAAGCTCGAACTCAACGCCCCTCTGGCGGTTTGCACTCTCATTGCTCTCGCAGTCTTCGTGCCGAGCAGTTGGGGATGGCACTACTTCCAGGTTTCTCGACAGACACGCACCATCTTGGCTCGGGCTCGTCAACTGGTCGAGGAGGAAGAATTTTCACGTTCTCTCCGTTTCTTCCAGCAGTACATCATGACGCAACCGGAGAACGTCGATGTGCGGATCGAATACGCCGAGGCGATGGACGAGGTGGGCAAGGAGAACCCCAATCAAGTCCGGAACGCCGTCAATGCGTTTGCCCGCGTGCTGGGAATGGCGCCGAATCACCTGAAGT
>DUDC01000326.1:0-299 GCA_012959465.1 Planctomycetaceae bacterium
CATGACTGCTGACGCCATGCCAGCAGTATGACGACGTTCGGTTTTGCCCAAGGTCATCGAAGAAAGGTCTCCAGCATGAGAATCTCGCCACTTGTTCTGCTGCTGTTCGCAATGATTGGTTGTGGTTCAGGAACCCAATCAGCCAAGACACCTGCCAAGACACCTGCTGAGAAGGCCCCCGTTGCAAAGACACCGGATGCGGCCACGGTCAAGAAACACATGACACCCGCTCGGCTTGCATTGGGCGATCCGGTTGTTAACAGCGTCGGCATGCTGCTGGTTCCGATTCCTTTCGGTGA
>DUDC01000326.1:465-10542 GCA_012959465.1 Planctomycetaceae bacterium
AGGGTCCGCAGAATCCTGTAGAGAAAGTGAGCTGGAACGATGCCGTGGAGTTTTGCCGTAAGTTGTCGGCTCTGCCCGCGGAGAAGTCAGCGGGTTATGTATACCGTTTGCCGACGGAGGCAGAGTGGGAGTACGCGTGTCGGGCAGGGACGCAGACAGCGTACAGTTTCGGTGACAGTGAATCCGAGCTTGACTACGCGTGGTACACCAAGAACTCTGGCCGCACGACACATCCGGTTGGTGGTAAGAAGCCGAACGCGTGGGGTCTGTATGACATGCACGGGAACGTGTGGGAGTGCTGTCAGGACTGGCATGGAAGTTATCCGAGCGGCTCAGTGACGGATCCGACTGGTGCTGCAGCGGGCTCGTACCGGGTGCTCCGGGGCGGCAGTTGGTACGACGACTCCTTCATCTGCCGTTCGGCGTCCCGCAGCGGGATCGCGCCTGACATCCGGAGCGACAACCTGGGCTTTCGCGTGCTCCGCAGTGCGAAGAAGGACACGACTGCCATGGACGAAATTGTAGAGACCGACGAATCGCCCACTGTCGGCGGCGAAGACAAAGCGGTCGCTGTCTTAAAACGGGTTGGGGCAAAGGTTTATTTTGACGACAACGGTCAAGTTGTCCACGTCGACTTTCGCGGGACAAACGTGCGTATAACCGATAACCAGCTAATTCAATTCGGAGAGTCGGGATCGCGGATCAAGTCGACAACGCAGACCACACATATTGGTGCTGAGCAGCTGGCAAAACTAGGACGTCTCACGAGGCTGAATCTGAACGGGACGCAAATAACTGACGCTGGGCTTGTACACCTACAAGGGCTGAAAAAACTCAAGGAATTGTATCTTATCGACACTCAGGTCACTGACCGTGGCTTGGCGATTTTGGCAGGTTTGCCTCAACTCGAAACACTGCATTTGATCAAGACCAAAGTAACGGGAACAGGATTTCGAGCCCTGCGTAATTTACCTCTAAAATCGTTATGGATTGGAAGCGATCAGCTGACCGATGCCGCACTAGTGCAGGCGAAGGCACTACCCAACCTCGAGGATCTTCGAGTCTACTTCGGATCGGGCATTACTGATGTTGGACTAAAACAACTCAAAGACATGCCTCACATCACGTCACTTCATCTTGGCTTAAACAACTCCAGAGTCACTGACAATGGCTTGGCGAGTTTACACGAATTGAACGGGCTCCTGGAATTGCGTCTTCGAAATGCACATATTTCGGACGATGGGATTGCATACTTGAGTGGTATGTCTGAGCTCGAAATACTAGATCTTTCCGGTACCGAAATAAGCGATGCTGGCTTGAAAAGTCTGAGTCGGTTGACCCATCTGGAATGGTTGAATCTCGACAGAACGTGGGTTACAAATGACGGGCTTCAAGTCCTGAGGGGATTTGCTGACTTGCAATCGTTATCGCTTGGTCATACTCAGCTCTCAGACGCAGGGATGATGTATCTGCGTGGATTGAGAAAGCTAGAGACCTTAAATCTCTACGGGAGCCAGATTACGGACGTGGGTGTCCAACAACTGGCATCTCTCACTAACCTGAAAGCAGTGGATTTCCGACTAACGGACGTTTCCGTGAATGCCACTAGGCAGCTAGCGAAAGCCCTACCCGATCTATCGGACAACCTGGCGCAATCCGAATTCGCGGCGGGCTGGAAGCTCGAGCGACAGATTCGATTTCCCTTCGCGTATGCTGCACACTATAACCCCGTGGACGGGCTGCTATATGTCGCTCGTCGAGACGACGGAATCGCTGACGGTCTTTATCGGATCGAGGCGGATGGCGGCGCGACGAAAGTCGCCGATGGCGATAGATTAGGCGGAGTGGTGGTGGATCCGGAGGATGGCGACATATTCGTATCGGAAGATTATCGCGGTCGTATCTTTCGTTCTACTTTCGCGACGATGGGTCGAGAGCTTTGGGTTGAAGGTTTCGCTGCAGGTGACGACGATCCCGCCGGAATGGCGATTGCTCCCTATTCCGCCGGAAGAGTTGATCTCGCGAATGACGTCCTTGTTGTCGATCGCGGCTATGGGGGCCGTGCCGGGATTTGGCGGTTTTCACGTCACCATTCGGAAGGTGAATCTGTTGTGCCCACGGGACAAGGGATCTTGACTCGGCCTGTGGACATTACAATCGCATTGGACACGATCTATTTGGTCGACGAGGTGACGTGCCGCGTTTATCGAGTTGGAGTTGACGGTTCCCTGTCGCCGATTCAGACGTCGGAGCCGATTGGAGTGCCGAAGGCCATTGCCACCGATCCGCTGACCAACGATCTTTACATCTTGGATAGTGCCAACGATCGTGTTGTACGTGTTGCTCCCGAGAGTGGTCGCGTGAGTGATATGTTCGTTGGCGTTGTGTCATCCCCATGGGGCTGGGCTGGCCTAGACGTCTCGCCAGATGGAAACCACATCATTATTACCGGAGAGGGTATGATCCATGTCTTGTCCCATTTCGCGAATAAGAGTGTACGTCAACCAAGTAGAATCTCTCCGCCACGGGACGATCGTACGCACCTAATCTCTGAAGCGGAACGCGAAGCTATGATCGCCATTCGTGAGTTGGGTGGACTCGCAACAGTTGAAGACGGCACAGTTGTCAGAGTGGACTTGCGCGGAGATGGGATCACTGATGCTGCGCTGGAGAGTCTGTACGAATTCTCGAGTCTAAAGACGCTGTGCCTCGTCGTGAGCAATGTCACTGATTCCGGGCTGAAACGGATATCAGAGTTGAAGAGCCTCGAGGCGTTATACCTTGGTTATACGCCAATAACAGATGCAGGGCTGGCACAGCTGCGAGGCCTGACGAAACTCAAGACGTTGGGACTGCAGCGGACTAAAGTCACGGACGAAGGTGTCGACCAACTGCAAGAGGCTCTACCAGATTGCCAATTCTATTATACTCCTCCAGCGGCTCTGGAGTCAGGTGTGCCTCGTTAGACGATCGTGATCTGGCGATCGGTGTTGTCATCATGCCTATCGGACCGGCAAAGTTTTTGGTTACCGCATTCAAACGAGGTTGTAGTGATTCCTGTGCAGACCAACATTCCCCAGCGAAACGTTTCTGTCAGTCCGCTTGACTTCCCTAGGTTGCAGGACCTTGCTGCACGGATTGGCGGCCCTAGAAAATCAAGATGCAAACAAATCGATACGCGTTGCTTTTGGTCGTGACATTTTTTCTGTTGGTGGCGCTGTGCGGTTTGATTCAACTCTCGAACGGGACCGGTTAGAATGGCACCTGAGTGAGTCGCCGTGGGGCGGTACTTCTCTAGTCGTCCATTTTTGAGCCGGCATTGTCGAAATCGCCGACACAGTTCTTTTGTCGTCGGTTTGTGTCCACGTGATGGCCCTCCGTAACGTGTATCACGGAATTGGGAAGCAGCCCGTCAAGTTGGTATGATTCTTGGGACTAACCAAGTCAGCGTGACTCAAGATCGATTGAGGGTAAACGTGAACAAGCAATACCAAAGCCCTGCCCCATCTATCGGCCCGCTGGGCCAATTCACTGCCCGTTGTCCGGAATCGTCAATCACTTCCCTGGCTGCAAGACCACGTCATAACTTGGCCGCACCGTTCCGTCAGCGAAACGTACGCCGTCTGGCGAGTAGACCATTCTGTCGTCGCGAGCGTTCATAGTTTGTGACTGACACGACAACGCCACGATGCCATATTTCGCGAGTGACTGCAGTTCGCCGGATTCGCAGAGGCCGTTGCTGTTTCGGTCATGCCACACTCCGAGCCGACGCAATTCGTCGCCGGCAACTTCTCCGTCACCATCGTCGTCGAGCGTCGCCAAGGCCTGATAGCCGTGCTCCCAAAACAGCCACCAAGTTACACTGCCAAACATCTGCACGGCAGAATCCACCTGACCTTTTTGTGGAATGTGGACTAACCACCCAGCTTTGGGCGTGATCCATGACCAATCCTTGACGCCCGTGCCATCTGCATCAAAGGCAACCCACGCCTCTAATTGTTCAATCGCCTCAAAGGGGACGTCTTCAGCCAATGGAATCGCAATTGGCGTGACCGGCCTGGGGATCCGCCGAAGCTTCTCAGTGCGGGTCCGAATACTGGCAATCTCATCCGCGTCAGCTTTGGCGTCCAAGAGTGGAGTCAAGTACTCGCCTGCCTCTGCAACAAGGCTGTGCCATCCCAAACCAGCGCGCTGTATCTTGCTTTCCTTCGCCCATCCTTCTTCGATGACTTTGCGATACTCGACGATCGCTTGGTTCGTATTTCCCTCCTGCTCGAGGCACCAGGCAAACCCTAATCTGCCAGTCAGATCACCAGGGGCCAGCTTGAGTAACTTCTTGTACTCAACGATGGCCAACAAGAGCTGCTTGTCGGCCGCGGCAAGTACTGCGGCATCGTCCGTGTCCTTGGCTTGGAACGGGACGTGTTTAGGTTCGTAACCAAGCCAAGCCCCTCGCTCGAGTTTGCCTACCAAAGCCTGAGTCTTGTCGGTCTTGAGGGCAAAGGCCATGGCGTGCAGTCGAGCGAGATTTAGCCTAAATACTACCTCTTCATCCTTCTTCAATTCCTGCTTCAACCGTTCTTCGAGGTTCTTCGCCAACCGTTCCACCGGAACCTGTTCAAGTTGCGGCCGACGGTATCTCGCATCGGCCGAAGAAACCGCGAAAACTGAAACTGCGAGAACTAGGATGGCCGACGCAATCACGGCGCGGCGCGGAAAGCGGATATTGAGTGAACCGTATCGGCTGGGATGAGACGCTAGCATGAGGAGACTCCAAGGAGCGAGTGCAACGATTGCTGACGCCAGTCTAACGGAGCACCTGCTGACCTACCACCGTTCTGTCTCTCACGACATTCTGGAGTTTTGTCCGCGAGTTTCCGCGCGGGTGAATATCACTGTGGTCAATTACAGTGGTGTCAGAGGTGATTAGCGAATAGAATTGCGAAGCATGAATAGGAAAGAATCTACAAGACGTGATTTCCTGAGAGTTGGTGCATTGACACCATTGGGTGTGTCGTTGAGCCAGATCTTACATCAGGAGGCTTGTGCAAATGGTTCCGGACGCCCAAAGAGCTGTATCTTGCTCTGGATGTTAGGCGGCCCGAGTCACATCGATATGTATGACTTGAAGCCAGATGCTCCTGCGGAAATACGAGGCGAGTTAAATCCCATCCAAACGAAGATTCCTGGAGTGAGTTTGGGTGAGTTAATGCCACACATGGCTAAGTGCAATGATAAATTCAGCCTGATTCGCTCTATGTACTCGTACTCGGCAAGCCATGGCAAGGGGGATCATCACCTCTTGAGTGGACGTAAGTACACGTCCGGTTTCTATCCACCGAGCTTCGGCTCTGTTATGTCGTGGCAAGTAGAATCGAGACATCCTGGTAGCGTACCGCCCTATGTCCAGATTGGTGAAATGAAGAGTACCAGTTTTGGGAAGCAGGCCAAAGCAGGTGCGTTGGGTCATAAATACGATCCATTTCTTGTTGATCGCGATCCAAACTCTAGTAGCTTCACAGTGGATGAGTTTACGCGCAATGATTCTGTTGGCGTTGAGCGATTCATTGACAGGCAACAATTACTCAAGCGGTTTGATCAGTTTCAGGCAAGAGCTGAGCAGCAAATGAGGTTTACGAAAACCCACGATGCGTTCAATGAGAAGGCGTTTGATTTGTTGACCTCTAACAAAGCAAAACAGGCGTTCGATCTTTCGAAGGAGTCGGTAACGACTCGGGATCGCTATGGTCGTAATCGTGTGGGGCAAGGGTTGTTGCTTGCTAGACGACTGGTTGAGTCCGGTGTGAGATTTGTAACGGTGAAGGGTTATGTTCGGTACGGGTGGGATCATCATCCGGAAGTGTTCCCGCGGTTGCGGACTGAAGTGCCACCCTATGATCAAGGATACGCAGCATTATTAAACGATCTGGAAGAACGTGGAATGCTGGATGATACGCTTGTGATTACAGCTGGGGAGTTTGGCCGAACACCTAGGCTTAACACAGATTCTCGTGGCCCGGGAAGAGATCATTGGGCGCAGGCATTCAGCCTCACCATGGGCGGAGGCGGCGTGAAAACCGGTGTTGTACTCGGTGCAACGGATAAACACGCAGCTGAGATTACTGAGCGTCCGGTTTCAGTTAAAGATTATGCTGCGACCGTTTACCACACGCTTGGATTGAATCCTCAAAAGATCTACTACACACTCGATGGCCGGCCCACTGAGAGCTTACCGGAAGGGCGTGTCATTCCGGAACTGATCGCATAAGCGACTCTGGTGTTGCTTCAACTCGAACAGGCATTGCAGCACGGGCACCTACCGAGGTGTCTGGGAATCTAGCATGGTCCGGAATCTTGGCGCGGCTAGTCAATGGCCACCAGAACGTCACTGTACCGCTACCAAAGTGGGGGCGGATACGGGGCAACTGCACACGTCATTGCCCGCCAGCATGTGACAGAAAAATCGTGCTTCGCGGTGTACTTGAGCTGCTGTGTGAGATCGGAGCTAGCCGATGATCGGCTTGTCACGTGCGATGCGAGTTTTCGTCTGCACCGTGCCGACGGATATGCGGCGCAGCTTCGATGGATTGTTCGGCATGGCCGAACAGCTCATGAAACAGGATCCGCTAAGCGGTCATCTGTTTGTGTTTCGCAATCGGAATCGAGACCGTTTGAAGTTGATGTATTGGGACAAGGACGGAATGGCGATCTGGTACAAGTGTCGGGCGAAGGGTGGCTTTCAATTGACAACCGACCTGCACCCGAGTGACGAAAAACAAAAGAGCGCCGAAATCACGATTGATGAGCTCTCCCTGTTGCTAGGTGGCATCGACTCGCTACGGTAAGGCATCGCAAACGTTACGTGCGACCAAGTCAACCTCGCTGATGTTTTCTGTCCTGTCAGCGTTCGGAATGGAAACCACTTCTGGCCCCGCATGATGCCCAACGAACTTCCCAGCATTATCGATGAACTACGGGAATTGCTTGTTACTACATAGAGTCGTGCCGAACTGGCCGAACAGAACATTATTGAGCTGTCTTCCACGGTCGCCGAACAACGCACGAAGCTCAGTAAGCACGAACAAACCATCGCGGAACTACTGAAGGCTCTGCGAGGCAAGCAGCGTGAGCGAATCGATCCTGATCAGTTACTGTTGTTCGAGATTGGCGAGTTGGAACAACTGATCGAAGAACAGATCGAGGAAGAACAGCCTAAACGAAAACGTCGAAAACGAAATGGACGGCGTCTGCTTCCCGAGAATCTTCCTCATGAGGAAGTTATTCACGAATTGCCCGAGGAAGAGCGACTCTGTCCGCACGATGGCCAACCGATGCAGGCGATTCGTTATGAAACCAGCAAACAGCTCGAATACGAGCCGTCGAAGCTGAAAGTGATCGTTCACAAGCGTGCCGTTTACGCCTGTCCGACGAAGCACGACGAAGCAAAGTTAATCACGGCGCCCAAGCCACCGCAGCCAATCGATAAGGGCCTGCCAGGTCCCGGATTGCTAGCGGCGATGGCAGTGGGGAAGTTCGGAGACCATTTGCCCGGCTATCGACTCGAGGACATCTTGTCGCGAAGCGGTGTCGATATTCGCCGCAGCACGATTTACGACTGGCTGGCCGCCGCGGCAGACCTGGCAAAACCGTTGGTTTCGCTGATGCGAGAGCGTGTGCTCGAATCAAAAGTCATCCACACGGACGACACGCAGGTAAAGATGATCGACAAGTCGATCCGCGGAACGCGGAACGCCCGGTTCTGGGCGTATATCGGCGACCGAGGCCACCCATACATCGTCTACGACTTTACCGAAACGCGAGAGCGTAAAGGACCGCGGGAGTTTCTAGAGGGTTACGAAGGATATCTTCAGGCGGACGCTTACGGCGGATACGACGGAATCTATTTGGAATCGAGCGGCGCCATCATCGAGGTGGCTTGCTGGGCGCATTGTCGTCGCTACTGGTGGAAAGCTCGCGAACAAGATCCGACGCGTGCCCACCACGTGTTGGCGGCCGTCGAGAAGTTGTACGAAGTCGAACGCGCGACCAAAGACAAATCTGCCGATGTCCGTCAGCAGATGCGAAACGAACATGCCGCACCGATTCTTGCGGACCTTGGACAATGGCTCGATGAACAAGAGCTGTTGCCGAAGAGCGTCATCGGACAAGCCGCGACTTACACACGAAATCAATGGACCGCATTGAATCGTTACCTTGAGAACGGCGATCTATCGATCGACAACAACCTGGCTGAACGATACATGAAGCCTATCGCTATTGGCCGCAAGAACTGGCTGTTCGTGGGCAGCCAATCAGCCGGTGAACGCGCCTCGCAACTGTTATCTCTGGTCAATAGCTGCAAAGAAAACCGCGTCGATCCGTGGGCGTATCTACGTGACCTCTTCGCTCAGCTGCCAAAGGGCGACGAACTCGAGCCGCTGCTTCCCGATCGATGGCTAGCCGCTCACCCAAAGCATCGCTGGACCATTGCCGACCGCCGCGCCGAAGAACGCACTGCCAAGGCCAACCTTTAAGATTCGCCTCGTCCGCGGCCCGTCGTGACCCTGCGCTTCGTCGTCTTTCAATTACCCACATCTCTGTCGCGTAATTCAAATCCAAGATGAATGTCGGTAAGTCGAGCCAACCCCCGCCAGAGCACCATGTTTCCCGGCGGTGGGTCCTTGCCGCGTGCTAGGTAACCACCAAGCTTGGCAACGGCGATAACATATTCAGTGATACCCGTTTTGTGTCGGGGTTTTTTTTGACCGCCAAGTAAGTTGAGTATCTCGATTTCGGTGGCAGTAAAGGCTGCCTTGGCGGGCGTTGATGGACTCGCCCGATTTACCATCGTCAGCCAGAAGACGCGCCAACCGATGATGCAAAACACGGCCAGAAGATTTGTTAGTCTCGCAGCCGTCCGAAGTCTTGATTCTTCGGCCCGGCATCCCGATTTCAGGACTTTGAAAAACGTTTCTATTTTCCAACGCTGCGCGTACCAATCCAACTTCTCGATGGCGGAAGAAAGGTCGTGAACGGGCAGATCCGTCAGCAGTCTCCATCGGATTGGTTTTCGGCCGTGGGGAGTGCCCGTCTCATGAGCGTGAATCACGGTTAACGATAGAGCCGGGTAACGCTTCTGTTTTCCAACGGGCGCGTGAACGGTAATGCGGCAAAATCGCAATCGCAGTTTGACCTCCACAACTTGGCCCTGACCGTTACGGACTTCGATGTGATGCTCTCCCCGGATAGGTTGCCGTTTCATCTTTCTTGAAATTGTCGTTCTGCCTTCGCCCGCACGTCGATCTACGCACGTTCGAACTAGAAAGTGGGTTCCCTCATTTTGAACTTCACAGAACAGTTCAAAAATATCGCTTTCACGGTCACCGATGTGCACGCACCGAGATGCATTGTGCAGAAGTTGCGTCGCATGCCTGACGTTCTCCAACCACCGGTAGCTTTCCTTCTCTTCGATCGGAATTCTGGTGAGGTTTACCTTTCCCCGGAGTGCACGCGTTCCTTTGAATTTCTTGCGTGTCCAGAACTTAGCAGACGCCAAACCCAGTGGGATACCTCCAGGCGTTAGCACCAAACTCGAGTGCATCAGCAACCCGCAAACCGTGTGGCTCGATTTGCGAGCGCGAGTGATGTGAGTTTGGCCAATCGCCTCGGGCGATTCACGCTTGAAACTGAATTCGGTCGTATCATGCAGGACCAGTATCGGCCCACGCGTCTTTGAAAACCGTGCCCTGGTCGCGGCAAAATGACCTGCGAGGATGGTGCTTTCGTCAACTCGTGGGTTGCTGAAGAACCGGTATGCGGCTTTCGTGGCCGCCCAATCTTGGCACGCTGTGGGCACCGTACTACCGATTTTTCGACTCAAGTCACTGACAAGCTTCTTCAAGCGAGTCTTGAGCCGCTCGTCCGGAACATCGCATTCAGCCAACTCATTTTCAACCCAAACATCCATGTCGGGGGTCTCCTGCCCAGAATTCACATCTTACAGTCAAAGACCGGCGATGCACGTTAGTCCTACAACGTGATTCAAACCACCCAAATATTTGTGGGTAATTGAAAGCT
>DUDC01000327.1 GCA_012959465.1 Planctomycetaceae bacterium
TATAATATTATACAGAAAGAAAACTTATATAGCAAGAAGAGACAACTAAGAGTTCTCAAGGAGCAGGTTGGAGACTTGGGCATCAGCGATGACGATGACCTGGTACATCCCATTTTGCAACGCGTCGTACTCATTAATAATCGCCTCGCCGAAGTTCAGCAGGAGCGGATCGAGCTTCACGCGGCACAGATTGCCATCCGGCAGGCGGTCGCCAGTGACACGGACCTTCGCCAACATTTGCTCACTCTTGAGCCCTTCTTGGGACGCGAACTACTCTTATCAGCGATGGGTCTAAATCCGAACGAATTGAAGGCTGCTGAAGACCTGAAGCAAAAACTGCTATTGTCCCGCGCTCGCCACCGGAAACTGGCCGAACACTTTGGTCCGTCACATCCTGAACGACTTGAACTCCAACAGGCGATTGAGGACTCAGAAAAATACTTGGAGCAGATGCGAAGTGGCTCCACGTCACGTAGTCGAGAGCGGCTGACAAACGAATCTCTTGGCCGCCTATTGCTTTCGATGGTCAACGAACGATTGACAAAGGCCGTGGCCCACGAGCGCGAACTGGATAGGCAATACAACCTAGCCACTGGCGAAGCTAAGGTGGTCACCCGAGAACTTACGTTACTCAGCGAAACGCAGTCCGACGTAGAACGTCTCATGCATCTCCACGACACGCTGTTAGATCGAATCGTCAGTTTTGATCTGAGCAAGAATGGCCCCGACGTCCGTGTCAGCACGGTTGGTAAGACCGAGGCCAGAATGGATCCTGTCGCTCCCAAGCTCTCACTGGTGGTGGTCCTAGCGGCACTTGGCGGGCTCTCCTTTGGTCTTGGAGTCATCTATGTGCTGGACTTGATGGATGACCGCTTTCGATCTCCCGAGGATCTCAAAGACCAACTGGGCGTGCCTGTTTTGGCCATCGTGCGAAAACTGGAAACGATGGTCGACGCCGGGGCCGAGTCACTACACGTTCATATCGCCCCACAGTCGGTTGAAGCCGAGGCGTTTCGAACGCTGCGGACGACTCTTTCGTTTTCCGGACCAGAGATGCAACGAGTTACGATTTCCAGCGCGGAACCGGGTGACGGTAAGACAACGGTATTGGCAAATCTGGGAGCTTCCTTTGGCCAGTCGGGGAAACGCACGCTGCTGATTGATGCCGACCTCAGGAAGCCTGGTCTTTCGACGATGTTCTGCTACCGGAAAATGCCTGGTTTGTCTGATTTCCTACAAAGCGAAGAGCCGATTGATAACGCCTGTAAATCCCGAATTCAGGAAACAGCCGTGACGGGCATGCACGTGTTTCCCTGTGGCCCAAAACCAGCGGATCCCGCTGAACTACTCAGCCGTTCGCGATTTGATGAATTGGTCGCCTGGGCCGAACAGAACTATGACCAAGTGCTAATCGATTGCCCGCCGGTGATGGCCGCAAGTGATGCAGCTATTGTCGGGCGACGGACTGATGGTCTGCTGTTGGTCGTCCAGCCTGCGAAGAACCACCGTCGGTTAGTCATTCGAGCGGTCGAGCATTTGCAATCCATGGAATCACCGCTCGTCGGAATTGTGGCCAATCGCGTGACCAACGAACAGGAAGATGGCTACTACGGCTACGGATACGGACACGGATACGGCTATGGACACAGTGAAGATGGAGATTCGAGTGCGGATGGTGGCTCAGACAACGGTCCTGAAGATGATGATCGAAACGACGAAAACGGTATGGTCTCACCCAGACGCGTTGCCTGAGCGACCGCATCCAACTTTGGAGAAAACGAGCACACGAAAATACCGCAAAGATCACCACGAGATACAAACCAAATAACAAAACTTAGTGACGACAACCGTCCACATCAGGCAGCGTGACCTTGAACGTCACCACGAACTTCAGTTTAGGAAATTTCACTTGGCAGGCCGCAGTCTCAGCCATCGAACCTCTCGCCGACGTGTCCAAGGCCCTGTCGATGGCGTCCCGTTTCTCGACTCTACACGTCCGCTCGAGTTCGTGATTGACTTGTGTCTCGTTGGCGTCCTATTCGTCGTTCCGTTGACGATGGGCGGTCGAGGTGATGTTGGCAAACTCCTGATGACGACACTCGTCGCTGTTGCAGCGATCTGTTTCGCTATCCAGCGATTGCGTAGTAATGGTTTCCGATGGCGTCTTACCGGAGTCGAGATTCCCGCACTGTTGGGACTTGCGATTGTCGTTTTGCAGATCGTCCCACTCGGCGCGACCGTCTTGCGTACCATTTCACCTGAGTTGAGTCGTTTATTGGCTGGTCATGGAACTGGTTTACCGTTTCCTCTTTGGGACACGATATCTACCAACGTTTACGCCACTCAGGGTGCGATTTCGGTCTACTTGGCGTACTTGCTCTACTTCTTTCTTATCGTCCATCGCTTGCAGTCGTTGCAGGACGTCGAAAAAGTGCTGCGTTGTATCGCCGGGATCACTGTGTTGATCGCCGTGATCGGGCTCTTACAGCGGTTTGCCGGAAACGGGAACTTTCTCTGGCTTTATCAACATCCTCTTCGTGACACCTATGGCTCGGTAAAGGGCACATTCTCCAACCCAAATCACTTCGCTCATTTCATGTCACTAGGTATCGGTTGCCTGATTTGGTGGTGGATGGACGGCACTCGTGTGTGGTCGAATGGTGGACGTGCGAATGACTCGTTGCTTCGCAAGTTGTTGCCGTTTGGCATCGCGATGGTTCTTTTTGCCACTCTATTGTCTTTCTCTCGTGGCGGTTGCCTCGTGATATCGGTGACGCTGACCTTGGCTGTTGGTATGTGGTGGAGTCTCGGGCGGCTCAATCGGCGTGTCGTGGTCGCGATGGCGTTGTTGGGCCTACCTGTCTTGGTTGGACTGTCGATCTATGGAGCAGCCCAGCTGTCAACCGAAATCGGGTCACTGGCCGAGATACGCGATGTACAGAAACTCGCCAATGGACGACAGGCCCTGTGGTCCGCGATGCAAAGTTCCGGAAAACGCTTCTTGTGGACCGGCAGTGGTTTGGGCACGCACCAAGACGTTTATCGAACCTACTTGCCGGAACATTTTGAATTCAACTTTTCGCACGGGGAGAGTGGCTACCTACAACTTTTTGAAGAGTCTGGGCTGCTAGGCATATGCTTGCTGCTATTCGCCATCAGCATCGTGTTGCGTTGGGCACGTGAATCGTTTCAGGGGCGTATGACGTCGGGTTGTATTGCCGCAGCTATTGTGCCGGCATTGGCCGCCAGCCTGTTGCATTCGTTTTTCGATTTTGTCTGGTATATCTCCGGTTGCATGGCGGTCACGATTGCCTTGCTTGCTTGTCTAGCCCGTGTGGTCCAATTGGAACGCGCTGCATCTCGCTCGAGACCTTCAGACGGGACCTTGTCGGAAACTCGCCATCGAGTTCCTGGGATGTCCTATTTGGCAATCTGCTCTGTTGCGGTCGCCGCGACACTACTGGGTGTTTTAGTTGTCAAAGATCGCTTGCCTCGGGCGCTTGCATCTCCACATTGGGAGCGTTACGTGCGTATTTCCTCGGCAACATCGGGAGAAGAGTCCAAGCGAGAACAACAGGACCGCCTGGCCTCGATGTATCGCAGCCTGGCTAAAGCGATTCGACTTGATCCAGGCAATCCAAGGCCTCGCTTGCGATTGGCGACGGTCAGCATGCGGCGATTCGACGTGGCACAAGAATTTGCTGAAAACTCGATGTCCATTGGCCAGATTCGAGAAACGGTTCAGTTATCCGGATTCAAGACGAAGAAGGAGCTCGATGATTGGTTGACGCGGGCGTTCGATGCAAAGATCCAGTTACTGCGGATTGCTAGGGAACAGGCGATGTTCGTAGCCACAACGTCTCCGCTCCAGGGGACCGCCTATTTGCATCTGGCTGAGTTGGATTTTCTGACGCCCGAGGATTCTCGCGGTATGGAACCGTACATTCGCCAAGCCAGTTTGGTTCGTCCCTACGACGCCGGCGTGCAGTTTGCTCAGGGTGCTGTTGCTGCTCGCAAGGGTGATATGGATCGGGCCCGCGCGCATTGGAAATCCGCGTTTGTTCGAGATCGAGAGACTCGTATTCGCATCATTCGAACACTTGGACCGCAGCTGCCGGCTGCCACGTTCATTGAAATGTTCGAACCGACAACTCCCGATCTCGGTCGCCTGCTGGCACTCTACAATGACCTTGGCATCGTCACAGAGGCCGACTATGTGGCGTCACGATATGTTAGTTCGCTCGAAGAAGACGCGAGAAAATACCACGGAGAGGCAGCGGCAGAAATCTGGTGGATTGCTCAATCGGTTCACGCCGAGCTGGGCGATGCGGCGCGGCAAACACGTGCCGTTGAACAGGCCGTAAAGGCAACTCCCCACGACATTGTTAAACGAGAAACGCTTGCCGGACTCTATTTTGATCAACAACAGTTTGCACAGGCACTCGTTGAATATGAGTGGTGCGTGAGGCGTCGGCCACGGGATAAATCGTTGCTGCGTCGAGTGCGGGAAGCATCGATACGCTCGATGGATAATCGAAGTGCGAGGACGGTGGACAAGAATGACACCGTGCTTAGCCGGCAGTAAAGGGCTGTAGGTGACAAGTCAGGCGTTTTCTTGGGGTAACAACTCTTTTTTCACGGACGAGAATAGTCATGGTTAACGAGCGACATCCTAACGCCGATCGGGGCACGTTTTCGTTGGGGATGCTTCAACGCTTCGTCGGTAGGGCCCATTCGTACTTCTTCGGTTCCTCCTCGGCTGGTCAAGTTGCCTGGCGACTGGGAGTCGACATCTCGCTTGCCAACGCGGCGCTACTTATGGGCGTCATGACGCGGGCGATTTATGTTGGCCTGATTACCACGACGAGCACTTTTGGTCACGGATTTAGTGTCGTTCTCGATGGCTACGGTGGCCTGTTCCTGGTCTTTAACCTGTTGGCGTTCGGGCTGCTCATCGGCAGTCGCATCTACCGCCCGCTTCCGTCAGGGCGGCTGCTCAAACGAATAACACACATCGTTGGAGCATGTGGCGTCGGCGTGTTGGCACAGTTAGGGTTGGCGGTTGTAGTACGTGACAGTCCGGCTCGAGGCACTGCCCTAGTCACTTGGATCTGTCTTGCGGTCTGTCTCGTCGGCACGCGATTTCTTCGTACCGTTGTCCGCACCAGGTTCCGCGTTGTGCCAAGGGCGATTCGGGCTACTGACCGCCTTGAGGATATTCTGATTGTGGGTGGCGCGGGCTACATCGGATCCGTGCTCACCCGACAACTGTTGGCCGCGGGCTACCGCGTCCGCATTCTTGATCTCCACTTGTTCGGCGACGCGTCGATTGTCGAGTTGAAAGGACATGCACGTCTGGAAGTCATGCACGGCGACTTTCGAAATGTCGAAGATGTTGTCCGAGCGCTACGCGGCATGGACGCGGTGGTACACCTGGGTGCAATCGTCGGGGATCCCGCCTGTGCAGTGGACGAGGAGACCACGATCGGTGTGAACTACGCTGCCGCCAAGCTGATGGCAGAATTGGCCCGAGCGAACGGGATTTCTCGATTCGTCTTCGCCTCAACCTGCAGTGTTTACGGCGCGAGCGACGAAATCATCGACGAGACCTCTGTTTTGCATCCCGTTTCACTTTATGCCACGACAAAAATCGACACTGAAAAAGCGCTGTTGGAGACGGCTGACGATGTATTTCAACCGACGATCCTTCGCCTGGCGACGGCCTACGGCTGGTCCTACCGACCACGATTCGATCTGGTTGCGAATTTATTGAGTGCTCGAGCCGTCACCCTCGGCGATTTTACGATATTCAATGGGGAGCAATGGCGTCCGTTCGTGAACACGCGGGATATCGGCCGTGCCTTTGTCATGGTGCTCGAGGCACCTCTGGATCGTGTCGGTGGGGAGATCTTCAACGTTGGCGACAACGACCAGAATTTTACTCTCAAGGAACTCGGCGAGACGGTCGCCCGAATCGCACCCGGCTCGAAAATGAACGAGGTTCGAAACGACGAGGATCTAAGGAACTATCGCGTGCGGTTCGACAAAATCGAGAACGCCATCAATTTCCGCGCTTCCGTGACATTGGACGACGGGATTCGTGAGATAATCGATGCGGTGAAATCCGGGCTGGTCGAAGATTGGACCGATCCGATCTACAGCAACCTGAAGCAAATGGAGGGTGACAGCCTGAAGCTGCTCAAGGCCGATGACCAGGAGGTTGTCGAACCGGGTTTGGAGACCACCAGACAATTCCTTCGTCGTGCCGCCTGATCCGGACTGATCTTGCAGCGGGACGTCGATTGCGGACAATGGTTATCAATCCAAGGAGGGATAACAAAGTCCATGTCCAATGTAGTTGGTTTGGTGACCGCACGAGGCGGTTCCAAGGGAGTGCCAGGTAAGAATATCCGCAGCGTCGGCGGCAAGCCGCTCATCGCCTGGACCATCGAAGCGGCGCTGGCTAGCAGCACCCTCGACCGGGTCGTTGTGTCCAGCGACGATCCTGAGATTCTTCGTATTGCGGCTGAATTCGGCGCCGAGACGCCATTCGTGCGTCCTGTCGAGTTGGCTGGCGATCGAAGCGGCCATACTGGGGTTGTGATTCACGCCATCGAGTGGTTACGCCAGCACGGTGATGAGCCTGATTACATCATGACGTTGCAGCCGACGAGCCCCTTTCGCAGGCCGGTGGACATCGATTCGGCCATGCAATTGGCCCGCACCCGCGACGTCAAGGCGGTCATGAGTGTCAAACCGGCCAGTGAGCACCCGATGTGGGCGAAGTTGATCGACGACGATGGCGTAATGCGACCGTTCATTCCTCACGGACAGAACGGCGTACAACGGCAACTACTTTCGGATTGCTACACGATTAATGGCGCCATCTACTTGAATCGTTGTCGTGATCTGGAACGCGAAAAGGTAATGGTTCCGCCAGGTACGTTGGCCTATGTGATGTCCGTCGAAACATCCGTCGACATCGATACGCCCTGGGATCTCATGGTCGCCGACTTATTGATGAGAGGGCAAGAAGATGTACGAAAAGCCGCTTGAGATCGCGGTCCGAATGGTCGGATCGGGCCATCCGTGCTTCGATATTGCCGAAGCTGGCGTCAACCACAATGGTAGCCTAGACGTGGCGTGCGAGTTGATCGATACCGCGGCCGTCATCACGACCCGTCGGCCCGGCACAGGATTGCCGCCGTCAATCCTGCCCTGCATTGTCAACCGCAAGGCAAACGAGGACATCCCTGCCGGAACCGCCTTGCGTCTGGAGGATGTAGCATGAGGACGGTGGGAGTGATCACGGTCGGGCGGTCGGACTACGGAATCTACCGCCCCATCCTAAAGGCACTGCAGAAATCGAGTGACTTGGAGCTTGCCCTTTTTGTCACCGGTGCCCACACGTCACTCGAATTTGGTCGTACGTTGAGTGAAATCGAGGGGGATGGCATTCCGATTACCGAGATTGTGGAAATGTCGCTCTCGAGTGACTCGCCTGCCGCTGTCTCGACGTCGATGGGCTTGGGGACGATCGGTTTTGCCTCGGCATACGCCAGGCAACAACCGGACGTGTTGCTTGTCCTCGGTGACCGATACGAAATGCACGCTGCGGCACTGGCTGCGGTCCCATTCAAGATTCCCATCGCGCACATTCACGGCGGCGAAGTGACTGCCGGCGCAATTGATGAAGCGTTTCGACATGCCATCACGAAATACAGTCACTGGCATTTCGCTTCCAATCAGGAACATGCCGACCGGATCGTGCAGCTTGGAGAAGCCCCGTGGCGTGTGGAAGTGACTGGTGCTCCCGGCCTCGATAACCTTCATGAAATGCCGCTGTTGTCGCGAGACGTACTGGAGACCAGGATCGGCCTACCGCTTGCCGGCGGCCCGCTCTTGGTCACTTACCACCCGGTGACCTACCAATTCGAATCGACGGCCGAGCGATTTGGCGAGTTGATCGCCGCGCTCGAAGTACACCCAGGTCCGATCGTTTTAACAAAGCCCAACGCCGATACCCGTAGTCGGGTCGTCATTCAGATGGCCGAGCAGTTCGTCGCCAAGCATGACAATGCAGTTTTGGTTGACAACCTCGGAACAGAGGCCTACTTTAGTTTGATGCATCATGCATCCGCGATGGTGGGTAATTCCTCAAGTGGCATCATCGAAGCGGCTTCGTTCCAACTGCCCGTCGTCAATCTAGGCGCTCGGCAACAAGGGCGGGGCCAATCGGGCAACGTGATCAATGTCACAGAAGAACGAGGCTTGATTTCGCGGGCGATTATTCAAGCAACAAGTGACAGTTTTCGCTCCTCGTTGGCCGGATTGAAAAACGTCTACGGCGATGGTCATGCTGCCGGCCGAATTGTCTCCAGGCTTTCAGCCTTGGAAATCTCTGAGTCGCTGATCATGAAGCAGTTTTACGACCTTCCGTCGGCTGGGACGGTCAGGGGGGCGGCATGAATCACCCATTGAATCGACTTGTTGAATGTGTTGTGCTTGGCGCGGGAGGTCATAGCCTCTCGGTGATCGACGCGATATTGGGTGGGGATCGGTTGCGACCCGTCGCTATTGTGGACCAACGGGAGGAGACCTGGGGAACTTTTGTGTTGGGTGTGCCTGGAATTGGCAACGACGAGCAATTGGTCCGTTTGAGGCAACGCGGTGTAACGTCGTTCGTCAACGGGATCGGTTCGTCCCGTAGCACGGCACTTCGAAAGCGTTTGTTCCTGGGGGCTCAGAGTTCTGGGTTCTCATCAGAATCGGTCATTCATCCATCGTCAATCGTATCGACGTCAGCTCACTGCGGAGTGGGCGCACAGTTGATGGCTCGATCCGTCGTCGGGCCAAATGCCCGGCTCGCCGAAAATGTGCTTGTTAACACTGGGGCCATCGTAGAGCACGATTGCCGTATCGGCGCCCACACGCATCTCGCCTCGGGCGTTGTATTAGCTGGCGGCGTTACGGTGGGGCAGGACGTACATGTCGGCGCTGGAGCCATAGTCATTCAAGGCATTTGCATCGGTGAGCGCGCTGTTATCGCCGCGGGCGCGGTGGTCGTTCACGATGTGGCGGCGGATGAAGTTGTCATGGGTGTGCCGGCAAAGAAGTCAAGGAGTGTTGCGGCATGAGCGATCTCAGACCATCGTTGTTGCTACGATTTGATCGCACGGTGCGCGATGCGATGAATACGATCGGCGAGGGACAACTCGGAATTGTGTTGTTGATCGACGAGTCGTCGAAGTTCCTGACCACAATCACCGACGGCGACATCCGTCGCGCGATCCTAAGAGGTGTCAACGTTGACGCGTCGGTGATGCAAGTCGTTGAGGAGGGGCGTCCGAGGTCCGCGTCGGTTACGGCCGGTGTTCACACTTCGCTGGAGGAACGTTGGCGCATCATGGAAGTGGCGCAAGTAAAACACTTGCCGATATTGAATGACTGCGGGCAAGTCGTCGATCTGCTGCTCCATGACGATCCGATGCACAACGAATTTTTGCCCGTCGAGGCGATGATCATGGCGGGTGGGTTCGGAACACGCCTGCGACCACTTACCGAAGACATTCCCAAGCCTATGCTCCCCATTGACGGTCAGCCACTCTTGGAAAGGACGGTCAACCAACTCCGCAAGGCTGGCATCTGCAATATCAATGTCTCGACCCACTACAAATCGGACAAGATCACTCAGTATTTCGGGACGGGTCGCAAATTTGGTGTCAACATGAAGTACTTGGCCGAGGAGCAGCCTTTGGGCACGGCTGGCGCACTCGGTTTGATCGAAAATATCGACAAGCCACTGCTCGTCGTGAACGGTGACATCCTCACTATGGTCGACTTTCGCTCAATGTTTCGCTTTCATTGCGAACAGCACGCAGATCTCACGGTCGGTGTGCGGCAGTACACCGTTGACGTTCCCTATGGGGTCATTCGCGCAGAAGAAGGAGTTGTGTCGCAAATTCAGGAAAAGCCGAAACTCGAGTTTCTTGTTAACGCCGGTGTCTATTTGGTCGAACCGAGCGTTCTGGGGGAGATTCCAACGGATGAGCGATTCGATATGACGGATTTGATCGAAAAGCTGCTGTCGCAGGACCGGCCGATTGTCAGTTTTCCAATCGTTGAATATTGGTTGGATATCGGGCGAATGGCTGATTTTGAACGCGCTCAAGAAGATATCAAGAATATGCGTCAGGCCGCCTAGGACGCCGGATGATTCCAACACAAGGACGTGTTACCGTGGACAACACAGACGTTTCAATAGCAGCCGATGGGACGGAGTACATCATCCCCTCTAGCGATGCGCTGCTGTCGGCTTACGACCAGATCGCAATTGAAGCCGAACGACAGCGTCATCGTGGGCGGCAAATCGTTGTCGTTCAAGGACTTGGATTCGTCGGCTCAGCAGTTGCTGCAGCGATCGCCGCGGCCACCGATTCGGCAGGAGAGCCGAAGTTCTTTGTCATCGGAATCGATTTGCCGACACCGAACTGTTATTGGTAGGTCGCCAAGATCAATGAC
>DUDC01000328.1 GCA_012959465.1 Planctomycetaceae bacterium
TTACGCGACAAAGCGCCTGCGATCCGACGCGAGGCGGCGACCAGCCTGGGTAAACTCCAATACGCCGCCGCCTCAGCACCAATTCTTCAGTCGCTTCGGTCACCCACCGATCGCACCGAGGAACACGCTTTGATTTTCGCATTAATCGAGATTAATGAACCCACCCAGCTCTTTGATGCGCTGCAGTCCCCGACGGCCGCGGTCCAACGAGGCGCATTGTGGGCACTTGATCAGATGGAGAAGAAGACTCTAACCGTCAACCAAGTGGCTCCGTTGCTAGCGTCTGAATCACCACAGGTGCGAGAGGCAGCGATGCGAGTCTTTCTCAGGCACACAGAATGGACCGGGAACGTTGGCCAACTGCTTGAACAATGGCTGCAAGGAGAGTCTCCTGGCGACGCTGATAACAACCTGATCGCCGGATTCGTCACCGCATTCGCCGGAACCGACTCGGTGGCGCGAGTTGTTGGACAACACCTCACAATGGACTCGCCCCAGACAGCAGTACGTCTACTTGAATCGCTGGGAAACGCCGACCGGATTCCACTCCACGAATCGTGGAGCGAACCACTAAACGCGTGGCTTCATTCCGACGACACGCAGGTCCTGGCAACAACCTTGCGAGCGGTTGCATCAATTCAGACCGATCATTTCGACAAACTGCTGGTAGGACTGGTCGCGAATGCGACAAAGTCCGCGGCGATTCGGCTGGCCGCTGTTGAGGCGATCATGCGTCACTCGCCACGTCCCAATGCAATCACCTTTGAGTTCCTCATCAGGTTGCTCGCTGAAGATGCCTCACCCCAAGAGCGTACCACGTCCGCTCGCATTCTCTCGAATGCCAGTTTGACGTCGGAACAGTTGAGGAAGCTAACCGACAATCTCCCCTTCGCCGGACCACTGGAACTGCAGCTCTTGATCCAACCCTATCGGCGCGATGTAGACAAGGCAACGTCCGTTGCGTTTTTGGATGCCCTCGTCGATGCACGCAGTTTCTCCGCACTGGCCGAGAGCGACGTCTCGGATGTCATCAAACGCTATTCGCAAGAACTGTTACCACGCGGCAATCAACTGCTAGAGAAACTTCGCCAGCTCAATGAAGAAAAGCGAGCTCAATTGGACGACCTCATCCCCGCAATTCGGTCCGGCGTTCCGGCGCGAGGGAAGGCAGTATTTTTTGCAGAGAAAAACAAATGCAGTACGTGCCATCGCGTTGGCGACCAAGGAGGACAGATCGGTCCTGATCTGACTGCCATTGGCCGCATTCGCAACGAACGAGATCTGCTCGAGTCGATCGTGTTTCCTTCCGCCAGCTTGGCGCGAGAGTTCGAACCCTACACGGTCCTTTTCAACGACGGGCGGCTAATGTCTGGAATCGTCGTCCACGAGACAGATGATGTGCTCCATATCCAACAAGCTGAGGGTAAGCCCCAGGTCATCGCTCGCGCCGATATCGAATCGGTCGTACCAACTACGATATCGATTATGCCTCAGGGCCTCGACAAGCCGATCTCAAAACAGGACCTTGCCGATCTGGTGGCCTACTTGCGTTCATTGAATCAATAGCCTCTTCCCTCGCTGACGCTTCGGGTTACGGTAGGTCGCTCGACTAGTAACCCGACGCGTCAGCGAGGGAGAATTGGCACGTCAGGATGGATGGCGAGTCAAGTCGGCGAAGCGCTCCAACAACTTCTGCACTTTCGGCGCGATAACAGCTGAACAGTAAGGTTGATGCGAGTTTCGCTCAAAGTACTCCTGGTGGTACCCCTCCGCAGGAAAGAACGTCGCGATGGGGACGATCTCGGTCACCACCGGATTCGGATACTCGCCAAATGAATTCCACTCATTCACTTTTTCATCCGCAATCTGTTTTTGAATTTCGTCGTGGTAGAAAATGACGGACCGGTACTGAGTTCCTCGATCGGCACCTTGTTGATTGAGCGTCGAGGGATCGTGAGTGGCAAAGAACACGTCAAGCAGGTCGCCAAAAGAGATCTGTTGCGAGTCAAATTCCACCTGGATCACTTCCGCATGGCCCGTCGTTCCTTGACAGACAGCTTCGTAGGTCGGAGATGCGATCTGCCCGCCACAATAGCCGGACACGACGGAACTGACGCCGCGAATCCGTCGAAAAACTGCTTCAGTGCACCAAAAACAGCCGCCACCGAACGTGGCCTGTTGGGGTTCTGACATCCGTGTTTGCTCCCTTCGCGGGTTATTTCACTGGTACGGCTCGCCAGCCGTCGTCTTCATAGTCGACCAGGGAGACGCGAGATGCGCGAACGGATTCCGCTGGTGAACCACCGTCGAGTTGCCGCAAAAGGTCCTCGTTCGCTACAGCAAGCCGTTCCCGTTGATAGACAATTGCGTCCACACGCTCGGTTAAGTAGCCAAGTCGTCGGTTCAATCGCGCGTTATCGGAATCCAATCCGCGCTGTTGAGTTCGCATTTCGGCAATTACGTGCTTCGACAAACGCTCGGCCGTTTGGGCTTCCTCCAACAATTGCTTCAATGCCTCCAACCCGACCTCTCGTTGCTTGGCATTCGTCACGCCATCGGCGGTCATGATTGGCCCAGGTCGCTCTGCTAATTCGACTTCCGCCTTGCTTGCACGATCCCAGAGGTAAGCGCATGCAAAGCCTTCACCGACCGCCGCCACAACAAACAGACAGATAATTGTCGACGAAACAAAACGAGCTTTGGACTTGAAAGACGACTGGACCGGGCGGTTTGTGGTGCGGCGCAGTGCCATGTTGCTCGTCCTTTCTTTGTACTTGCGAACCAGTGCAAATACGATTGTAGTCAATCTTACTTTGGAAGGGAAAGAGACCGGACAGGTGGACATCGAACATCGAGTGAACACCATGGCCGGGGACTTCATCCGCGGCTGTTCCTTTTTTTCTGGTCGGCGTTCGGTGTTCGATATACAAGAGCCCCCCTGGCGGGGTCCCTGATTCACGCGGTGGCTTCGGTTTGTTAGACATGTTGGCTCCCTGTGAGGGGACTCACAACTGCAACTCCACGGGAGGATTCGATGGACGCTTTGGCTTTTGTTGCCGCCATGCTTTGCCACCAGGTCACGATCGAAGGTCACTTGGAAGAACTGGCCGCACAACGCCCCATCCACAAACGACCAGTATTGGTCCGAATGTTGGACGAGAATAATCGTCTTCGTCAGTCGGTTGGACTAGCAACTCACCGCGTGAGTCCACAATTGACTGCGGCCGCCCAAGACCACGCCGAGTACATGGCGAGAACTCGTCAGTTTAGTCACTACAGCAATGGCGGACCTCAGGGACGTGCAACGCGGCACGGCTTTGACGGACCTGTTCGTGAGAACATCGCCGTAGGACAAGACAATGTCGGGACCGCATTTCGAACTTGGCATTATAGCAGCGGGCATTGGGCCAACATTCGCAGTCGAACGACGTACGCCGGATTTGGTTACGCGGTCAGTCCGTCCGGCACTCCGTACTGGGTGGCCGTGTATGCCAATAAACAAGACGAATCCGCTCGGTCCAGGACTGAGAATTAGCTGACTCCATGGTCAACTGACCAGGCGTTCTCTCGCGGCGAGTGCCAGTTGGGCAGCTTCGGCAGCCGAGCTCCCCAACGCCGTGAGATGCCCCATTTTTCGACCGACGCGTGGTTCCTGTTTGCCGTACAAGTGGAGTTTGACATTGGGAAGGGCACATAGTGCGGCCCAATCGGGTTCCCCGTCCGACCAGAGATCCCCTAGCAGATTCGCCATCGCAGCCGGTCTGAGCAACTCGGTTGAGCCCAACGGCAATCCGCAAAGAGCGCGGACCTGTTGTTCAAACTGACAACTCATATGCGCGTCCACGGTTAAATGGCCAGAATTGTGTGGTCGAGGCGCAAGTTCATTGACCAGCAAGCCGCCATTGCTGCAATGGAAAAACTCAACACACAAAACACCGACGACGCCCAACGCCTCAAAAATGACACGAGTCACTTCAACGGCTTCCCTGGCAACCGTGGCCGGCAAATCGGCCGGGCAGACCGATAGATCCAGAATGTGGTTTCGGTGTTGATTCGCAATCGGCTGATAAGCCTCGAATTGACCATCGTCGCCGCGAACTGCCACGACAGACAACTCACCTTGAAAGTCGACGAACTCTTCGAGAATAGCGTCGTTTTGGCCGATTCCAGCCCAGGCTTCTGGTAGCGCGGCTGCGGAATCGACCCGCACTTGGCCCTTTCCGTCGTAACCCCAATCCGCCGTCTTTAGGACGGAAGGAAAGGACCCGTCTGCAACAGCAGCTTGAACGTCGGCGGTCGAGGCAATGCGGCGAAACGGCGTAACCGGAATGCCCACGTCGCGGAGAAACGTCTTTTCTCGAATTCGATTCTGAGCAGTACTCAATACGCGACCGCTCGGTCTAACGGGAAGCAGGTCTTCCAATCTTGCAATGGTCTCGGAAGATACGTTCTCGAATTCAAACGTAACTGCCTGAATTCCTGCGGCAAATCGATCGATTGCGTCGACGTTATCGTAAGAGTCGGCAACTTCGAGGTCGGCGACTTGCCCCGTCGGCGAGTCCTTTTCGGGTGAAAAGACATGCACCCGATAACCCATTCGTCGCGCCGCAATCGTGAACATTCGGCCCAATTGTCCGCTTCCCAGCACGCCAATCGTCGCCCCGGGAAGAATACTCGCGTTCATAGATGCGAGTCCTTCAACACCGTTTCCGTTTGCCGGTTGACGAAGTCTCGCAACTTCTCTCGCAACTCAGCACAGTCGTTTGCCAGGACACGAATTGCCAACAATGCCGCGTTCTTGGCGCCCGCATCGCCGATGGCCAAAGTGCCGACCGGCACACCGCCGGGCATCTGTACGATGGAAAGAAGTGAGTCCAATCCAGAGAGTGCGCGACTTTTTACCGGAACGCCAAAGACGGGCAGGAGCGTTTGCGAGGCGACCATGCCAGGCAAGTGGGCCGCGCCACCCGCGCCAGCAATAATGACCTTGAGGCCCTGTTGCTCGGCGTCTTCAGCGTATTGACACATCCATGCGGGCGTCCGGTGGGCCGAGACAACGCGACAATCGTGGGCAACACCAAACTCTTTCAGTATCTCCACGGCATGCCGCATCGTGTCCCAATCCGACTTGCTACCCATGATGACACCCACCAGAGGCTGGTCCGTTCGTTCCGAGTTCGACGTCACGATGTATTCCCCGCTACCGCCAGTCCAGTCATTAGTACCCAGTCATTGATGCGTTCGTCGCCCGCAATTCAGACAACCTATCAACCGTGTCCCGTCATTGAAACCCGGCACCCAATTCGTCGCCAATCCGGCCGCCCTCCGCTCAGAAAAACAAAAAACGAGAAAAACTCCGATCTCTTTTCGTCTTTTGCGTGTTTCATTGGCGTGTTTCAACGGTTACCTCCTCTGTATACTGACTGTTTTACCTCTGGAGTCCCGAATCATGCGCAGCCTTGTCGTCGCCCTTTCCATCGTCGTTCTCACCTGTGTCCCCTCATCGGCTCAATGGCGACAATTTCGAGGACCGAACGCCAACGGAGTCGCGGAAGCTGCCAACTTGCCTGTCGAATTCAGTGAGACGAACAACCTTCGGTGGCGGGCGGCACTTCCCGGCCCAGGAGCTTCAAGTCCCATCGTGCTGGGCGACAGAGTATTTGTGACCTGTTTTACCGGGTACGGGGTCGATGCCGACGCGGCGCCAAACGACTTAGTTCGCCATTTGGTCTGCGTCTCACTGACCGACGGTACGATTCAATGGTCGACACCATTTAAGAATGAAGCCACGCCAACACGCTATGGCGGCTACCTTCGCGACCACGGCTATGCGTCGAGCACTCCAGTGACTGATGGCAAGTTCATTTTCGTGTTTGCCGGCAAGTCGGGAGTTTACGCTTTTGACCTGGAAGGGAAGCAACGATGGCGTCGCAGCGTCGGTACAGAATCGGCGATGAACAACTGGGGCTCGGCGGCCAGTCCCATCGTCTATAACGGAAAAGTGATCGTGAACGCCAATGCGGAGTCCTCGAAGATCTATGCTTTGAACGCCGAGGACGGCGAGGTTGCCTGGGAAGCCACCGCGAGTAGCGCGTACGGTTCTTGGGCCACACCGGTTGTGGCCAAAGGCGAGGGTGACAGCGTCGAACTCCTGATCAATGTCCCCTACGAAGTCTGGTCAATGAACCCGGATGATGGAAGTCTCAACTGGTACGCTGAGGCCACCAGTCGAGGCCCGGTCAATCCAACCGTCGTCGTGCAAGACGGTATCGTCTACGCATTGGGTAGCCGGGGCGGTGGAAGTGTCGCCATCAAAATGGGTGGGAAAGATGACATCTCCAAAACGAACATTCGCTGGAAAGCGCAAGCCAACTCGTACGTTCCTTCACCGATCGTGCACGGTAAGTACCTCTACGTGATCAGCGACAGCGGTATCGCAACCTGTCTCAATACTTCCGATGGCGAGGAAGTGTACCAATCGCGTCTGGACGGCGCTGGCGGTCGCAGCGCCGTCTACGCCTCACCGGTTTTGGCAGACGGAAAGATCTATGTCACGACCCGTCGCAATGGCGTGGTCGTATTAGCCGCGGGCGGGGAGTTCAAGCAGCTGGCCCGCAACGTCTTCGCCGAGGACAAATCGCTGTTCAATGGGTCACCGGCCGTGGTTGACGACACGCTCCTGATTCGCTCCGACAAGTACCTGTACCGGATCGGTAAATGATGTGGCTGCCGGTTCATGGACCCGCCATCGGACCGGCTGCCGTCTTGGCCAAGTGCTGCAAGCCACCTACTCCAACACCAGTCCGTTCCGCGCGCGGCGGTACATTTCTTTCCACCACTTGGATCCATCTTCCGGCACCAATCGTGTCTCGGCGCCCTTCTTGTAAAACGGGTATTTGCCCTTCTGTCCGGCTGTGAGGACGAAATTGACCTCTCCGTCATTGGCAATGTACGCCTTTTGTCCGTCAGGCCAGGCGGTCTCGATCAGACGCTTCGGTTCTGGACGACTGGCCGGCTTGGGAACACGGAACTTCTCAATGGCATCGCGGTCGAGTTGCACGCCGATCCCCGGCTGTTGTGGAATCGCCGCTGTACCACCCTTGACCTCGGGTACTCGATTCACGATCTGTGCCGAAAAGAGTTGATGGCAGTTGACCGCTGGCCAGGTGGCATGGCTACAGACCGCGCCAAAATGCAGTGAGAAATGAGCGGTCAGCGAGGAACCGACCAGCTGCAACCAGAACGGCATATCTGCCACCGCCGCGACAGCTGCTGCGTCCATGACCTCTCGAGCGCCACCACCAACTACGAACCCGTCACACGCTTCTCGACGAATCACCACGGCCGGATTGGGATTCCCATAGTGCATTGCGATGGCAACGCGCGTCGCGTCGCGAATCCGGCAATTCCCTTCGATGTCTTCCTGTGGAATGGGCGTCTCGTAAATATCCACCTGTGGGTATTTTTCCAGGTCCTTCAGGATCGGTATGGCCCGTTCGGCATCCAACAAAGTGTCGTTGAAATCCATATCGATCTTAAACGACTCGGGCACTGCCGCTGTCGCCATTTTCACCTGCCGGTGGACATCGAACCAAGGACGCCCTTTGGTCTTGTACGACATGTATCCTTGCCGTAGTGCCTCTTTGCAGTCCGAAACCATGTCTTCGGCGGAAGTGTCGATATTCCACCACGAGAGTGGCGTTCGTTCGTGAACTTGATCGCCGAGTAGACGGTATACCGGAACACCAGCCGACTTTGCGACGGCGTCGAACAACGCCATTTGCAATCCGGCCCCCAGAGTGTCATCCCACATGCACTCGACGGCGTTCTTTCCCTTCACCCGTTCAACGTCTTCCGATTCCGTACCGCGCCAGGTGTAGTAGAGCATCGTCTCGCCAATGCCGACCACATCATTGGATAGTTTGACTTCGAATAACTCAAAGTACTTCCAGTGCGGAATTTCCCTGGCCATGTTCCTTTCTGGCACGGGGCGCATAGGCAAGCGAACGGTTGTCTGTTCAATCGACTCGATGCGCAAATGTCTGTCCGAAACCACTGCGGCACTCCCAAGCTGTGGAACCGACACCATGGCGGCAGCGGTCATGAGAGCCCGACGCCGAGAGATTCGACGTTTAAGGTTGTTGTTCAATCCGCTCAACGGCATCGCAGGTTTCCTCCGGCTTCACATCTAAAAACGGATTCGAGTTTGGCCCGCCCAATGATCTTACATTCTATGTTCGCGCAATGCACGAATCTTGAGGTCGAACCGAACTGTCGCCCACCCAGGTCAGCAATACATGCACCGAATGAGCCGCGCCGCTGTTGACTCACCTGCGATTCGAGCATCTATCCTCTGTGCAGACGGGGCAGCCGTAGTCAGTGGATAAACTGGAAAGTAGGATTGCACCATTCGATGCACTTTCTCCTTAGCGAAGACAGCAGGTGGGCGAGCAACAATGAGAACTTTTACCTACCAAGTGCGCGTTCGATACCAGGAAACGGACGGCCAAGGACATGTGCATCATGCCAACTATTTGACCTACTTCGAGCAGTCACGAGTGGAAATGCTGCGGGCGATTGGCCAGAGCTATCGTGAAATCGAGCGAAGTGGTGCGATACTGGTAGTGACCGAGATGGATGTACGCTACCAATCTCCCGCATATTTCGACGACGAGTTGCTAATCGAAGTTACGCTGGCGAAGGCTAAGGGAGCCCGTTTGGAACACGAGTACCGGGTGTTCCGCGTCGAGTGCGAAAACACGGACGTCGCGCAGGGACGTCCAATCGTGACAGCTCGCAGTGTGGTCGCCTGCATCGGTCGAAACGGCAAACCGTGCCGCCTTCCGAACGCACTCAAGATTCAGGCCGAAACTGGAAGGTAACCGCTCAGGAAAGATGTTGGCGAAGCCGTCTTCTATTTCTTCTTAAAGGATTCGGCAAGTTCTTCCGCAGTAACGATACCGTCTTTGTCTGCATCCGCTGCCTCGGGACTTCGAGACATGCTCTTCCATTCCTCTGGCGTGAGAGCGCGATCCTTGTTCGTGTCGTACTTCGCAATCTGACTTTTGGCGTAGTCCAAGTACTTGTCGTCACTACCGCTGCTGTCGCCGCTACTACGAGAACCTGAGGATCCGCTACTGCGAGATGAACGACTTGATGAGCCGCCCCCTTTCCTCGCACCATCTTCCAACGCCGCAATGCACTCAGCGGCCGTAATGACACCGTCGCGGTTGGCGTCGAATTGTTTGAAATCATCGAACGTTGCGTCGTCCCATCGTGATGCGTACTCGTGCATCTTGACTTGACCGTCCTCATTTTTGTCATCTTCAAAGAACCAATCGGGAAGTTCCTTTTCCAGTCCCGATTTGACCAGCCGATCAAATGGCGTCATGGCCCGGTACGACGTTCGATCGTCATCTTTGGACTGTCTGCTGGATCCACTGGATCCTTCCGATCGACCAGTAAAATACTGACCCCGATCACCACCACCAGAACTCCTGCCTCGATCACCACCACCGAAGCTCCTGCCTCGATCGCCGCCACGGTCGCCGCCGCTTGATCGGCTTGAGGATCGGTTGGCCAAATAGTGGATCATCTCGTCTTTATCCAATTTGCCGTCACGATTCTTGTCCGATCCGCTCGCGTCGCCGCTCAAGCTGCCCCACTCGTCCTTATCGAGGACGCCGTTCTTGTTCCTGTCATATCGGGTGAGCATGAAGCTGACAAAGCGTCCGTAGCGTTCCGCTTCTTCTTTGCTGACTTTTTTCGACGATGACGAGTTGCCGCCGGAACTGCTACTTGCCAAGCCGCCGGTAAAAAAGACGGAACTGGTGGACGAGGATTCGCGACCGCCGCCTCCACTTTCGTTAACTCGACGACGAGCATAACGTACGGCCATTTCACTCGGCGAAATTCGACCGTCTTTGTTTCGGTCATAGGCCATCGGGTCATCGGACCAACGGCCGGAGCGCAGCTCCTCTTGGCTCAGGAAGCCATCTTTGTTTCGGTCGTATCGAGTAAAGCGATCCGCCGCAGACTTCTTATCCTGGTCCACCACCGAGACACTAAAAAACTCGCTCAGCGAGCCAAAACCGAGGACCGGATCGAGGCCCAGGTCCAGACCGAAACCGGGCACGAGTGACTCGGTTTCCTGCGACGAACTACTGGAGGAGGAACTGCCCCGATTACGTGAGCTATCGCCAGAGCCACCGCCGCCATTTCGCAATCGTTCGAAACCACGCACGATCTGATCGATTGGAATCGGGCGACTCTTGTCAATCCGCATCACCGACGACAAGCGATCGATCAAAAAACTTGACCGTCCCTGCATCTCTGACGGGTCGAGCATTTTGTTACCGTTGGTATCCATTCGAGCGATCATGTCCGCTGGATTAAATCCGCTATATCCACCCGAAGAACCACCGCGGCTAGAGTACCCACTGGAGGATCCACCGCGTCCGCGGTCACCACCAGAAAATCCACCGCGTC